>JAAUOZ010000307.1 GCA_012034655.1 Leptolyngbyaceae cyanobacterium CSU_1_3 | reverse complement strand
CCACCTTTGCCGAAAAGCTAAGAAATTGATCGACCAAGACAAGTTGCCACCGTGTTTGGCTGCTGGACTTCTGCCAGCCGCAAAGCCGTGTTGCCTGTGTTTGAGTCTAAAAAACACTTGCTTTGGTATCCCGTTCAATATGAGGGGCAAGAATGCTCAAACAACGTTTTCTACACCGGAGCCGCCCCCAACCAGCAGATCGAACCCTCGGTAAAATGGCTACTCGACAACAAAGGCAAAGAATTCTTCTTGGTCGGCTCTGACTACGTGTTCCCCAAAACAGCCAACACGATTATTAAAGCCCAACTCGAAGCACTGGGCGGCAAAACTTTAGGTGAAGACTACATTCCTTTGGGTGATACCAACGTCAAGCCTGTGATTGCCAAAATCAAACAAGCCCTGCCTAATGGCGGTGTGATCTATAACAGTTTGAACGGAGATAGCAACGTTGCTTTCTTTAAAGAACTGCAAGCCTCTGGTTTGGGGCCCGACAAATATCCTTCGATGTCGGTGAGTATTGCCGAAGAAGAAGTGAAGGCGATCGGGTTGGAATATCTCAAAGATCACTACGCGGCGTGGAACTACTTCCAAACCGTGGATACGCCCGCCAGCAAGAAATTTGTGGAAGCATTTAAAGCCAAGTATGGAGCCGATCGCGTGGTCAACGACCCCATGGAAGCGGCCTACATCATGGTCTACCTGTGGAAGCAGTCGGTCGAGAAAGCAGGCGGTGCTGATGATCTCGAAAAGGTGAAAGCGGCAGCCTATGGTCAAACCTTTGATGCACCTGAAGGCAAAGTGACGATGAACCCCAATCATCACCTGTCGAAATATGTGCGAATTGGTCAAGTGGGCGATGATGGTCTCTTTAAGATCGTCTTTGAAACGAAGGAGGCTGTTGCACCCCTACCTTGGAACCAGTTTGTTGCTGATACCAAAGGGTTCTCCTGCGACTGGTCTGATCCCAAGAAAGGCGGTAAATTTAAGGCTGCTTAATCAGAAATAAAAATACCTTGGGTTCAAAGCCCCTCTTCCGCTCTGGGAGAGGGGTTGGGCTGAGGGCAAAAGCCCAGTGGTCGAACTAGTGGTCGAACTGACATTAAATCAAGTGGAATGGCCGTCTCGGCATCGTATTTCAATCATTCAATCCTTTGCAAAACTTGAATGTTAACAGGCTTACTCGACGGCTTATTTAGTGGGATTAGCATCGGCTCTGTGCTCTTGCTGGCAGCCTTGGGGCTGGCGATCGTCTTCGGACTGATGGGTGTGATCAACATGGCCCACGGGGAGTTGATGATGTTAGGAGCTTACACAACCTTTGTAGTGCAGAATGTCTTCAAGTCATTCGGCAGCCCGTGGTTCGACTTGTACATTTTCTTTGCACTAATTGCGGCGTTTGTAGTCACTGCACTATTTGGCTTGATATTAGAGCGCGGTGTGATTCGCTATCTCTATGGCAGGCCGCTCGAAACTTTGTTAGCAACTTGGGGCGTAAGCTTAATTTTGCAGCAGTTTGTCCGCAGTGTTAACTGGGTATTAGTGACGGGTATCGTTCTATTTTGCCTGCTATTCTTTGGAGCGTTGCAGATTCTCTCCCGCCGGGCTAATTTCGATCGCATTCGCAACTGGGCAATTGCAATTCTGTTGCCATTGTCGAGCGCGATCGCAGGGATGACTGGGATCTTCTTAGGGCAAACCTACAAACTGGCGATGACACGGCCGTGGTTTGGCGCTCAAAATGTCGATGTGACGGCTCCCAAATGGCTGCGGGGCGGCTTGCCGATCGGCAACTTTCAACTGTCCTATGCAAGAATTTTTATCATTGTGCTGACGATCGCGTGTCTGGTGGCGGTCTATCTGTTTTTGAATCGATCGGCGTGGGGACTGCGAATTCGATCGGTGACTCAGAATCGCACCATGAGCGCCTGTTTGGGAATTCCCACCCAGAAAGTAGATGCCCTAACCTTTGCGATCGGGTCAGGGCTAGCCGGGATCGCAGGCTGTGCCGTTAGTCTGATTGGCTCCGTTGGCCCCAACACCGGGCAAAACTACATCGTCGATACCTTCATGGTGGTGGTCGTGGGTGGGGTTGGCAAGCTGGTTGGCAGCATCGTCGCAGCCCTAGTGATTGGGACAACCAATTACATCGTTGGCTCTGGGGTGCTGTCTAACCTCTTTGAACCCATCAAACCACTGGCAGACTTTTTTACCTTCTTTGCCACAACCAGTATGGCAAAAGTCATGGTGTTCGCGCTGATTATCGTCTTCTTGCAGATCAAGCCAGCCGGATTGTTTCCCCAAAAGGGACGAACCGTCGATGCCTAATCTTGCTGTCTGATGTTTGAGTTTTCTTGTTGCCGCGGAGATGATATTACCAGTGGACACAGCCATCCGTCGAGAAGCATTCGATTGGCGTAAGTATCGTTCTTTAATCATCGAAGGTGCGATCGTACTAGCGTTGATCCTGCTATTGATTTTCGTAGTTCCCCAGTTTCTTGTCAGCATTGGTCAAGCTTTTCGGGTGAATTTGTTGGGCCGTTATCTGTCTCTGGCGATCGTCGCCTTGGGGATTGATCTGATTTGGGGTTACACAGGCATTCTCAGTTTGGGTCACGGCTTATTCTTTGCCCTGGGTGGCTATGCGTTGGCAATGTATTTGCAATTGCAGCCCAGTGGTCAACTGCCCGACTTTTTTGCCCTCTACGGCGTGACAGAACTGCCCGCCTTTTGGCAACCGTTTAGCTCTCTACCGTTTACAATTTTTGCGGCGATCGTCATTCCTACGATCGTCGCCGCCGTGTTGGGATATCTGGTCTTCCGCAATCGAATTCGCGGCGTATATTTCTCGATCTTGACCCAGGCCGCCCTGATCGTCTTTTTCAATTTCTTCAACGGCCAGCAAAAACTCATCAACGGCACAAACGGACTCAAAACAGACACCACCACTATTTTTGGGCAAACCGTAGGGGAGCCAGCAGTGCAATGGTCTTTCTATATGCTGACAGTGGTGCTGTTGGCCGTCGCCTATGGGGTTTGTCGCTGGCTTACGAGTGGGCGGCTAGGGCGCTTGTTGGTTGCCATTCGCGACGACGAACCACGGGTGAGATTCACGGGCTACGATCCGACTGCCTTCAAAGTGCTCGTGTTCGCGGCTTCCGCAGGGCTGGCAGGGGTTGCCGGTGCGCTCTACACGGTGCAGTCGGGCATCATTACCCCCAAATCGATGGATATTGCCTTCTCGATCGAGATGGTAATCTGGGTCGCGGTCGGCGGCCGAGCCAGCCTCGTCGGGGCGATCATTGGCACGCTAATTGTCAATTTTGCCAAGAGCTTCCTCAGCGAAAGTTTTCCTGAAGTTTGGCTGTTTTTCCAGGGAGCGCTGTTTTTGATTGTGGTCACGGTTTTGCCGGGGGGATTGGTCGGCTGGCTACGATCGCAGGGACTCGACTACGCACGCACCCTCCTACGCGGAAAACAGCGCATCAGCACCTACCCCAGCCTAGAAGAAGACCCGGATGTAGAATATGAGCGACAAGATCTTACAAATCGAAAATCTGACGGTTAGTTTTGATGGCTTCAAGGCGATCAACAACTTAAATTTCACCCTCGATCCGGGTGAGTTGCGGGTAGTAATCGGGCCAAACGGCGCAGGCAAAACGACCTTTCTAGACACGATCACGGGCAAAACTCAGCCCACGATCGGACGGGTGATCTTCAAAGGTCGTGATCTGAGCGGATTCAAAGAGCACGACATCGCCCGCATGGGCATCGGGCGCAAGTTTCAAACACCACGGGTCTATCTCAATCTCACCCCGCGTGAAAACTTGGAGCTTTCTTGCAATCGGCGCAAAAATATCCTGGGTGCAGTGTTTGGTAAACCCACCACCGCCGAACGGCGTACCGTCGGCGGATTGTTGGACACGATCGGGCTAGCCCACAGAGCAGACATTCCAGCGGCTCTCCTCTCCCACGGCGAAAAGCAGCGCCTCGAAATCGGGATGCTCGTAGCCCAATCACCCGATCTGCTACTAGTGGATGAACCCGTCGCCGGCCTAACCGACGAAGAAACCGAGAAAGTTGGAAATCTGCTGTTGGCTCTGGCAGAAAGTCACTCGATCGTCGTGATCGAACATGATATGGAATTTGTTCGTCAGATCGCCCGCACGGTCACGGTTTTGCACGAAGGAACCGTTCTCTGCGAAGGCACAATGGATGAGGTGCAAACCGATCCACGCGTAATCGAGGTCTATCTCGGATACCAAGACGACGAAGCCGCGTAACCTAACGAACAAAAATTAAGCCCCAGGCAAAATACAGCAAAAACACAGCAAAAGCCATGAGTCAGACCTACGGCGCGACAGCAGAATATACAGATCCAGCAATGGGAAGCCCAATGCTAGAGGTCTCCGATCTAAATGTATATTACGGAGAAAGTCATATTCTCAGAAACGTCGATATGACGGTTCACCCTGGCAAAATGGTTTGCCTAATCGGGCGCAACGGCGTGGGCAAAACGACGCTACTCAAAACTATTATGGGTTTGCTCAAGCCTCGCAGTGGCACGATCGCCCTTGCCGGAATGCCCATTCTCAGCCAATCACCCGATCAGCGTGCCCGCATGGGCATTGGCTATGTCCCTCAGGGACGCGAAGTGATCCCCAGATTGACCGTCAAAGAAAACTTGATTTTGGGTCTAGAAGCCATACCCGATCGCAAATCCAAAACTCAGGAGATTCCTGAAGAAATCTATGACTTGTTTCCTGTGCTGAAAACGATGTTGTGGCGCTTGGGTGGCGACTTGAGCGGAGGGCAGCAGCAGCAGTTGGCGATCGCTCGTGCGCTGATGGGTCGTCCGCGTTTGCTGGTGTTAGACGAACCTACGGAAGGCATTCAGCCGTCCATCATTCTCGAAATTGAGGCGGCGGTGCGGCGCATCGTCCAAACAACCGGAATTTCTGTTTTGCTCGTCGAACAGCACCTGCACTTTGTGCGTCAGGCTGATTGGTACTACGCCATGCAAAAGGCGGTATTGTGGCATCTGGCTCTACTAGCGAACTCAGCAATGAAGTCATTCAGCGATTTTTGGCAGTATAAGATAGAAAAAGCCAACCAAATCTGATGCCAGGTGTTCGCATTCATCCACAAAATGAGTGTAGCGATCGGTACGCCATTTTTGACTCAGATTACCTAAAATTATGGCTCTGAGACCTTAACCATGACTGATCCAGCTACAGAAAGATGGGATGGAGGAAACCGATCGTGAATGCAGCACAGCAAGCCATTGACCTTGAAACTGCCAGCAAAATTGCAACCGTAGTCAATCTGTTTAAGTCAGAATTTCCCGATGCACGGGTAGATCTCAAGCCTTGGGCTAATGACCCAGACACCCGCGAATTAGTTGATCCAGATTCGATCGATTTAGGGTTCCACTTTCCGGGGCGCAGCCGTCTGTTTCAGAGCCGCAGCATTCTGGTGCAGATTCGGTTTCATGCTGACCCAGAGGCAGAGCGACGGTCAGCGATCGGAGTGGAGGCAGCAGGGTTTGATCATCAGGGCAAGCAGTGGCGATTTTCGACAGTGCAAGATTGGAGCTTTGAAGGTGTGAGCAGCCCAACGGCAGAAATTCGCGAACAATTGAAGAATTTTTGCTGTCAAATCTTAGTGATTTTTAACGAAACGTATCAAAAATAGTCAGAGACTTGCAGTTGCAGACAAGGGCAAAAATGAGGCGTTGCAGAATCTATGGATAAACCGTT
>JAAUOZ010000306.1 GCA_012034655.1 Leptolyngbyaceae cyanobacterium CSU_1_3 | reverse complement strand
CGGGGCGCATCGTGGATTGGCTCGGCACAAAAACGGGCTACGCGCTTTCGCTCGTGACGTGGAGTATGGCGGCTATGGCGCATTTTTTTAGTGCCGTTGCAAAGCAATTTCGCCTTTATTATGGCGCGTGTTGGTTTAGGTGTGACCGAATCGGGTAATTTTCCGGCGGCAATTAAAACCGTTTCGGAGTGGTTTCCGAAAAAGAACGCGCCCTTGCAACCGGTATTTTTAATTCTGGCACAAACGTCGGTGCTATTCTTGCCCCCTTAGTGTCCCGTTCATTGCAGAGGCGTATGGGTGGCGTTGGACTTTCCTCATCATCGGTGCAATCGGTTTGTCGTGGCTAATTTTTTGGTATTGGCTTTACGATACGCCCAAAAATCAACCGCGTTTGCAAGCGGCTGAATACGATTACATTCATTCCGACCTCGACGAACAACAACAATTAGAAGCAGGCAACACCGATAAGGTTGGTTGGAGCACACTCTTGGGTTTTCGCCAAACTTGGGCTTTTGTGCTTGGCAAATTTTTAACCGACGGCATTTGGTGGTTCTACCTCTTTTGGTTGCCCGATTTTTTGAAAGAACAATACGGGCTTACAAAATCGGGTTTGGCTTTGCCGACGGCTGTGGTTTACATCATCGCTACTTCGGGAGCGTTTTTGGGGGTTGGTTGCCCATGAATTTTATCAAAAAGGGCTGGGCAGTATTCAGAGCGCGCAAAACGGCGATGCTGATTTACGCTGCTTGCGTTTTGCCGGTTGTCACGGCTCAGATTTTGGGTAGTTATAATATGTGGTTTGCCATTGCCATCATTGGTTTTGCGGCTGCGGCGCATCAGGCTTGGAGTGCCAATATTTTTACAACTGTTTCGGATATGTTCCCTAAAAAGGCGGTCGCTTCGGTAGTTGGTATTGGTGGGATGGCCGGTGGCCTGGGAGGTGTTTTTGTCTCTAAAGCGAGTGCCCGGAGAGGATGATATTGAGTTTCAGCCGATCGTGACTCTGGTGCAGCCAGAAGTTTGTTTGAAGTGGGTTTCGACGATTCCAGGGTTTCGCAACGAGCATGTGTTTGAGCTTCAAGACATTGCCCTCGATCGCACGAAGTATATCCACCGTGAGAATTTTTCGGGGGCTTTGAGCAGGTTTTTTTTGCCGTTCATTCGTCAAGACGAGCAGCAGGGTATTCGTCGTATGGCACGAGAACTCAAGGACTATGCCGAGCAGACCCGCAAAAAACGAGATGAGCCGTCGCCCATCTCGCTGATTGAAGGTGAATCGCACCTTGGCGTTAGAAATTCATTTCAGCCGCCTGAACACGCTCAACCTGCTTCTTCTTCAGCACCAGCATAATCTGGGTGAAGGTGACGATCGCAAAGAACGCCAGCAGACCTTTGATACGATCGGGGCTTTGCAGAACGATCTCTTTGTCAACCTGGCCAAAGCCACCGACGTTGGGGTTGTTGGTCAGCGCATCGCCAGCCTTGACTTCTTGCCCTTCAGAGACAATCAGTTCAGGGCCGGCAGGAATAGTCTCAGTGACCACATCTTTGCCTTCAGGGCGAATGGAGACCACAAAACCGCCTTCTTCATCTTTCTCGATCTTAGAAATCTGCCCGGTTGCAGGCGCGTTGTAGATGGCGTTGTTGCTCTTGTTGCCAGCGGGGTAAACCTGACCGCGACCCCGGTTGCCGCCAACGTGAATCGAATACTTGCCAAAGCGCAGCGACTTGTCGGTGTTGGGGTCAGGCGACAAAATCGGGAAGGTGATCTCGCTATATTGCTCGCCTGGCAGCGGCCCCACCACGAGAATATTCTCTTTGGTGTCGCTATAAGGCTGAATGTAAAGCTCGGCCAGCTTCTCCTTCATCTCTTCGGGGACGCGATCGTCGGGAGCCAGCTTGAAGCCTTCGGGCAACATCAGCACTGCACCCACATTTAGCGGGCCCTTTGACCCGTCGCCCGTCACCTGTTGAACACTCTTGTCGTAGGGAATTTTGACGACTGCTTCAAACACGGTATCGGGCAAAACGGACTGCGGCACTTCCACTTCGGTGGGTTTTGCACCCAGGTGACAGTTGGCGCAGACAATCCGCCCGGTTGCCTCGCGGGGGGTTTCGTATTGCTGTTGAGCAAAAATTGGGTAGGCAGAAGCCGCTTGGGGAAGGGCTAAACTACCGGACAAAAGAACTGTAACCGCAGCCAACGCAACCAGCACTTTCTGGGCTAGGGCTGGGGCATTGCGAAGCCACATCGACAATAAAAAGCTTGTTCTCATCTCTAGCGAAATGTATGGGGATAACGAGGGCGAACAAATGGAGGAAGGTTAGCGGTTGGCAATCACTCAGCACGATCGTTCCAAACACCTGAAGGGGCGAACGCGGAAATCAAATACCAGGCAAAAATGAATTCTCTTAGGGGCATGGCGCTACCGTGCCCTGAAGGGGAGTACATTCTTGATCCGCAAGTCCTTAACCATTGAGGACTAACATTGAGAATTAACTACGCCCACCAGGGATCTTCGTCGGTGCGGAAGTCGGTCTCAGTCCACGGGGTGAAGCTGACTTTGTTGTCTTCGACGGTGGCATGAACCAGGGCGAGAGATAGCGGCGCAGGGCCGCGAACCACTTTGCCCGTGTTGTCGTACTGCGAACCGTGGCAGGGGCACATAAACTTGTTTTCGTTCGCATTCCAGGGAACCACACAACCCAGGTGAGTACAGACGGCGTTGATGCCATAGCTGCCGATCGACTGATCTTCTTGCACCACGAGATAGGTCGGGTCGCCCTTCAAGCCCTGGGAAAGGGAATGATCGCCCGGCGGGTGAGTAGCAATATATTCGCTGACGAGAATATCGTTGCCCAGCGCATCTTTGGCAGTCACGCCACCAGAGCCGCCACCCGATGAAGGCGGAATAAAGTATTTGACAACCGGATAGAGAGCGCCCATTGCAACCAGTGCTTCTGAGCCAAACATCAAAAAGTTCATGAACTGACGGCGACCCATGCTGGGTACGTCGTCAGCAGGTCCAGTTAGTTGTGCCATGTCTACACTCTAGAGATATCGGGGAAAATGACGAAGAGACTATGCTCAGAATCTATGCTCAGAATTGAGTCTGAAAACCCTGTGTTTAGATCTATTTACACACAAGAGCTAAAATCGCCGATTTCAAGAATTTTCTCGAAGCCTTAAAAATGCCAGAAATCCTTCAGGTCAGCGATTTGAGGGCTTTGTTAGGTGTATTATACAAACTTTAACATTAGCATCATAGCGAAGACGCAGCCTTTCCTATTTATACGAAATGTTACAAACGTCTACACGATCGCAGCCATGACCGGACACGACCTTCATCAACTTCTACTCAGCAAATGGGGACGCTCTTACGACATCCAACTCCGGCGGACGCTGGGCAAAATCTTTGTGCAGGTGATGTGGAAGTATCTAGAACAAGCCTCTTTTCCGCTCAGTCAGGCAGAATATCTAGATCATCTCGATCGGGTGGGCGGCTATTTGGCGGCGATGGGTGCATCTGAGCAGGTGGAGGCTTACATTCAGAAAACTCGCGAACGGCCGCGGTTGGGTAAGGCGGTGAATATTCCCCTAGATTTGGGCGATCGTGCCTCTGAGTGGATTTTGGAAGATTTTTGAGCCGCTTTCTAAAGCAGCAAAGACAGATCGAGACTAGACTTTGGGCATCTTGAAGTCCAGTCGTTTTATATCGAGTCTATGCCGCGCCTGAGTGAGAAAGCCTTTTCTATTCTTCAGACCGAAATTCAGAATATTTCTAGTACTGATTCGGCCATTCAAATTCAGCGAGAGTTGGCAATCAAGCGCTTGCAGAGGCTGCAATCTCAGGAAGGGCCGCCTCTGAGCTATGAAGAAATGCGGGAAACCCTGGCTGACCTCTTCCCAGACTTTCCTGAAAAAGTCTTGAGAGCAGCCGCCAAAGCCAACAAAGCTCCGCGATCGGCCGCTCCCAAAGCTCCTCCCAAAGCGACTGTGGCGATTCCGTGGGGGGCAATCAAGGCTTCATCGATCGCGCTGCTGATTTTGGCGGGGGGCATTTATGCGGTCAATTTGCCGATTCCCTGGTTGCGCCTGGCGGTTGCTAGCAAAGCTCCGATTCTGCTGATTCCTAGCTTCATGAGTATGGATCACCACTACCGAGGCGCAGTGAATACAGTAGAGCAAGCCGACCAACTGATCAACCGGGCCACTGCTCCCGCCGATTTTGAGTTGGGTAACACCAAAGTCAAAGCGGCCCAAAAACATTTGGATGCTCTGCCGGTCTGGTTTGTGGGCTACTACCCTAGCGAGTACTGTGGCTTTTTTGGGTGCAGTTGGCGCTTTACACTAGATGAGTTTCGGGCTGCCAGAGAAAAAGTTGCTCGCATGGAAGCCAGGCTATTTCAAGAAGGCAACGCCCGGACGCAGCTAGAAGAAAAAGATCAGGCCCTCGAAGAAGCACGGCAAATTTACAACCAGGCAAAAGATACCTCTGGACGCAGCAAAGCGATCGCCCAATGGCAAGCGGCGATCGATGGGTTAGGGCAAATTCCTCAACAAACTCTAGCGGGTCGTATGGCCCAAGAAAAGCTCACTGCCTACGAGCGAGACTTTCAGAATGTGGTCGGCTTTGCCGTAGACAGCACCCGCACGGGCAACCGGATGGAAGCCGCGAGAGTGTTTGCCCAGCAAGCTAACCAACGGCGAACCTCACCGCCCAGCGTGACAGAGTTGCAGGGCAGCCAAAGGTTCTGGCGATCGGCGATCGACCACCTTGAGAAAATTACTGTTGACGATCCAGACTTTCCAGAAGCGCAGAAGCGCTTGGCTAACTATACAAAAGAACAAAATTCGATCGAGGTTAAAATTGAGGCTGAGACAAAATCTGTGGAGGCTTTTGCAAAGGCAGAGCGGCTCAAGCGTGAGCTACTAAAAATGACCACTAACGATCCGCAGATCCTCGATCGGGGGCAAGTTGTCCAAGAATTGCAGGAAATTATTGACACCCTAAAACAGGTAGAAAAGGGTACGACAGTCTACTCAGACGCGCAAGAATTAATGCGATTTGCTCAAAAACGGCTCAAGTAGGCTTCTAAAGTTGCCTAAAATAGGGAAGGTCAAATGTTGAGGTGAGCGATGGCAATCAAGAAAGGCGATTTGGTGAAAGCGGTGCGAGAGAAGCTAGAGAACAGCCTAGAAGCCCTAGCAAGTGATCCTCGCTTTCCTTCCTATATTTTTGAGACGAAGGGCGAAGTTGTGGATATGAAAGGCGACTATGCCTTTGTTAAATTTGGAGTCGTTCCGACCCCGAATATTTGGTTACGAATTGATCAGCTTGAACCGTTTGGTTCCTAGCTGGCTGCTAAGTTTAAGCTGAGTCGTTGGCCTAACTTCCTGACGGCTCAATTTTAGTTAGAAATAAATTGACAGCTAGATTAAAAATCATTAAATACACCTCAAAAACCGATTAAAACTCAACCTGAGAAAGAGTTAAGCTCCCAGATAAGCAGGGCAAATTAAACCTATCTAGTTCTTAGTTCATGGTTTCACCGGGAAACCGCATCCCCTCGTGGGTGCGGAGGGATAGGTGCACTTGCTGATGGGGGATTGAACCCCATCAGCAAGCCCTAATCTTTGCCAGAAACGACGGTCTTTCTGATACCATTGTTTGCCTGACAAGCCCACTCCTTTAACAAAGGCACAACCTGCAAGGCTACGCACGACAGGAGAGACAGTTTCGGAAGCTTCGGCTTTGAGGAGAGAGGGATG
>JAAUOZ010000305.1 GCA_012034655.1 Leptolyngbyaceae cyanobacterium CSU_1_3 | reverse complement strand
CAACAATCCATACTCATTTAACTTTGCGTTCTGCAAACACCGTTTCTGCTAAAGCCATTGCCTGTTGCACTTTTACAAAGCCGACGTAAGGAATCATATGCATGATAGTTTCAACGATCTCTTGACGATTTGCGCCTACGTTTAATGCACCATTGATATGCACTTTGAGCGGCAGTTCCGATGCAGTTGTATTTAATCCAGTGAGTGCCGAAACAGTTGCCAGTTCACGGGTTTTAAGATCCAAATTCGGACGAGAAAACACATCGCCATAGGAGAATTCCACAATATACCGTCCGAGGTCGGGAGCAATGTCTTCAAAGCTTTTCACCACAGCTTCGCCCGATGCCTTACTAATCTGATTCAAAGCGTCTAGCCCTCGACGGTATCGGGCTTCATTACTTTCTGCTTGCTGCCGACTTTCTAGCTCTGGTTTCGGACTAGCAGGCGGAATGCCTCGCTGCTTAATTTCGTTAAAAGTTTGTTGAGCAGCAGTCACGGCGGATAAGGTTTTGGGATAGCCTGCATACACCGTCATTTGCAGCAGCAATTCTTTGATCTCAGTCTCCGTTGCCCCGACACGCAATGCACCTTCTACATGAGCCTGAACTGAATGACTCTGATTTCCCAGAACTGTTACCATTGCTAGAGTTGCAAACTCGCGGGATTTAAGGCTGAGTCCACGCCGATTCCAAATTTCGCCCCGCGCAAATTCAACAATGAGCCGAGGTAAATCGGGCGCTAGATTCGCAAATCGAGTCGCAATTGTTTTAACTCGATCGCCTTCTGTTTGCTGCAAGTTTTGAATGCCGAGTTGATAGCGATCGCCCTCTGGTCGAGACGAAACGGGCTGATATTGAAGGTTTCGTTCTTTGAAAACTTCCCGTGCGATCGTCATTCCATCTTGTGCTGCCGGAAATCCCGCGTAGACAACCGCATGAAGAATCGTCTCGACGACTTCTTGCGGCGTACAACCCACGTTGAGCATTCCGTGGATGTGAAACTTGAGCGCAGGACGAACAGAACCTAATGCTGTTAATGCTGCTACGATCGCAATTTCTCGCTGCTTTAAATCGAGTCCAGGACGAGAAAGAACATCGCCAAATACATGCTCAACCACCATCTGGCTTAAATCTGGTGAGAACGACTCCAGTGGGCGAGTTGCGCGATCGTAGTCCTTCCCCCCAACTCGCTTGAGCGTCTCAATGCCACGGGTGTAGCGATTCGCTTTGCGAACCTCCGAAGGATCGCTTGATTGAGCCTGTGTTTTCTTAGCAAGCATTCCAAAAATTAATGTTGTAAGGGTCGCGATTGCGGAAGTAAGCAGCGATCGGCGTATTCGATGAGAGGTTTGTGACATGATTTTTGTAAACACTGGTGAGAGAACATTCACTCGGAGTTCTTTGAAGTGATTAAGTGAGTCGAAAATTTTGTTTTTGCTATAAAAACTCTTTCAAGCGTTTCACAGTTTGCTTGCAAAATTGGATTCGATGGCTTAAGTGTAGATTCATGCTCAGAGAAATAACAATAGCTTTTTTGAACACTACTCTCATGCCAAAAACGCACTAATTATGGGTCGTCTACAAGATCTGGAAGTATTTGTACAAGTCGTCAACAGCGGCAACTTCGCGAAAGCCGCGATCGCATTAGAGATCAATCCGTCTGCTATCAGCCGTCGTATCAGTCAGCTTGAGGATCAGCTTGGGGTGCGGCTGTTTCATCGCACTACTCGCAGTCTCAGCTTGACAGATGTGGGAGAGCGCTATTTCAAACGTTGTCTTAGCATTTTGGCAGATTTAGCAGAAGCCGATCGTGAAGCACAACAGCATAGCGAAGCTCCCCAAGGATCACTACAGATCAGTTGTTCAACGCTATTTGCCCACCGCTATCTGCTCACGCGGATTCCTGAGTTTTTAGCACAATACCCGCGTCTCAGCATTCAACTGGTGCTCACAGATGATGTAGTAGATGTAGTCAGTGAAGGGATTGATGTTGCAATTCGGATTGGTGAACTCGCAGATTCTTCACTGATTACCCGTCGTTTGATGTCCGATCGTCGAATTATTTGCGCGGCTCCGGCATATCTCGATCAACATGGAACCCCAACAACTCCCGATGATTTAGCAACTCATAACTGTCTCGCTTTGAACGCTCACAAAACGACCTTGAATCAATGGCGCTTTCGAGATCAATCTGGACTGCGGGAAATTAGTGTCGGTGGAAACTTTACGGTAAATAGTGGAATAGCCTTGTACGAAGCTGTCTTGGCAGGCTTAGGAATTGCCAGGGTAACAGCATTTTTGGCCAATCAAGTATTGCAATCTGGACAACTGATTCGCCTCCTTTCCGAGTACGAAGATGAAAGTGATATTGGAATTTATGCCATATTTCCCAGCAATCGCTACCTGCTTCCCAAAGTTCAATGCTTTGTTGAATTCCTAGTCAACAGCATTTAGACAATGGAGTTGTAAGAATTTAGAGCAGCGCGATCGTGAGTAAAAATGTGCCTACTCCAGTAGTAACTTAATCTCATCATGCCAAGTTAGCACAACTTCTTCGCGTCAAAGCCGCCAGTTTTCAGCCTGAACTGGATGAAGCATTAGAGCAAGCACTGAGAACTGCGGTACTTGAGGCAGTCAAGACCCCGCTAGAATCAGCTCTTGAGGAGGAAGTCAAAAATTAGCGGCGGACAGACCCCGCCGTTCGGGTTATTTTCAGCGAAGTCTCGATATCCAATATGGGCCGATGTTGCACTACGAGATTGCCACCGAGGTAGGACTGACATTGACGTTCTATCAATTTGACAGCACTCTGCACCGTCATAGTCGCACGACTAACCCTCTAGAACCTCTATTTCGAGAATTTCGCACCAAGTCCGATGAAATCGGAGCCTTCTCTCATGAAACGGCTTTGTTGCATGAATCCAGAAAGGGACAGATTTGGACTTGAATCTCTAGATTGTCAAAATCGCGCGAACGCAGACTTCCCAAAAAGATGGTCTTAAAGCGCAACATCGTCGTTTCTGCCAAAGAACGGCGATGGTAGTTGCTCTCTTGTTTCCAAGCTTTGCGCCCGACTTTGCGAACGCGACGGAGATTCTCATCTCGGTCGCGTTCGCTCTCCTTGGGTGTTGCCATGCTTCCAAATTTTGGCCCATCGACGCGTTTGCTCATCAATGCTGTGTTGCCGCGTTTTCTACTCGCCTTCGCCATACACCTTCACCCCGGTTGAGTCCACGACGACCTGTATTGCGGTATACATCCGTAACCGAACGATAACGCTTGATGCCTTCGCTGGTTTTTTGGTTCTGAAGATGGAGGGGATGAACCGAAGTTGGATACAAAAAAGCAGCCGCTTAAGAACATTGATCGCTCTGAGCGGCTGATATAGATTATTGCCCTTGATTTAAAGTCAGTTTGACTTCACGTTGATTTAGACAATCGCCTCTTTAGCGAACACCTGCTCAACGGCTTGTTGCAGCGCAACAGTGCGATCGTTCAACACATGGTCGGGGTGGATCAGATCAAACAGTCCCAACTTCTGCAAGCGACGATGAATTTTTTCACTTGCCCCAACCACGTAAACTTGTAGCTCCTTATCGTGGGCATCGCGAATCACGTTTTCGATCGCCAGCGAAGCCGTCACCCCCATTGAAGAAACCTCTGACAAATCAACAACTAGCGCATCCGCTTCTTGCATCGCATTATGTTCGCGGGCGATCGCTTTCGACAAGCCAAAAATCATCGGGCCGCTCAAGCAAAACAATAAGACTCGTCCCTGTCCTTTATCTAGCAATTGCTTTTGCTCATCGGTGAGACGAACATCGTCATCGATATCGGAAATCAGCTTCACATCAGAGGATTGCATTTCACTCAGCCGCTCAATGGTGAGAATGTTAGCAATAAACACACCCACACCGACCGCCACAATCAAATCTACAAACACCGTCAAGAGCAATACCCCATACATAATCAGGGAACCCTTGAGGGAGACTTTGTGCGATCGCTTCAAGAAACTCCAGTCGAGAATATCAATCCCCACCTTGAGGGCAATTCCCGCTAGCACCGCCATCGGAATCGGCTGCGTCAGCTTTGCGGCTCCCAAAACTACTACCAGCAGCACCAGTGCCCGCGTCAAGCCCGAAACCGCCGTTTTCGCGCCAGTCTGAATGTTAACAACCGTCCCCATCGTTGCACCTGCACCGGGTAGACCGCCGCACAGTCCAGAGACAATGTTGCCAATTCCCTGACCGATTAATTCTTTATTAGAGTCGTGCTCAGTCCGGGTCAGACTATCTGCAACAACTGCGGTGAGCAGGGTATCAATACAGCCCAACATACCGAGCATTACGCCATCAACAAACATGACTGTCAGTTGACCGGGGCTAAAAGTTGGCAGTTGCAATGGCGGTAGCCCAATCGGAATTTCACCAATGCGTCGAATCTCTACTCCCTGAAATACCGTCAGGGAGATGACAGTGGCGACAATTAGTGCCACCAATTGCGGCGGCACTAATTTCTTTAGCTTCTTGGGCATGAAAAAGATGATTGCGAGCGTCACTGCCCCCAAAATTGCTTCTGAAGGGTTGGCATTGGCAATTAACTGCGGAATCGATGTGAAAGTGCCCAAAACGCCACCCTTAGGTGCAGCCTGCCCTAAAAATGGCGCGATTTGCAGAATAATCAAAATCACCCCAATCCCTGACATAAAGCCAGAGATCACGCTGTAGGGCATCAGAGTGATGTATTTTCCTAACTTGAGAGATCCAAAGACAATTTGAAACAGCCCTGCCAACATCACAACGGTAAAGGCCATCGCCAAACCATTGTCTGGGTTACTAGCGGTGAGACCAGCCACGATCGCGGTCATCACGACGGTCATGGGGCCGGTTGGTTCTGAAATCAGGGTTGGAGTGCCACCAAATAGGGCGGCAAAGAAGCCGACACAAACGGCTCCATACAGCCCGCCCAGAGGGCCAACACCAGAGGCAACCCCGAAAGCCAGCGCCAGGGGTAACGAGACGATCGCTGCTGTGACACCACCAAAGATGTCACCTCGTAAATTATTGAAACGAATCAGATTGGTTATTGACATAGTGGGTGAATGATGTAAAATCCAGTCAAAAACAGTCCAGTCAAGAACGACTCATCTGGCAAAGATGAGTGATTGAGGTTGAAATCAATGCTCACGCCTCTGAAGAAGCTCTATAAGTGAATAGACTCTCTAAGGTAAGGCTTCCCATCGACTTCAAGCGTTGAGAATAATTGAGTTATTTTGATGCTTTTAACTTTAAGCTATTCCAGGTGTCAATGCTCAATCTTCTAGCTTCAGAGAAAAGCATTCTTGTTATAGAAATTTCTCTATTCTCCTACGGGTTAAGTAGGCAGAATTTATGGTTAGACCAGGATGTCTAAAGGTTGCGTGCGTTGACAAACCACAGAGGACAAGTGACCAATAGCAGCCTCATCTAATGGCTATCTCTGACAACTTTGATCACTAAGTGTGACAGGCAATCGCAAACCTCGATCGCGCCCTAGGAGTCTGTCAAACTTTAATTAACGGATAGGGAAGGGGAAGAGATTATTTTTAAAGGATTTTCAAGTCCTCAAAAAATTTCTGGCAGACCCTAGAGAATGAATAATTTCTGGTGTTGCTGAATTGGGATATGAGCCTGCCTGTAGAGCCAACATCCATGTCTTGCTATACTTTGTCAGGGCATAAAATTAAAGATTTTGGGACGGGGTGGCAGGGTGGGAGACTGGCTGGGGGGCGCAGCCCCACACCCCTTCTAAACCAAATCTATAGGCTGACG
>JAAUOZ010000304.1 GCA_012034655.1 Leptolyngbyaceae cyanobacterium CSU_1_3 | reverse complement strand
CATCCCCGCCCCCGACGACCTGATTCGCAAACAGCCGCCGCCCCCCCGTTCCGTTGCCGATTGTGCCACCGCCCGACCCGATCGAGCCAGCCCCCGATCTGCCAAATATCTTTAAGGTGCGTCGGTTTCGAGTCGAAGGCAGTCGCGTGTTTAGCGATGCCGAAATTGATGCCGTGACGCAACCGTTTTTGAATCGATCGATTACCTTTGCCGAAGTTTTGCAAGCGAGGTCGGCGATCGTAGATCTCTATCTGCAAAAGGGCTACATCACCACAGGGGCGTTTGTGCCCGAACAGGAATTTACCGACGGTGGAGAAGTCACTGTGCAAGTGATTGAAGGAACGATCGCGGCGATCAATGTAGCCGGAACTCGCCGCCTCAACCCAAACTACATACGGCGACGCATTGCGATCGCCGCCACGCCACCGCTCAATCAAAAACGCCTGTTAGACGGGTTACAGCTTTTGCGTCTCAACCCCTTAATTGCTAACCTGTCTGCGGAATTGTCTGCGAGTCCTCGTCCCGGTCAGAGTATTCTCAATGTCACCATTCAGGAAGCCCCCTCTCTGCAAGGGCAACTCAGGTTTGACAACGGTCGATCGCCCAGTGTGGGCAGCGATCGACGCAGCATTCAACTCAGCGAAGGGAATGTTTTGGGATTAGGTGACACCATCAGTTTGGGATACACCAGTACCAATGGCAGCAACGCCTGGGATATCGGTTATACATTACCGATTACTCCACACAATACAACGCTAAGTTTCAACTACGGCCTCACAAAAAGCAACGTCATTGAAGAACCCTTCGACCTTCTAGATATCGAGTCTAAATCACGCTACTACGAATTGACATTACGCCATCCCCTCCAGCAAACTATCACCTCAGAAGTCGCGATCGGGCTGACATTTTCTCGCCGCGAAAGTGAGACGAGCATTGGCTTTGAGAACATCGGCCCTTTTCCCTTATCTCCTGGCGCAGACGAGCAAGGCCGCACCCGTGTTTCTGCCCTACGATTCTTTCAAGAATGGACACAGCGCAGCAGTCGATCGGTGTTTGCAGTGCGATCGCAGTTTAGCCTGGGTCTCGATGCCTTGGGCGCGACGATCAACTCGATCGCGCCCGACAGTCGTTTCTTTGCCTGGCGAGGTCAAGCGCAATGGGTGACATTGTTGGGCAACAGTCCAGATTCGCTGATGTTGTTGCGGGCAGATATGCAGTTTGCCGATCGTCCGTTGTTGCCGGTCGAGCAGTTTGGCATTGGCGGGTTTGATAGTGTGCGCGGCTACCGTCAAGATACCCTCCTGACTGATAACGGGCTGTTTGCGTCAGCAGAAGCGCGCATTCCCCTACTTCGGATTCCCAACTGGGACAGCACAATTTCCCTGACTCCGTTCCTCGAATTGGGTCAAGGCTGGAACCGCGATCGTCCCGATCCTGATCCCAAATTTTTGATTTCAACGGGGCTGGGTTTACGCTGGCGAGTAGGCGATCGGTTTATAGCGCGGGTCTCGTGGGGCATTCCTCTGGTGTCGATCGAGTCAGAAAAGCGCACGCTGCAAGAAAAAGGTGTTTATTTTTCAGTGTTATGGAATCCTTTTTAAAGCCTGTTCTAGCATTCTGTTTAGCGTTGCTGTTGGTGTTGTTTTCTGGAACCTTCACCTCGGCAACGATCGATTCGATGCAAAAAATTCAGTGCAAAATTCAGTACAAAATTCAGTACAAAATTGGGTACAACAGGGCGCAACGCTATATGAGACAGGTCAATATCAAGCCGCGATTACAGCCTGGAAAAATGCCGCCCAATCGTATCCAGAAAACTCTGTGGGTCGGGGGGTGGCGCTCAGCAATTTGGCGTTGACCTATCATCAATTAAGCGATTGGGACAATGCCGATCGAGCGATCGCAGACAGCTTCAAATCTTTGCCCCCCGATCTCAGCCCTATGCTCAGGCGCTCGATATTCGCGGTCATCTCAGCTTTGCACGGGGGCAAACTCAACCCGCACTCACCGATTGGGAAAATGCTGCGGCAATCTATCAGCAAACGGGCGATCGAGACGGGCTAAGCATGAACCAACTCAACCAGGCACAGGCCTTGCAGAGATTGGGATTGTTTCCTGCCGCCGAGCGGTTGCTCAAACAATTGCAAACCTCCGTATCCACGAAATCTGTGCAATTGCAGGTGCGAGAACTTCGCAGTTTGGGGCAGGTATACGCCAAACTTGGCAAACTTGATCAGGCAAATGGGGCGTTGCAGTCTAGTCAAAAACTCGCTGAAAAATTACCTTCACCGCAGCAAGAATCTGAACTTGCCGCCACTCTATTAAGTTTGGGAAATCTTCAACGGGCCTGGGCAGAGCGCGATCGAGAGATTGCCGCAGCGAATGCTTACCAAGATACGATCGCTTGCAAAGTTTATACAACTATTAGTGATGAATCGATTCCTTCTCAAGTCAGCGCCCATCGCCAAGCAGAAACTGCGCTCAAGTTCTATCAACAAGCTGAAGATGCTCTGGGTCGTTCTACTCGATCAAATTTAACAACGCTACAGATCAAGCTCAATCGATTTAGCTTATTACGAGAACTGCAACGCAAATCAGAAGCGCTGCAAATGTTGTCTGACATTCAAACTCAACTCTCCCACACACAGCCCACTCGCACCAGCGTCTTCGCCCAGATCAACTTAGCACGATCGCTGATGTGCTTCGATCATCACTCTCAAGATCGCTCTCAAGATGAAACCATTACTCAAATTTTAAACACCGCCATTCAGCAAGCAAAAACTCTCAAAGACACTCGCAGTGAATCTTATGCATTAGGAACCTTGGGACACTGGTATGAACAAGAATCTAAACAAACGCAAAAACAAAAGCAACAATTAAACTTACAACTTAGTCAGGCAAAAAAGCTAACGCAAGAAGCATTGCTTCTCTCACAAGCGATCGATGCCTCCGAGATTACTTACCAATGGCAATGGCAACTCGGTCGAATTTTGCAAGAATCACCCGAAGATCGCAACCGTCAACAGGCGATCGCATTCTATTCAGAGGCCGTCAAAACGCTCTCGATCATTCGCAGCGAACTAGTTGGAACCAATCCAGAGTTGCAGTTTTCCTTTAGAGACAATGCCGAACCCGTCTATCGAGAATTTGTAGACCTACTGCTGAGAGCGCCAAACCAGGCTCAGCCCGATGCTGAAACCTTGGGCAAAGCGATCGCTGTCATCGACTCCTTGCAAGTGGCAGAGCTAGAAAACTTTTTTCGCTGTGTGCTCTCGCAAGTGGTGCAGGTTGATCAAGTTGCCAGCCAAGAAGATGCCACCGCTGCTATTTTTTACCCGATTATTTTGCGCGATCGTATTGCTGTAATTCTCAAAATACCTGGACAAAAAACTCCCATTCTCTACACCACCGCAATCGCCCAAAAAGAGGTAGAAGCTACCCTGCAAAGACTCCGAGAAGGGCTAATTCAATCCTCCGCCGGATTGGATGAATATGAACTGCAATCTCAACAAGTCTACAACTGGTTAATTCAACCAGTAGAACAAGCCCTGCAAACAGCACAAACTAAAACTCTGGTGTTTATTCTGGATGGCTCTTTGCGAAATATTCCTATGTCCGCCCTGTGGAATGGCAAAAACTTTCTCATCGAACAGTACGCGATCGCCATCACCCCTGGCTTTCGGCTCCTCGGCTCCAAACGGCTAGAACCCAGACAACTCAGAGCTTTGATCGCCGGACTCACCACTCCCAAACCTGGCATTGTGCAAATAGCCGGACAAACTTATAACTTTGATCCCCTACAAAATGTGCAAGCAGAAACGCAAAAAATCAAAGAAGTGTTGCCCCGATCGATTCAACTAATCGGCGATGATTTTCAGCCCAATAATCTGCGCCAACAACTCACCCAATCGACCTTTCCGATCGTCCATCTCTCCACCCACGGCAACTTTAGCGACAATCCTCAGGAGACCTTCATTCTCACCAGCGGTGATCAATTAATCAATCTTGATGAACTACAAGAGCTACTACGAGTCGGCAAGCAAAACCGCCCCGACGCGATCGAACTATTAGTGCTCAGCGCTTGCGCCACCGCCCAAGGAAATCGCCGCGCCGCCCTGGGCATGGCAGGAGCCGCCGTGCGATCTGGAGCCAGCAGCACCCTGGCCACCCTATGGTCTGTCGATGATGCCTCCACCACCGAACTTATGGGCAAGTTTTATCAAAACCTCAAGCAAGTCATCGAGCAGCGCCAGGGCAGCAAAGCCGAGGCCCTCAGACAAGCACAACTGGCTTTGTTGAAGGGCGATCGTTACAACAGTCCCTACTATTGGTCGCCCTTCATTCTGCTCGGAAATTGGCTCTAAGTTAAGTAGCAGGGTGAAATTAAAGCCAATCTAAATGTTGGGTTTCGACGGCGCTCCACCCTCCTTATAGGGGAGATTTTGAGCCTTGAGCGCCATCGAAATGCGTTTTATCAATCATTCTGCTTTCCTACTTACGAGACCTCGGTATAAGTTTTGTGACCCCTATTTGAGGAGGAATGAGGTTGAGAAGAGATCAGGGATACATTGTAGTTTTGAAATACAGATGAACTGAGCAGCAGAATGCTAATGTGAGAAGAAGTGTCACTCAGCAACTTCGGCTATGTTTCAGCGTGTTCTAATCTGTACCGATTTCTCAGATAGCTTGCAGCGCCTCGTCAATTTTGTGCCTAGCTTAGCGGCGGGTGGCATCTCCCAAATTGTGTTTTTGCACACCGTTTCTCTTGAAGAAGCCCCAATTCCTAGAGTCGATACAGAGCGCATCGATCGTGCCCGCGATAAACTTTCGGTTGCGTGTCGTCAAGCACCCTCTGGGGTCGAGGTCAAAATCGAAGTGCAGTCAGGGCGAGCGATCGACACCATCCTCAGAACGGCTGCAACCTATGAATCCGACGTAATTATTCTCGGTACACCCAGCCGAAACTTGCTCACCGAAAAGCTGTTTGGCAGTACCACAATGGGGCTGGCCCAACGAACTAAGATTCCTCTGTTTACGTTGCGTCCTCAGCTAATTTCAACTTACACCACTGAAGAATTAGACCTACGCTGTCGGCATTTATTTCGCAATTTGTTGCTGCCTTTTGATAATAGTAATGCTGCTAAATATACGGTAGAAAAAATCAAGCAATTGTCACAAAAAAAACTGCCTTCAAAAGAATGTATTCAAGAAATTCTACTCTGTTGGGTAGTAGAAGAAGGAGGGCGATCAGAATTATCTGAAACCGAACAGCAAACGATCGTGTCGCAGACGATCGAACCAATTCAGCAATCCTTGAATGCCGCAGGGTTAGCCACAGAGTTAGAGGTGCGGCGAGGCAATCCGATCGTCGAAATTTTGGCAGTTGCTCAAGAATCAGATATCAGTGCGATCGTGCTTTCTTCCGACAGCTTAGGCAAACTTCTAGAATGGTCTGCCCCCAGCTTTGCAGGTGAAATTATGCGACGCAGTTGGCACTCAGTTCTATATTTTCCTCCTCAAAAATGAGGGCTGAAGGTGAGGCGGAGTTGATTTCCATTCACTGATCATTTATTTTCATGCAAGCCCCTCAAGATGGCATCTTGCCTGACTTCAACAGCCCTCTCAATGAAAGATAAATTCTGGTAGGGGCGTAGCACTGCCGCGCCCTAATCGGGGTTACGTTATTTGTCTGCAACTCCCGCCTCGCCCATTTCACACTTCGTAATCTGATGGGTGGGTTTACTCCCTCCCAAAGCCTTAGACTCTTAAGATGTTGCAAATATACTGCGTCAGCCTATAGATTTTGGTTTAGAAGGGGTGTGGGGGCTGCGCCCCCAGCCAGTCACCCTGCCACCCGTCCAA
>JAAUOZ010000303.1 GCA_012034655.1 Leptolyngbyaceae cyanobacterium CSU_1_3 | reverse complement strand
CCCATGATTAACACCTACCGACGGATGCTGCGGGTGATTGATACCTACGCTCCTCAAATGCAACGATTCTGTTTCCATTACTATCAGTGTTTGCAAGCCAGCAATAATCCATCACCGATCGCAATTAAACTCATACTTACCCGCTGATCTTGATGAATCTTCTGATTCAATCTGCGGATTGCAACTGTAGATTCATCCTGAATTTCTGGGTTGGCAACAAACCCCTGCCAGAGGGCATTATCAAAAACAATCAGCCCACCCACCCGCAACAGTTGCAGTGACTTTTCGTAGTAGGAATCATATTCTGTCTTTTCAGCATCGATGAACACAAAGTCAAAAGTCCCTGCCTGTCCAGCTTCGAGTAACTGATCGAGGGTGTCTAGAGCGGGGGCAAGATGTAGGGTAATCCGAGCGGAGACTCCTGCGGTTTGCCAATATTGATGGGCGATCGCGGTATAGTCTTCGTTGATATCACAGGCAATCACTGTCCCATCGCCGGGTAAGGCCAGCGCTATCCAAAGGGTGCTATAGCCTGTGAAGGTGCCGATTTCCAGAATTTTCTTGGCTCCCATCAACTGCACCAATAGTGCCATAAACTGACCTTGATCGGGGGAAATCTGCATATCTCCCTCTGGCAGTTGAGCCGTCCTCTGACGCAGTTGGGTCAAGATTTCGGGTTCTCGCAGGGAGGTGGATAAGAGATAGTCATAGAGACGGGACTGGAGTTGTCCGGTGGTATCTGTAAGGTTGATGGTTTTGTTGGTCATAGTGTTCTTTTACAATTACATCACCTCGAAAAGAGGTCTTCAAGTATACTGGGGCTACTGTTTTCGCTCTTCTATAATGCGCCGCGATCCTCTGTTCTACAAGTTGTTTCAGCAATCGCCCGAACTGTTGTTTGATTTGATTGGCACCAAACCAGAGAATGCAACTGACTATCGCTTTGACTCGGTGGCAGTCAAAGAACCGAAGTTTGAGATTGACGGCGTATTCCTACCACCAGAGACGACCGAACCGGGTGTGGTTTACTTCTGTGAAGTGCAGTTTCAAAAAGACGAAGAACTGTACGAGCGACTGTTTAGTGAGTCCATGCTGTACTTTTACCGCAACAGTTCTCACTTCTCAGATTGGCAAGCTGTGATTATCTATCCATCCCGTGGAGCAGAATAGAGCAAGGTATATCCCCATCGCTCATTGCTGCATGGGGAACAGGTGCATCGGGTGTATTTAGATGAGTTGGGAGCAGTGCAAGACTTACCGATCTCAGTTGGGGCGATGGTGTTGACGATTGTGGCAGAGAGTGGGGCAGCCGCCGCCGCACGAGAGTTGTTGGCACGGGCAGAGCAAGACTTCACAGGAGCAGAGCGACGAGACATAATAGACATTGTGACCTCGATTATGGTGTACAAGTTTACAAATCTGAGTCGATTGGAGGTAAAAGTGATGCTGGGACTAGATTTAACACAGGAGCCACGGGCAATTCGAGAGGCTAAAGAGGAGGGACGTGAGGAGCAGACGATCGCTCTGGTGACTCGACAACTGACTCGACGACTGCGACAGGAACTTTCTGAGGAGATGAGATCGCGCCTCTCAATGCTTTCGTTGCCGCTGCTGGAAGACCTGGGTGAGGCATTGCTGGATTTTACAAGTCTGAATGAGTTGCAAGCCTGGTTGGAGGCGCGATCGCCGAACAGCAATCCAAATAGGTCACTGTTTTGAGTGGCGCGATTGTGCTTTGCACACACTACGTGAACGCAGTCGGAAGGGTCAACATGAGCAGATGGATGCTTGAACTGTGGGGGACTAGCCCTTGCATGGTTGCAGGATGGACAGAGGCAAAGAGTGTGTTTAGACCTGCGTTACAATGAGGGGAAAAATCAAGCTAAATCGGGTTCAGATGGATGAATCGGAATTTAATGCCGAACTTTGTCAACAGCTTAAACAAATTGCCAGTAATTTTAGCATGTTTGAGTATGTTTCCTGCGCTAGTGCTATTCAGTTGCACTTGGTGGCGCGCGGCATACGGGGTAAGCAGGTGATGCTATGTACAGGAAGTGCAAGGGGGAAGTATGGCAACATTTACCATGATGGGCTGCAACGTAACATCTCAACCAATGGTCGCCATGTGGCGATCGCTGTAGAAGTGGGAGGGCAGGAGATGATGTTTGATAACATTCATTCAGCAGGAATTTTGAGACAAGCTTGGGCATCTAGTTTTTATTGTCTGGTGATAGAGTTAGGCGGTTGCTTTGAAGTGAATGAGGTGGAGTTTTAGGCGGTTATTGGTTTTTACATGAGGTCAATATGTCGGATTTTTATGAGTTGCTACGGAAGATTCAACAACGCCCTGCGATGTATTTAGGAAAGCGATCGCTGGGTCATCTTCATGCTTTTTTGGAGGGCTATTTGTTGGCTCGGCGAGAAGCGAAAATGCCGTTGACTAAGGGAGAGGAGGATTTTGAGTTTTTTCAGGAATGGATAGAGCAGCGTTTTGGGCAACCTAATACTCAGTCTTGGAGTCATATTATTCTCTTCTATTCTGAGGATGAAGCAGATGCGTTGAATCGCTTTTTTGAGTTACTGGAAGAGTTTTGTCAGCGACATCGACTGACGGATGTGCATCAGACAGTACGAGTTGAATCGAGTGTATAAAACTGTCCTGATACGATCCGTTGATTGCTCCCCGTTTGAGCCAGATCAAGAGCGATCGCTCTTCCCATACCCTCCGCGATCGCGGTCGGCAGGGGCAACATGAGCGGATGGCTGCTTGAACGGTGGGGAACCAGCCTTTGCATGGTTGCAGGATGGGCAGAGAAATAACGATCGCTCAGGCATCATGGTTCTCAACTAAATACTTGTACAAATCATCAATGACAGCATCTGCGGCAAGCGGGCTTTCTCCAACCTACGACGCAATATCGGAAAGATGAAATCTATAGTCTCATAAGAACCAGATACAATGAGAAAGCATCCCGTAGGAGGTAGCGATGGAAATAACTCTGAATCGACATATTGAGATCACTCCAGGCGTGCGGAGTGGGAAGCCGCGCATTGCAGGTCGGAGAATTACGGTTGCAGATGTTGCCCTGATGTATCTGAAGATGGGGCAATCGTTGGAAGAAATTGCCGGGAAATATGAATTGTCTCTGGCATCTGTTCATGCGGCAATGGCGTTCTACTATGACCATCGTGCCGAAATTGACCAACGAACGGCTGAAGCGGAAGCCTTTGCCGAAGCGGAACGATCGAAGCATCCTTCGCTGTTGCAAGAAAAGCTGGATGCAATGAAGGATTATGCCTGAACGGATTCGGTTCCACTTGGATGAGAATGTTGACCCAGCAATTGCATTAGGATTAAGGCGGAATGGCATTGACGTGACGACCTCACAAGAAAATAATCTGTTAGCCGAAAGCGATCCAATCCAGTTGGACTTTGCCAGATCACAATTTCGCATTTTAGTCACTCACGATGACGATTTTTTGATTATGGATGGTCAAGGTATTGAACATAGTGGAATCGCCTACTGTCAAAAAAATACGAAGTCGATTGGCTATCTCATTCGGATGCTATCTCTCCTTTACGAGGTTGCTAAACCTGAAGAAATGAAGGACAAAGTGGAATACT
The DNA here is from genome assembly GCA_012034655.1 of Leptolyngbyaceae cyanobacterium CSU_1_3. Taxonomy (GTDB): domain Bacteria; phylum Cyanobacteriota; class Cyanobacteriia; order Leptolyngbyales; family Leptolyngbyaceae; genus JAAUOZ01. Next base: position 2,247 of record JAAUOZ010000303.1, on the reverse strand, counting down.
TGTGAGATCCCGATTGCCATCGGCAGGTTGGTTTTCGGGGCGGTCTTCGGGGGAACGGAGAACAGGTAGTCATAGAGGGGGGAGTGTAGCTTGCCCGTTTTGTTGGACATGATGATGTTCTCCTGAGATGAAAGCGTTGAAATGCAGGTTCAGCAGGGAGTCAGAGTCTATGCAGAAGCATCGTAGTGCTGTTGGAAATGAAATTTCTTTTCTAATCGCAGTTTCTTCGTTGGGACTGTAAATTAGTTTGTGTCAAAGGTCAAAACAGGATCTAATGAACAAACTAATGGAGACATGAGCGATGACCTTTCGACCCGAACTGATTGATGAACTACTTAAAGACTATCGTACCCCCGAAGACCTGATGGGAGAAGGTGGGATCTTTAAGCAATTGAGCAAAGCCCTCATCGAGAGATGTTTAAGCGCAGAACTCGACACCCACCTAGAAGAAGAACGCTCAAACCCAGAACCAGAACTGCCTCGAATCGACGCAACGGTCATAGTAAGAAGACCATCAAAGGAGAATTTGGTACCTCTGAGGTTGCTATCCCCCGCGACCGCAACGGAGCCTTTGAACCCCAGCTTATTCCCAAAGGCCAGACCCGCTTTAACGGGTTTGACGATAAAATCCTGTCGCTGTATGCCCGTGGCATGAGCACCCGCGATATTGAGGCTCAACTCAAGGACTTGTATGGGGTGGATGTCTCTCATGCCCTGATATCCAATGTCACAGAAGCTGTCGAAACCGAACGTAAAGCATGGCAAAATCGCAGCCTTGATGAGATATATCCGATTCTGTACCTAGATGCGATCATCGTCAAAGTTCGCCATGAAGGACGAGTGCTCAATAAAGCCATTCATCTGGCGTTGGGGGTCAATCTAGGGGGGCATAAGGAACTCCGCTCACTGAACTTCAAAATCGAGGGGTCAAAGATATCTTCATTGCCTGTGTTGATGCGGAAGTGTGCCGGGGGAATCTTCCCCCGGCACACTTCCTTGGTCTGACCGGATTCCCAGAGGCGATTGAAACCGTCTTTCCTCAAACTCAGGTGCAGCTTTGTATTGTCCACCTTGTCAAAAATTCTTTAAGCTATGTGTCCTACAAAGACCGTAAGGCGGTTGCGGCTGACTTAAAGACAATCTACCAAGCTGCCACTGAAGTCGAGGCAGAGCAGGCTCTGATTGCTTTTGCACTACGTTGGGACAAACAATACCCCACTATTAGCAAATCTTGGCTCAACCACTGGAGCCGAATCATCCCTTTCTTTACCTTTCCTGCTGACATTCGTAAGGCGATCTACACCACCAATGCCATTGAATCTCTCAACATGACGCTGCGAAAGGTTTTACGCAATCATCGTGCCTTTCCAACGGATGAATCTGCTTTGAAGGTGATTTACTTGGCGATTCACAATATCTCCAAGAAATGGACGATGCCCATCCGAGATTGGAAAGCAGCCTTAAATTGCTTCGCTATTGAATTTGAGGGGAGGTTTCCGATGTAACTTCTTATCCCCTGACACAATCTACTTTACAAACTCGTACAATTAATTAACTGCTCTCGATCTCAGGGTTGTTGACCAGATACTGAAACAAATCATCAACCAAGCGATTCACACCTTGAATACCAGGGGTAAACCAATGGCTCTCTGAAACAAGATATACCTGACCCTGCTTCACCACATTCAACAGTTGCCATAACGGTTGAGCCTGTAGTTGTGTAAGAATCTCTTCAGATCCCCGAGTTTCACCAAACAGAAACATGATATCGCCATCGGCTTGTTCCAGTTCCTCCAAGCTAATACTAATGGTAGGCAATCCTTTTGGAATAGAAGCTTGAGCAAGGGGTTGTTTGAGTCCTACATCTTGCAAGACTGATCCTGACAAAGACGATGAACTATACAACCTGACTTCATGATCAAACAGGCGAACGAGCGATACTTTCAGATTGGTTCGATCTCCCAATGCCTGTCTGAGTTCTGCAATTCGTTGCTTGTATGCCTCTAGTTGCTGTTGGGCCTGCTCAGTTCGATCAAATATCCTAGCCAGACTCAGAAAATTCTCTTTCCAGGCGGCGGCGGCGAAATCATCCACCACGGTCGGTGCAATTTGAGCCAATCTACAGCGGTTTCCAGTCTTATGAGGCACAGTAGCAGCAGTGAGCGAACCAGTTTCGCAGATGGTTTGGATCCATTAACTCCATTGCTATCTTAATGAGCGTATCAACCCTTTTCGAGGTTTTCGGTG
>JAAUOZ010000302.1 GCA_012034655.1 Leptolyngbyaceae cyanobacterium CSU_1_3 | reverse complement strand
TGGCATTGGCAGCAACCCCTAAGTGGTTCGCTATTGCTTCCAGCAGCACGTCCCAACCGTGGGGAGAGTGGAAGCCGACAAAGATATCAGACATCAAGATAATGGTGAAAGCCTTGGTAGTGTCGCTGAGACCATACACCAATTCATCCATAAACAACTTCAAGAGCACAATTTCTTTTTGACTCATCAACAGCGTTAATGCAAAGGCTCCTAGAGCAATAATGTCAGCGAACACATTGCTAATCGCATTTTTGCTTTCCCCTCGAAACTGTGCAGCTAGCTCGTCTGCTTTTTGTGCGACTTTTTCTTCCTTTTCTGCTTTTGAAAGCGGAGGGCTAACCTTGATCAATGCTGAGAATTCCAGGCTTTCCTCAAAACTTTGTAGCTCTCTAAATGCTTCCTCCTGCATTTCAGAATTGATGAAAATCTGAGCAGCCTCTCCACCACTGACACGTTCTACGATCGGGCTGACGATAAATTGTTTTGTGATCACTGAGTCAACAGAGGAATTAGCGCCAACACGACAAGAAATCGAATCGAGCTATTAGTCTTCTCTTGATCACGGCGAAACTTTTCGACAACCTCTTCTTCTGATTTTGAATGTAGTTCTTCCTTAAGCCGATTGAAGGTGTTTCCGATCGATCGAGGCAGCAATCCATTCTTCTCGACCGAACTTCTAGAAGAAGATACTTCAATCACCTTCTCTGAGCGCACTTCTGCGATTGTAGAAACTCTCTTCTCTATCTGCACCTCTGGCGCTGTAGAGATTCTCATGATTGCAGAAGAGGGAACAGGGGTCGCCGTATATCTGGCTAACACCTGATCGATTAGGCTCAACTTTTCTAATTGACTCTCACTCAGAGATTCAAAAATCAAGCTGCTAGCTTTAAATTCTGCCAGCTTTAGCTTGGCGATAGCCAGATTCTTTTCGAGTTCTGCCTTCAGAAACGCCCCCGCATGACCTTCATGACTGGCTGCCTCGGTGGGTATTGTGTCCCCATTGAAGTATTGGGTTTCGACCAATTCAATTTGTTGGACAGCCTGGTAGGCACGATCTAGGGCGCGATCGGGCGTATTGAAAAAGCGATCGCTGGAAGCCTGCACATACTCCTTAAGCTTTGCCAGTGTAGAAGTCATGATCATCTCCAATAAGCAGATGCGATTCTTTATTTTGAATGTTGGTAGTGCAGCATTACGTTAGCGAAATAGAGGGTAGATCGCACCCATTTGATGCTTGAAATAGGGGCGTTTAACCGTTAGAACAGTCAGCTTTTCTAGGAGTCTGTCAAACTTTAATGGACGGATAGAAAAAGGGGGAAAGGTTATTTTCAAGGGTTTTCAGCCCTCAAAAAATTCTTGACAGGTCACTAATACAGAGTACTTTCCTGGTGCGTGATCAGGGTGCAATCAGACATGGGGCGAGCGACACACATCAATACATATCCATTTTCCATCTGTTCGTCATCTAAGAAAGACTGATCCGACTGATCGACTTTCCCTTCCTTCAACATGCCAGCACAGGTCGAGCAAGCCCCTGCCCGACAAGAGTAGGGTAGCTCAACATCTTGTTCTCCGGCCGCGTCTAGAATATACTCGCCTTCAGGAACTTCAACGGTGACATCAAACCCTTCATCCGGGTTCATTAATCTGACTTTGTAGGTTGCCATACAGCGATTCTCGTTAGGTAAGCGTTAGGTAAAGCATTGCTAGAATATTCTGTTCAAAACATTGTGTCCAGAGCATTGTGTCCAGAGCATTGTGTCCAGAGCATTGTGTTCAGAGCATTCTGTTCAGAGCATTGTGTCCAGAACATTCTGTTCAGAACATTCTGTTCAGAACATTGTTCAAACAGATAACTGCTCTTGCTGGATTCTGGACAAATCCGATCGCACAGATTCTGGTGTGAGCCAGGGTGTTGGCACAGGCTCTTGAGATGCCTCATTGTCACTCTGCTCAGCCATGTCTGAATGGAGGACTTTAGCAGGCGCATACTCACAGGCCACAGGGGGGGCACTGGTCTTAACAAACGGCTTTCCGGTTGGCTCATCTGCATCGTCGTCAACAATCTGGCTCTGGGGATGCACATAAGTATGGGTGATAGGATCATACGCCAATACTTCACCCGTCTCAATTTGATAGACCCAACCATAGATGTGAAGTTTGCCCTGATACAGCCGGGAGTGGACTAGGGGATAGGTCTTCAAGTTTTCAATTTGAGTTAGCACATTCTCCGCTACTGCAACTTCCAGCATTTCTTCATCGCTGTGGTTTGTATAGCTATCTTTTACCAGTCTGCGAGTCCCTTCTGCATGTTTGAGCCAGTCGTAAACGAGAGGCATATCTTCTTGGAGCTTGTTGAGATGCAACAGTCCTTTCATTGCGCCACAGTGAGTATGGCCGCAGACAATGATCTGCTCAATGCCCAGGGCATGAATGGCATACTCGATCGTAGCTCCTTCGCCTCCATTAGTCGCTCCATAGGGCGGGATGATGTTTCCGGCGTTGCGAACGATAAATAGCTCACCGATCTCTGTCTGAGTCACCAGGTTAGGGTCAATCCGGGAATCAGAGCATGTGATGAACATGACTCTGGGCTTCTGCGCCTGAGAAAGCTGTGCTAACAGTTCTCGATGAGCAGGAACATAGGTTTTCCGAAATTCCTGCAAACCTTCGATTAATTTTTTCATTGCTTTAGACCCCTCTGAGCAGTGTTGTTTGAGAAATGTAGTGCAGATTTCTGCTAGCAGCAACGCCATCCGCACTACCCAACTTTGTGGAGTGTGAACTAGACATTACGTTAAACAAATGAGGGTGACAAACCTGGGGCAAAAATGTGACAAAGCTGGAAACGGGCAAGTTTTTTCTGAAGCGACGCAAACTCAGCCCGATCGCTCGATAGATTCATGATCACTCATATTGACTGCAATCTCAGCACTTATCTCCGCTTTGTCACTATTTCATCCCTGACTTGTCACCTTGCAAAACTTAGGATTACAGACAGGTAGAGCACTTCCAGCAAACCCAAAGAACCTGATTTCATGAGTGGTCAAGTGCCAACAGCCAGTTTATGGGATCAGTTCAACTTGCGGCGTATGACTACCCTCGCCGCTCGCCTAGCTGTCGAAAGCCGGTACAGTCTGGTAAGTTGCTTGGGTAAGGCTGGAAGTCGAAGTGGTAGGGCGGATGTACAAGTCGGGGCTACTCCGCCCGCCGCCACTTTGATACTCAATCTATGGAAGATTCGCTTGTTTTCTACGAACCTTTGCTAGTTTCAGAGATCGAGACTAGCTGCATAGCTGCAAGGAGCTTACTTAATCATGCAAGTTACACAAACTCACCGGAAAACGGTCGTCTTTAGTTCAATTCGTCGGTGGCTCGATCGCACAGAGATTCATAATCCTAGAGTTGCCAACTGGCTATGCCGACTCATTCCCTCGCAGTGTCCTTTTGCTCGCGACATCAAACTGGGGAGCGATCGCATCTTGCTACACATTCCACCTTTATGCAAACTCAATCCATTCTACGATGAGTTAATGGGTTTGAGATTTCGAGCATTATCCTACCTTGCAGATGAATGTCATCAGGACATTACAAGCTATATCTAAGCAGATAGATCGAGTCAGGTGCAAGGTGTACAACGGCCCTTTCTCGAAAGTAGACCTCCTGTGTGAATCCGGATAGTTCTCTTTACGAAGTGGGGCAAGAGCTTTGCCAACCCGTCTTCCCAAGGAGAAGGGAGCTATCAGTCTTGCTTGCTCTGGTTCCCTCTCCTGGGTGAGAGGGCTAGGGTGAGAGGGTAGAGTATTCGCGCAGGAGGTCTAGTGCGAGCGAAGGTGATTAAATTGTTTGAACAATGATTGCCACGTTAATAGCTCAGTTCAGTTGCCCAATGAAGAAACATTAAATCTCAAGTGCGAGGTCTGAGGGCTGAGTAACGGAGAACATACTCAGTTCTTTTTTTGAATGTGGAACAAGCTTCTGATGATACTTTCAGCCACTACCCGGTTGAGGAGAGATACCATGCTGCAAGATAGTAAAGGACTCGACATTACAACAGATTCAACGGAAACTATCGCTGCAATTAACGGCTTTATTGATTGTTCACTTCGGTATGGGCAAGATGCAGAAGCGATGATTCTTCAAGGAATTAGGGCTGATCCAACCTGTGCGATCGCTAATGCTTATGCGGCTGCCTACTATCTTTCTCAAGAAAGCTCTATAGCTCGAAAACATGCAGTTCTGTATCTCAAAGCGGCTACGCAACACTTGCAACAGGTGAGTGAGCGAGAGCGGCTTTATATTAGTGCGATCGTGGCTTGGGCAAAAGGATCAATCTGCCAGGCGATCGCTTATCACGAAACGATCGCTCAACAGTTTCCTCAAGATCTGATCTCAGTCCAACAAGGACAATATCACTACTTTTATCAAGGGGATGAATTAGGTCTGCTACAAATTGCCGAAACTGTTTTGCCTGAAAACCAGGAAGATCCCTATTTACTTAGCATGGTTGCCTTTGGTTTAGAGCAATGCCATCGATTGTCTCAAGCAGAAAGGCTAGGGCGGCAGGCAATAGCCCTAAAGCGCGATAACCCTTGGGCGCATCATGCAGTAGCGCATATTATGGAAGCCGAGGGGCGGCTAGACGAGGGCATTGCTTGGATGGAAGAACTAGCAGCGACTTGGGAAGACTGCAACTCTATGCTATATACTCACAACTGGCTGCATGTGGCGCTTTTCTACCTGGCAAAGGTAGATTTACAGACGGTACTAACGCTCTACCACGAAAAAATCTGGCATCGTGCTCGAAAAAATTCTCCCAAAGATCAAGTCACTGCAATTTCGCTGCTAATACGACTAGAAATTATGTTATTGCGGCTGGGAATGAGCGAAGACATTATAGAGGAGTCTTGGGAGAAACTAGTGCCTTACTTGCTGCCACGTCTTCATGAGCATACATTGCCCCTTCATGATTTGCATTATGTATATGCACTAGCAAGAACTGGACGAATTGAGCAGGTCAGCGAGATGTTAGTAAGTATGGCAACTCATACCCAAAGGCTTGAGCCACGCCAACGAGGACTGTGGAATGAGATCGTCATACCTGCTGCTAAAGCAATGATTGCCCACGCAAGTGGAGATATGCAGGGCACGATCGATGACTTCAAACCTATCTTGTCTTCTCTTTGGACGATCGGGGGTAGCTCAACTCAACGGCATTTATTTAAACAGATTTATCTTGACGCGCTGCGACGAGATCAGCACGATGATTTTTCACATCGCTTGTTCGCCAGTGTCGAAAAGCTGCTTCATCCCAAGAAGAATGTTATTTTACGCTCAGGCAATCGCGCCTGAAAAGTTAGATGATCTGAGTTTATTAATGGGTTGGTTGAGTATTTAGCGATAGCGATCGTGTTATAAAAATTCTCTTAACCAACCTCGGTACAGCCAATTTTTGCAGTTATGAGTGTTGCCAGAGAGCTTCTCAATTTTTCGTGACGAAACTATTAACCTGACAATGGTTGTTCTGACCAGTAGGTTGCGCTTCGGCTTCGTTCAGCACTCAAATTTAGCTTCGCTCAAGCACGTAATGCCTCAACTCACAAACGGCGCGAGGGTTGAGCGAAGTCGAAACCCAGTTTTATGCAAGAACAAAGGATGCCGGGTTAATAGCTTGTCGCGACAACTGATGATGTTGAATGAAACTTATTACTTCCTGTCGCTTTGCTCTAATTCAACAATTGCTTTTTCTTTAATCAACAGTTCGGACAGTTTTTGGGAAAGAGGCTGAAACCCTTGATTTTTCATTCGCTGATCACCCTAGAGAAAGGCTGAAATTCCTATTCTGTCGTTGGCGATCGAAAACTGTCCGGAGTATTGTTTAATTTAAAGACACTTCTAATAGCTGGTTGACTAACAAAACTC
>JAAUOZ010000048.1 GCA_012034655.1 Leptolyngbyaceae cyanobacterium CSU_1_3 | reverse complement strand
GAGGAACGCGCGTTCCAAAAAACCTAAATCCCTTCCAGGGATTGAAACAATCCGCGATCTCGACAATAGGCTTGAAGCAATAAGTTCCAAAAAACCTAAATCCCTTCCAGGGATTGAAACGCATCAACCTTTTCCTTGATCAGGTCTACTACTTCGTTCCAAAAAACCTAAATCCCTTCCAGGGATCGAAACAAGCTCCAAGGTTGCCTGGAAGATGAACCTAAGTGGTTCCACTAGGGAAACGCTGAAATCCCTGTTCTGTCTTTGACGATCGAAAACCCCCCGGAGTATTGCTTTAGGTAAATTAGGTGAATTAATAGACGATTATTCTAACCATTACCTAACATTAACCAAGTTGATTCCTAATTCCGATACTCTAACGAGAGAAAGGTCTGCATCGACTATCGTTTCAAGGTGCGATCGTGGTTCTTAGATGCATCGTTGATGAATTGTTTCAAGTGCTTCGTGCTCTGGGAGGTTTATATCGTTACTCGTAGTTTTAATTGGCAACTGGCTGGAGCGATCGCGGCAACGATCGTCTTAACTGCTTGCGGCGAAACATTGAACGCCGTCAAAATTGAGGAGTCGATTCAGCAGAGTATTACCCAGCAGGGTGGAACATCACTCAAGTCGGTTATTTGTCCTCAAAATATTAAACCTGCCGAAGGGCAAGTTTTTGAGTGTGTAGGCGTTTTAGATTCTGGGAGTGGGTTTGCGATTCCGGTGACACAGCAAGATAGCCAGGGCGGTGTGCAGTGGGATGTGCCCAGCGTCAAAGGTTTGCTAAACATGGATAAAATTCAATCGGCGGTGCAAGATGGACTCAAAAAAGAAGTGGGCCAAGTGTCGATCGATTGCGGCAGTGGCGTTTACAAAGCTGCCAAGCCGGGGGAAGTGTTTGAGTGCAAGCTAGTCAAACGCGACGGCAAATCAGCCGACCCAAAATCTTCAGGTAATCAGGAAGCAGCAAAACCGGACGCAAAATCAGACGTAAAACTAGAAGCGAAACCGGGGATGGGTGTCCCGATCGCAGTAGCCAACCCATCTGGCAAAATTCAAGTGACGATCGAACCGTCTGGCGATATCAGTTGGCAGCGCATTATTGAGGTTCAAGTCGCTCAAGCTTCTCCGGCTTCTAGCCCCTCCTCGACAGCATCGCCAACCCCTTCCCCGTCTCAAGCTCTAGACAAAGCAACCCCCAAAGAGTCGCCTGGGGTGTCAAACGCGCCCGCAACCCCTACCGAAACGGCCGGCAAATCAGCAGAAGAATCGCTCAACGAATCTGGCACAGACAACATTGAAGATTAACAATTTCACTCGTTTTCTTAATACCAGCTTACAGTTTCTCTTACCTCGCTTTAACCTACGAAATGAGCCACTTCCGCTATTCTTAAGAGGATCTACTGAGTTTTATTTTCAGTATCCAAAATTACACGGTAGCGACTCAACCCTATGTCTTCTAACCTATTTCACCTTGCCAGCGAAGGCGACTCGGTGATGTATCCACTGGTCGCCTTCTCGATCGCCACCGTTGCCTGTGGCTTAGAGCAAACATTGTTTGGTTCAAGCTCATGCAGGCAGAGGCTAGAGTCGCCTTTTGGAGAAGGGAGGAAGGATGAAAATAATGGATTGGTGCGTTTCTGTAAATGGCTACAGCGATCGTAAAGGTGTTGTGAAATAGGAATCTGGGTCGTCTGGGTTGGAAATCTAGAACTGCTACAGGATTGTGATTGAAGCGCGATTGATCACAGATTAGACAAGGGTTAATGATAGGTTGAACCACACAAGAAGCCATGAAATTTAAACATCAACAGCAAGGCTCCCAGATGCCAGAGGTAAATCTGATTCCGATGATGGACGTGATCATGACGATCTTAACGTTCTTTATTCTGGTATCAATGTCGCTGACTAGCTTTCAAGCCGTCGATGCCTCTTTGCCGAGTTCGGAGCAGGGAGTTAATAAAGACACTCCGCAAGAACCGCTAATCATTGGTTTAGATCGAAAAGGGGTCGTCTTGATCAACGACGCGAACGTGAATGACACTCAGATAGCACAGCAAGTTGTCTCCTATTTCCAGAAGAACCCAAAAGGTACGATCGTTCTCAAGGCCGACAAAGCGCTGCCCTACGAGAAAGTTGTGAAGACGCTGGGTGTGTTGCGAGATGTGGGAGGCGATCGGGTTTCTTTGGCGATCGAATAACCCAAGGCCCATTGCCATCGCGCAGCGCATAGCATCGAGTCGTCACCCTTGTTCCCTTGACCTTTGGAAGAGAGCTAGGGTGACGGATTTGCCCAAAACAAAACTATCTGTCAACCAAATCGGCCTTCTACATAGTCGCGGGTTCGCGTACTCGTCGCTGCGGTAAAAATTTCGGGGGTGGTGGCCATTTCGACGAGTTGGCCGATGCGGCTTTCGTCGGTGCTAAAAAAAGCAGTGTAGTCGGAAACACGAGAGGCTTGCTGCATGTTGTGGGTGACAATCACGATCGTCAGTTCTTCGCGCAGTTGATTGATCAACTCTTCGATCTTCATGGTGGCGATCGGATCAAGTGCCGAGCAGGGTTCATCCATCAGCAAAATCTTAGGCTTGACTGCCAAGCGCGGGCGATGCAAAGGCGCTGCTGCTGACCTCCCGATAGCCCCATGGCAGACTTGCTTAGACTGTCTTTGACTTCATCCCACAGGGCTGCTCCGCGCAGGGCGACTTCAACAATTTCATCTAAGCTCGATCGCGACGGATTGCTAAAGACGCGCACCCCATAGGCGACATTCTCGTAAATGCTCATCGGAAACGGGTTTGGCTTCTGAAACACCATGCCAATTTGCCGCCGTAGCCGATTTAGGTTGACCCGCCGACTGTAGATATCTTGACCAAAAAACTTTACCTGCCCCTCAACCCGCACGTTGCCTTCTAGCTCGCCGATGCGATTGAGCGCTTTGATAAAGGTCGATTTGCCACAGCCAGACGGGCCGATGATTGCCGTCACCTGTCCCTGGGGAATATCCATCGAAACGCCTTCGACAGCTTTACGATCGCCATAGTAAAAGTTCAGGTTGCGAACGCAGAGAGCTAGGGAAGATTCGGGGTCTGAAGAAGACGATCGATCTAAAAAATCCTGCGGTTTGGGTTGCATAACTAACGAGAGGATAAGCGTTTGTAAGTGAAGAGGCGCGACAAAATGCTGGTCACTAGCACCATGCCTAGAAGAATGACGGATGCAGTCCAGGCGAGTTGATATTGTTCTTCGGAGGCAGAGTTGGAGTAGTTATAAATTAAAACAGAAAGCGAGGCAGTTGGTTTGCCCAATTCTTCGATCCAATTTTGGCTGAAAAGCGCTGTCAGCAAGAGCGGAGCCGTTTCACCTGCGGCCCGTGCGATCGCTAATAGAATGCCAGTGGTAATTCCGGGTAATGCTGCTGATAACACAATCCGAAACGTGGTTTGCATTGAGTTTGCACCCAGCGCAGCAGAAGCCAAACGTTGCGGAACAGGTACGAGCTTTAATGCTTCTTCAGTCGCTAGAACGATCACAGGCAACATAATAATCGCTAATGCAAAGCCACCTGCAAAAGCAGAAAATGCTTTCGTCGTCACAACAATCACCCCGTAGGCAAACACACCCACGACGATCGACGGAACGGCACTCAAAATCGAAACCACAAAGCGAATGGTACGAGCGATCGGGGTTTGCTTGCCAAATTCACACAAATAGACCGCAGTTAATACTCCGATCGGTACGCTCATTAACGCTGCGATGCCCACCATCACTAACGTGCCCACGATCGCATTGCCAAAACCGTTTGGCCCCTCGACCCCAACGGGTGCAGGCAGAGCAGTTAGGGTTTCCCATTTGAGGTTGGGTAAACCCTTGCGGAGAATCTCAAACAAAATTGACAACAGCGGCAGCAGGGCCAACCCGCTCAACAGGAAGACGATCGTCGTCATCCCGTAGGTAAACAGGGTGCGGGAAGGAGGGAGAGGCTTGGTGAGTTCGCGATCCATTCGATAGTGTTTAGGAAAATAACTTAACGTGAATTCGATGCCGCTAAAACGGCCCTGAGCCTCCTGCTCCCATTTTGGGAGAAGAGGTGAGGGGATGAGGGTCTTAACTTCAATTCCACCTACCTACTTAAAAAAGATTTGACCTTCCGATCTTTGCCCTTCGACTTCGCTCAGCCGGCGGGTCACTTCTTTACTAGAAATCGCCTTAGTTGTTTTTGAATCCGAAAGCTTTCACTAAAAATACGGCAGCAACATTTACAACTAATGTGAGCGCGAATAGAATTAGGGACAGATACATCAACGCCCCGATATGAATTGGATCTAACGCTTCGGGGAATTGATTGGCAAGAACTGCTGGAATTGTATTGCCTGAGTCGAGTAGCGAGAAGCTGAGTTGATCAGAGTTACCAATCACCATTGTGACAGCCATCGTTTCGCCCAATGCTCGACCCAATGCCAACATGATTGCACCAATGATTCCTGAAGCACTCGCAGGCAACAACACTGCAAAGATGGTTTCCCAACGGGTAGCCCCCAACGACATGGATGCTGTCCTCAACTCACGGGGAATCGAAAGCAGCACCTCTCGACTAATGGCGGCGATCGTGGGCAAAATCATCACCGACAATATCACGCCTGCAACTAGGATACTTGGGCCAAATGTCTCAGTGCTAAACAAAGGAATCCAGGAAAACTGCTGATATAGCCAAAGCTGAAACGGTTTGAGGAACGGAATCAACACAAAAATTCCCCAAAAACCAACAATCACACTGGGAATGGATGCAATCAACTCAATCAAAAATCCCAGGGGCGATCGTACCCAGGGGGGCAAAAAGTTTTCACTCGTGATTAGGGCGACGGCAATGCCCACAGGAACCGCAAGCAAGAGGCGATCGCCGAACTGACCAGCGTTCCATAAATGTAAGTAACTGCCCCAAACTGAAGGGCATTCACATCCCATTCTTGCCGCGTCAAAAACCCAAACCCAAACTCCCGAATCGCCGGAGTAGCCTCCCTAAAAATTACCCAACCCATCCAAAACAAAAGCCCCACCGTTGCCAGGGCAACCCCTTGCACAATGCGGGCAAATCCCTGATCTAACCAGGGCGAACCTTGGTCACTGGTGATCAGATCAGACTGGGCAAGGGGGCGATCGACTTTGAGAGGATCAACGGTCATAGGAAAATAAGAAGGGGTGAGCAGAGAAAAATCTCGCCAATTCTATACGCTGAGGTATTGGGCGAGAGCAGATGCCCAGCCGGAATGTCAACAGACATCCGCTCTCAACCAGAGTTAGAACGTGAATGTCGTTCTCACAGAGTTTTTTGTCGTTATTTTGCTGTGCGAACAATGGAGCGACGCGACTCAACCAGAGTTAGAACGTGAAAGTCGTTCTCACAGTGCCGACGTAGATCGTATCGTTAGCGCTGTTGTGTTCTGGGTTGAAAATCACCAGGAAACCAGGCGTGATCGCAATATTGTCATTCAAGCGATAGCGGTAGAACGCTTCCAGATGGTAAGACGTGTCAGTATCTTCTCGACGGCGACTGGTTGCATTTCGCACATTGGTTCCGTAGTCGTTATCCGTCACCTTAGGAGGCATACCAAACACAATGCCGCCCAAGTTTCCTTCCTTCATCAAGTCTGGGAATGCCAGCGTCACTGCCCAGTTCCAGATCGTGGCACTGTCGCCTCTGCGAACCGCCGGATCAGCCGCACTGCCCTGACCATTGATCGTGTTGACCTGGCGCTTTGACTCGGCATCCGTCAAGCCTGCCCAACCCGACAGAATGAATTTGGGGCTGAGCCGCAAACTCGCTTGCACCCCGTAAGCATTCACCGAAGTTGGAACGTTCCCCGCGGCATTTGGAGCGTTTGTACTGGCAAATGGGTTGTTTGCAAAGGCGCTACCTGTGCCACCCGAAGTGCCCACCCCTGAGTTGTAGTAGGCATTCGCATAAGTCAAGCCAATGCCAAGGCTGGGGGTTGGCTGGAAGACCAGTTGCGCTAGAGCCGTGTGGCTGCCGTTAAACAAACCCCGATCGAGACCCGGATCTTGAGCATCTCCGGTGGGAGCTAAATAGCCCAACGACAGTGTGAACTTGCTGCCTGTGCTAAATTCTGAACCAAACTTGTGGTTCACGATGATCCCAGTTCCTGCGCCTAGGCGATAAATCGGATTGAACCGCCCAAATCGAGAAATTGCACCAGAGCCGCTCGACTCCGTAGGACTCAGAATCGGCATCGAATCGTTAAATTCTAGACCGTCGTTGGTTCCTGTGCCGATGAAGACCGTTGTTAAATCACCCAGGGGGAATCGATATTCTAGACGGCTTAACTCGACCGAATTGTTGTTGCTGCCGTCATAACCCAAGCGAGTCATGTTGGTTCCTGTAACTGCCCCAGAAAAAGATGTAATGTTTCTGGCTTGTAGGCGAGTTCTCAGGCGATCTTTGCCCGTAAAGCTTGTGTCGAGAGCCAGGCGAACTCGATCGGCAAAAATCGTATTTTCTTGCACTCGACGAGCATTCCCAGCGCCGATCGCATTGGTGATTGCAGTTTCCCGCCCTGCCTCAGTTGTTTGGGCATCAATAATGCGCTGTAGGTCAGAGTTAATGGCGCGATCGTCACCCAATACACCGCTCACCGAGAAAATTGCTTCTCCGGCGAGTTTGGTCGTGGTCGAGAATTGCTGCTTCTCTAAGGTCGTGGTGCGAGCTTCGAGAGCGTCAACCTGTCCCCGTAGGGTGGCCAACTCAGCCGCAAACTCTTCTTGCAATTTCTGCAAGGTGCTCAGGTCTTCTTTTTTGACCAGATCTGCTGTTGCGGCAGCAATCAACTCATTGACGCGATCGAGACACGCATTCAAACCCGCTGCAAACTCAAAGCGAGTCATGGCTCGGTTGCCGCGATAGGTACGATCGGGGTAGCCCGCAATGCAGCCATAGCGCTCGACTAGAGACTGCAACGCCTGAAAGGCCCAATCGGTCGGGCGTACATCCGAAAGCTGAGACACCGACGTAACCTGAGACATCGACACATCGGTGCTGCCAGCCTGGGCGCTCATCTCGTTCACCGAGGGCATTGCTGGCTGGGGGAGGGTGGCATCCGCCAACTGGGTCGTTTTGGCTTGCACTGTCTGAGCGGGCACTTCGGGAACGGCCGCAAACGCGGCGATCGCACCAAAACACAGAGAAACTGGAGCTACTGCTAACACACTCCAGAACAATCGAAACATCATAGTTAAGTTCCTCACATCACAGGATAGAACGCAATCAAATCATAAGAGAAATGGTGAACGAAGGAATACAAAGATTCATGCTTTCGTCCTCATTCCTCTCGTGGCGCGTGCCCAAGGCAACCCCAAATCTTACGGTTTTACTTCGTTTTGAACTTTCTGACGCGCCCGATTGGCGATCGCTTCAGGAATTCGAGCAAACTCAAGGGCAGGGTCGCCGTTGATGTTTTGACCATCGGTCAGCACCCAATCGATCCACTTCTTGACGGCATCCGATTTTTCTTTGCTGGGGTATTGCTTGTACACCATCATCCAGGTCAAGCCGGTAATCGGATAACCCTCAGACGGATCACCCTCAAACACGCGAAAGTTATCGGGGAAGACGATCGAGGATAGAGCTTGGTTGGTGGCTTCCAAAGAAGGCATCATGAACTCGTTCTTCTTATTTTGCACCATCGCGATCGCCATGCGGTTAGACTTTGCGTAGGAGTACTCTACATAGCCGATCGATCCCTCCGTCTTTGACACAAGTGCCGCCACGCCAGAGTTGCCCCGTCCTTTTAGAGGGTTGCTTGTCCACTTGGGGGCCGTACCCACGCCGATTCTGCCCTTAAAATAAGGACTCACAGCACTCAAGTGATTGGTGAAAATAAAGGTCGTGCCGCTACCATCTGAGCGCACCACCGTTTTGATCTGAGAGTTGGGAAGATTTGCCCCAGGGTTATTTGCTGCGATTTTGGGGTCGTTCCAACGAGTAATTCGCCCTGCGAAGATATCGGGAAGCACCGATCGCGATAGCTTGAGACTGGAAACGCCCGGAAGATTGTAAACCGGCGTGACTGCACCCCCAGCCGTAGGCACAAGAATTACACCACGATTCACCTTTGCCATGTCGGCATCGGTCATGGCTGCATCACTGCCGCCAAAATCGACCACACCCGCAATGAATTGCCGAATGCCTGCACCACTGCCAACAGCCTGATAATCGACCTTGATGTTTGTCTTCTTTTGAAACTCGGCTCGATAGCGGTCATAGAGCAAAGCCGGAAACGTTGCGCCTGCTCCAGTCAAGGAAGCCGCTTGAGCAATTGCTGTGAAAATAGGGCTGAACGCGATCGCAGCCGTCACCGCAGAAGCGGTAACTGCACGACGCAGTGCATGTGTAGAAAGTGCCATTGTGCTTGTCCTCAACCAAAGACCGAATAAATACTGAAGTCACACAGACCACCCTACAACCCAAGTAGTTAAGCCAAAACAAACGAAAGAATAATGAACGATTAAGTTAAATTTAATTTTTGGTTAAACTTTAGCGATTGCGAGCTTAAACAACTTCTAAAACACAGAAACATACAGGATTTTGACGACTTTAATATCATTAGAAATCCTCCCTTAGCTGTATTATTTGACTGCAAGGAAAGTTACAAAAACGAATGTTGGCAAAATTTGGTAAATCGATCGCGAGAATCGACCGAGAAACCTGAGTCGATCGGCTGAATGTAGAAAAAACTGAGCCTGGGTGTGTCATTCTTGCTTGAAGATTGCTAGTGCGCTATCAAAATTTTTTGAGGATTCTCAAACCCTTAAGCATCCCTCCCTTCTTGAGCCATTAACTCAAGGATAGGCAGACTAACCTAGTGAAGTTTTGATGATTAGTTTTTATGCTTAGTTTTGAGGAAGATCATTCACAAGCCACACTTAGAAATTTTAGGAAACCACAGGTCATCCCCAGTTTCTAGGTCATCAGCTAAAACAGAAACTCAAAAGCTGAGAGTAGGCGCTTGTCTGTTACGAGGTATCAGCACCCTGCCTGGCTCGATCGTCTCCTCCCACCTAACGCCCATTCCTCACGCCAAAATCGAACACTTCACCTACACTGCGTCCATGATCAAATCTCTTCCCCTGCCTGCCCTGCCGTCCGTGCAGGCTCTCTTTCGGCCCATGCTGCTGGGTGCGATCGGTCTGCACGCTTTGATTTTGTTCACCCCGTTTCCCGAAGAGAAAAAAAAGCCGCCCGAAGACAAAGAGGCTCCTGTCAAAATTACGCAACTGCCCACCACAAAAGCCAGTTCTCCCGCTAAGCTAACGCCCAAAGTAGCGATTCCCAAAGCAACAAAGCCGACCCTGCCCAAAATCAATCAACCCAAAACCAACCCATCGGCAGCAGCCCCAGCTTCAACCGTGCCGCAGCTAGCTGGAGAAGCGCCCCCCGCCCCTCCCCCAGTGCGAGGTTCACAGGGCAACCAAAATGAAAATGCTGCCAATCCCTTTCAAGACTTTCCCCACTTTCCTGCGTCTACGCCCAACTGCTTCGACAAAGGATTGGGCGAAAATTGTCGCGTCGCCTCCGCCAATCTAGATGCCGTCGCCAAGTTTTATCAGTCAGAACCCGCCAAAAAAGGATTCACCCTCCAGCCCGATGGAGAAGGCGCAGGCGCAAAGTATTTCCAAGTGACCAAAGGTGACAAAACCCTATTTCTCAGTCTGCTTGCAGACGAATCGACAACCGTTGTGCTGTTGGCTCCTGAGAAGATTACCGATCTGGCAACCCTCAAGGGAGCCGTCGTCCCACCTGAAGACTACACAGTGCTGATGGGTCAGGTGTTTTCGACTGGGGGACGGGGCGACGTGACAGAGGGAGATATTCCCACGATCGAGCAGTTTGAGCAGCCGCAGTTTTTCTACAGCAAAGTTGCGACCGAGCAAGAGTCGCAAAGCGGTGTGCCGTCTGTTCCTATGTCAGGCATTGACAGCTTAAAGTTTGCGGCTGGTCAACCGCCCGCTTCGTTTTACTCAATTTATCTCCAGGCAGATCTGCAAACTATTTCACGGAAGGTGTGACCAAACTGGGAGCCTATGGGGGTGGCGATCTCTACCAACTCAAGCGAGGCAGCACGACGATCTACATGAGTCTAGTGCCGATCAAGGGCGAACCTGGAACGATCGTGGTGACTTGGCTGAGAAATCCTTTGCAATAAAGCTGAGATCGACTAGGAGGCTTTGCCTCCACCCAGATAGAGTTCGCCGACTTTGGGGTCGTTGAGTAAATCCCTGCCCCGACCCTCAAAGCGATCGCGGCCGGCTTCTAGAACGTAACCCCGATCGGCCATTTCCAGGGCTTTTTTGGCGTTTTGTTCTACAAGGACGATCGCTGTGCCACCCTGGTTAATCTGACGGATTTGCTCGAAGACGTTGTTAACCAATATGGGTGATAGAGCGGCGGAGGGTTCATCTAACAACAACAAGCTGGGCTGCAACATCAAGGCTTTGCCCATGGCCAGCATTTGCCGCTCACCGCCAGAAAGCGTTCCTGCGCGTTGCTTGCGTCGTTCTGCCAGTCGAGGAAACTTGGCAAAAATTTCGTCTTTGAGGGGCTGCAAGGTACGTCTCTGACAAACGCGCCCATTTCTAAGTTTTCTTCGATCGTCAGCGACGGAAAGACATTCGAGATTTGGGGAACATAGCACATGCCTCGCTGCACAATTTGGTCAGACTTTAACCCGGCAATGCTCTCGCCTTGAAAGTGAATTTTGCCCTGGTTGGGGGTCAATAGCCCAAATACTGTCTTGGCTAGAGTCGATTTTCCGGCTCCGTTGGGGCCAATTATAGCCACCAGTTCACCGGGGTAAACCTTTAGGCTAGCTCCCTGCAAAATGTTCAGGTCTTTGATATAGCCAGCGAAGATAGTTTCGACTTCGAGCAGAGGCGTATTCATGGGAAGTTAGACAATGTTAGTTAAGAATGTGGATTGATCAAGGCCGGAGATCTTCGCCCTCATCCCCTCACCCCTGCTCCCCAGTTGGGAGCAGGGTGAGGGCAAGACAACCTTGCAGTGGACGGAATGATTGAATGAATCCACGGTTCCTTAGGCTTTCGTTAGACAAGTTGGGCGGGGACTATGGGGGGGCTATGGGGGCGTTTCCTGGAGTTCTGGGCGTTCTTCGGGTACGATCGCTCCCTCCACGGGGCAAACCTGTAGACAGATTCCACAGTCGATGCAGGTGGCAAAGTCGATCCAATACCAGTTGGTTCCCTTAGTGTTTTTGCCGGGGCCTTCGTGGATGCAAGCAACGGGGCAAGCATCGACGCAATCAGCAACCCCTTCGCAGGTATTTGTAACGATCGTATGGGACACAGTGTTCTCTCTCTAAAAATGCAAAAGTCAAAAAACTTAGCAGGAAGTCATTTGAGCAAACTATGGTTTAAGGAGATTTCTAGCAAAGGTCGGAAGGTAAAATCTTTTTTAGAAATCGCCTAAGAGTCAAACAGCATCAGGGCAATTATTTTTCTCCTTCACGCCTCACCTTTCATTCGTCACCTCTCATTCCTCACCCAACGTCTCGATCGTCGGGATGCCGTCTACCCCGACCCAGGCGATTTGAGCAATACGACGGCTACGGGCATAGGCTTGGATGGCTTCACGATCGCCCCCACTGAGATCTAACTCTACCTGCCCAGGGTCAGCGCGGAGTTTTTGGGCATGGGCGAAGGCGATGGCGTAAGCCTGAGGCGATGCGGCGACGACGAGCCAATCGCTAGGGGGGGCTTGAGTGGGGAGTTGCCCCATTTGTAAGAGAACTTGATGCAAGTGTTCGATTTGCAAAGAAAAGCCAATGCCAGGAATCGACTGCCCCTGGGGATGAAACTGCCCCAAAAGCTGATCATAGCGCCCGCCCTGCCCCAGCACCTTTTGCCCAGAATCTGGGCCACTGATGACCTCAAAAACAATGCCCGTGTAGTAATCGAAGGTGCGAATGATGCTCAGATCGAGGACGATCGGCAGGGCGAACGACTGATCCGATCGTAGACTCAGGCTGTCTTGCAGCAGATCAATCAGCGATTTGAGGTTGTCTACTGTTTCTTGCTGAGTCGCATTCAGATCTAGGGTGCTGACTTTTTGGATCACATCCGCAGGTTTGCCGCGTAGATCCATCAGCAGCAAGGCTCGATCGCGCAGGTCTTCAGAGAGGGGCAGGCTTTCTAGGGTAAGTCGATCGAGGTGGGCGATCGCCATGCGAACCTTTTCCTGCAAGCCCGACGGAAACACCGAAAGCAGCGATCGCGTGAGTCCAGCTTCACCCAAAAGCAACGACCAAGAACGTAAGCCCAAATTATTCAGACACTCGATCGTCAGTAGCAAAATTTCTGCATCTGCCAACAAGCCGCCGCCGCCGAGCAACTCGACTCCAGCTTGGTAAAACTCTTGCTGGCGACTGTGGCTGCCTTCTTGCGCCCGCCGAAACACGTTGGCGTTGTAGTAGAGCCGTTGCGGAAAGGTTGCACCCGCCATGCGGGTAACAGCAGTGCGCGCGATCGAGGCGGTCAATTCTGGACGCAGACCCAAGACTTCATCGTCAAGGTTGTGCAATTGCAGAACCGTCGATCGCTGAATGGCTCCGCCTGCCATCAGGGTGTCTAGTCGCTCTAGGGTTGAGGTAATGATCCGGTGATAGCCCCAGCCATCAAAAACCTGCTGTAACCGATCTTCAATCCAGCGCTTCTGAGCAACATCCAGGGGCAGCAGATCTCTGCCTCCAATGGGTGGTTGATACATTATTTTTTCTTTCCACCAAATAGACCACCAAAGAATCCGCCGTTATTGGATTTGGGCTGACTCGCCTTTGCAGGTTTTGCGGCCGACGGAGACGTACCGTTGGCGCGTTGTTCTAGCCACTGCTTGCCCTCCAGGGCTACTGGGTCTTCTGGGTTGACCGATAGCGCCTTATTGAAGTGAATTTTGGCCATCGTCCCCTGGTTTTGGCGCAGGTAGACCATTCCCATCAAGCTATGGCAGCGACTACTGCCTGGCTCAATTTGCAGGGCATCGCGTAGTTCGAGGGTGGCCTGGGCGTAGTTGCCCTTGGTCATAAAGCCTTCAGCGCGACGGTAATATTGGTCTGCCATCGATTCTTCGCGAGGGGGGGGGCGTAGCCGCTGCGGGGGCAGCCGTCGGATTTGGGGTCTGCGGGGGCACTGGTGGTGAAGAGGGGTTGTTTGGGTTCGCTGATTGTGTCTCCGTTGGCTTCTCGGCGGGTGACGTAGACAAGATTGAGTTCGCTGATTTGGGAGATGAGTTCGATCGTCTGACTCAACTGTTCGTATTGACGATCGGCGAGGTCTTGCAGAGCAGTTCTATAGAAATAATCGGGATTGTTGGCGGTCATCAACTGTTTGGCGAGACTGCCGAGCACTTCAATTTCCTTACGCTGGGCAGACTGGCCCTTGAGCTTAAGAATCAGAACATGATCGGTGCGGCTGCGTTCTTGAGAGAGTTTCTCCCAAGCGGGGTTGACCAGCTTTGAAAGCAATTGACCCGACAGGTGTCGATCGCTTTCACTGGCGGATGCGCCGCTGTCGGGGTGTAGCCGTCGGGCAATTTTGAGATAGCTCTTGCGGATTTCTTTGACATCAGCCTCGATCGACACGCCTAAAATCGAGTGGTAGTCAGAGAAGTCCAACATGAATAGACCGCGTTGTATTTGAAAACTCATGTTGTGGTGTCTTCCTGCCTGCGCTAGATGATGTTTAGTGTAGTCTACTCAGCAGGTTCGATCCCAGGGGATCACGAATGCTGTTGCGGAAGTTTGCACACTGATTTGCACACTGAATCGGCAGCAAGCGGACTGTAGTTAGCGATTCTGAACTTGGCTGGCAACCTGCAACAATTCCTGGCTGAGGGCGCTGTGCAGGTGGGCGTTGGTAGCCAAGATGCGCCCCGAACTGAGTTGGAGGGGGGTGCGATCGTAAGCCGTCACCCGTCCCCCTGCTTCTTCGACCAGCACCACACCTGCTGCGATATCCCAAATTGACAGTCCTCGCTCCCAGTAGCCATCCAGTCTGCCTGCCGCCACGTAAGCCAGATCGAGGGCTGCGGCTCCGTCTCGCCTGACACCCTGCGTCAGATGGGTGAGGTGAGAAAATTCGGCGTAGTTGTTGTCGGGGGTTTGGCGACGATCGTAGGCAAAGCCAGTGACGAGCAAGCTTTTGCTCAGGTCAGGGGTGGCAGAGACACGAATCGATCGCCGGTTGCAGGTTGCGCCCAACCCCTTGGCAGCGCGAAACAATTCCTGGCGAATCGGATCAAACACCACCCCAACTTGAGGAATGCCGCGAATTAGCAGCCCCACTGACACCGCCACAAAGGGATATTGGTGGGCGTAGTTGGTTGTGCCGTCGAGGGGTCGGAGTCGCCCAGAGATAATCTTGATCTAAGCCATCAAGCTTGCCAGATTCTTCTGCCAAAATTGGGTGATCGGGCACATGGCGGTGCAGCACTTCGAGCACGGCCTGTTCGGCGGCTTTGTCGGCTTCGGTGACGAGATCACCCGGTCGCCCTTTTTCTTGAATGTCTTCGAGCTTGCCCCAGTAGGTTTGGAGCACTGCCCCGGCGGAGAGTGCGGCTTCGGTGGCGATGTCGAGCAGAATTTGGAGGTTTTGGGGCATGGAGAATTAGGGAGGAAAGGGGAGGGCTTATAAAGCTGGGCTTAGAAGATCAACAGAGCATTGGATAAATCGGTTGTAGAAGACTAATTGTGCTAATCACAGCAAAATTGCTTAATGGCGAAGTGTTAGTGTTGCTAACAACTCGCATTACTAACCGCCCTGACGCAGGCTGGCAAGACCTTGCTCTCGTTCTTCGATCTCTATAGTAAATGGCATACCTCTAGGGGAGTGCGATCGCAACTGCTGACTGATAGGCTTTGACTTGCAGATCGATGCCCGTGATGGCAGTGCCGACGACAACCGAGTGAGCACCGAGAGCGATCGCCTGCTGGGCCATGGTGGCAGATGCGACTCCGCCCTCGCAGATGATAGGGACTTTGAGCGTCTCTACGAGTTGTTGGAGCAGGTCAAACCCTGGCGGTGTGAGATGCTGGGTCTGGGCAGTGTAGCCGTAAAGCGTTGTGCCTAGGAGGTCTGCACCAGCACCCACAGCAGCAACAGCAGACTCCAACGTATCGACATCCGCCATAACAGGTTTGCCCAGGGCGTGAATTTGCTCAATCAAGCTGGCAACTGTTTCGCCACCGGGACGATCGCGCAGCGTAGCATCAATGGCAATCAGGTCGGCTCCGGCTTGGGCGATCGCCTGGGCATGGTGAAACTGAGGGGTAATGTAAACCTCAAACCCCGGAATACTTTGCTTCCACAATCCGATAATCGGACGCGATACCCGTTGCCGAACGGCCAAAATATGGGCAGGTGTGTCGATTCTCACCCCTGCGGCTCCCTGGCGGGTGGCTGCTAGAGCCATGGCGGCAATCACGGGCGGTTCGTGGAGGGGTGACTCGATCGGAGCCTGACAGGAGATCACCAACCCGCGCAGGCTGCGAATCACCTCAGAGAAATCAGCCAGCATACAATTTTTCCGTCTATTGCGTCGGGGTCAAGGGCATGATACAGCGATCGATGATGCCAGGGGAGGAGAATATTAACCTGGCAACCCAAGATCCGACAGGAGGACTGGAATCGAGTTTTGGCTCCGGCTCAACTCACAGAGCCGTTGAAGGCTGAGCGAAGGCGAAGCCCGACCTGCAAACGGGTAGAAGAAACATTGCCGGGCTAAATAACTGCCAGATCTTCATCTTTTAGGCTGAGTTGCCAAACCTCTTAGCACTGGTTTACTGGCCTGTCAAGAATTTTCTAAGGGGTTGGAAGCCCTTTTTAAAGATAGCCTCTCCCCCTTGTCTATTGGTCAATTCACGTTTGGCAGACCCCTAGAAGTTAGAGATCTTCAACTAGAGATGAGTCATCGACGGAAATCTTACAAGGTCGTTGTCTTAATAAGACGCAACATCCTGGTAAACTTTTGATTGACTTGTATCATCCGTCATCATTATTCGTTGCAATGGAAATTGGTCAAAATGTTCGTGTGCGCCGTTTGCGCGATCGGGTTTCTCAAGAAATCGTCAAAAAGTTGGGTCAGATTGGCACAATCTGCGGCTATAAGGTCGTCGATGGCAAAGGAGTTGGGTTGCTGGTTCAATTTGAGGACAAGACGGCGACCTGGTTTTTTGAGGACGAGCTAGAACTGTCATAGGCGTTGCAGATCTGGGGCAATCGCTACCATGAAAAGGAGACCGCGTTTTGAGTTTTGAGTTTTGGGTTGTGGCTTTCTAACTCAAGACTCAAAGCTAAAAACTCAGACCTTTACTTCACGAGATATGGCTTTTATATTGACGTTTCTTGGCAAGGGTGGCGTGGGACGGACGACGATCGCGATCGCTGCTGCCAAAAAGTTTGCGAGTCAGGGGCGACGTGTTTTGCTGATTGGGCAAGATTCGAGTCCGGCGTTTGGCATGATGTTGGGGGCAACTCTGGGAGCCGATCCCCAGGAAATTTCGCCCAACTTACACGCAGTCCAATTTCAGACGGCGACGCTGCTAGAACGCAGTTGGGACGAAGTGAAGAAGCTAGAGGCGCAATATCTCCGCACGCCATTCTTTAAGGAAGTGTTTGGGCAAGAATTGGGCGTGATGCCCGGCATGGATAGCGCGATCGCCCTAAACGCCATCCGAGAGTTTGATGCCAGTGGCAAATATGATGTGATGGTTTATGACGGCTTGGGCAACCAAGACACCCTGAGAATGCTAGGAATGCCCGAAGTTATGGGTTGGTATATTCGGCGCTTTCGCCAGGTGTTTGCCGATTCTGACCTAGGTAAGTCGTTGTCTCCATTCATTCAGCCCGTAGCCAGCGTCGTGCTTAACAATGCCAATTTTGCAGGAGACAATTTTGCTCAACCCACGGGGCAGGTAAACAATCTGCTAGAGCAAGGGCAGCAAGCCATTCATGATCCCCGACGCACGGCGGCCTATTTGGTGACAACAGACGATCCGGTGGCGATCGCGACGGCTCACTATCTCTGGGGCAGCGCTCAGCAGATCGGTCTGACGGTTGGCGGCGTGATTTTCAATCAAATCTCTAGTTATTCAGCAAGCCAGTCTTCTAGCAGCACCAGTAAGACGTTTAGTGAGGCGTTTAGCCCGCTTGCGGTGACAACCCTTCCTATGCAGTCTGTGAGCAACTGGCAACCGATGATCGATGCGCTTCCCAATTTTGATGAAGCAGATCAAGCTCCCAGGGCGATCGCTGTCAATCTGTCTGAGCGCAAAGTTTCTCTCTTTTTGCCCGGATTCGACAAAAACAAGTCAAGCTGACTCAATATGGGCCAGAAATCACGATCGAAGCAGGGGATCAACGCCGCAATATCTCACTGCCTCCCCAACTGCGCGGCCAACCCGTCAAAGGAGCCAAGTTTCAAGACGGCTATCTGATCATTTCATTCTAGTGGTCTGTCAAGGCTTAATTTGTGAGTTAAAAGCTCACAAAATAACAACCCTCACCTCACCCGAAGGCACACAATCAAACTGACAAACCACTAGAGAGGAGAAAAAAGGAGGAGGGATGATTTTTGGGTTGGTTCTCTGAGTTTTGGAGTGGGGTTGGGTGAGAAGTCGTAGATCTGGCTGGATAGGATAGGGAGTGATTCGTTTAATACGGTTAATACAGTACAGTTGTGACCTCTGCGTTCTCTTAAGCTACGAAAGACCAATCCCGCTGTTTAGATTTTGGCTTCACATTCAATCTAAAATCTAAAATTCAAACTCCAAAATTTCTACTGCTATGGCAAACCTGACCCCCAATCCCAGTTATAGTCTCTCCATCCGTTTTCAGGTTCCCAATCAGCCTGGGATGTTGGCAAGTGTTACTCAGGCAGTCTCCGATCGCGGTGGCAACCTGGGACAGATTGATGTGGTCGAGCAAACTCGTCACTCTTCGACCCGCGAAATTGTGGTAGACACTGCCAGCACCGAACATGCCGAAGCGATTATTCAAGCGGTCAAAGCGTTACCCAATGTCAAAGTTCTCAATACTTACGATCGTACTTTTGCACTTCATCAAGGTGGAAAAATTACGGTTCGCAGTAAAGCGCCTTTGAGCCGACAATCTGATTTGGCGATGGCATATACGCCGGGAGTGGGGCGCGTGTGTATGGCGATCGCTCAAGATCCCGATCGCGTTTACGAACTAACGATTAAGCGCAACACGGTGGCGATCGTCACTGATGGTAGTGCCGTATTGGGGTTGGGCAATTTGGGAGCCGAAGCTGCTTTGCCCGTGATGGAAGGTAAAGCGATGCTGTTTAAGGAGTTTGGCGGGCTGGATGCCTTTCCAATTTGTCTGGCGACTCAAGATACGGATGCGATCGTTGAAGTGGTGAAAAATATTGCACCCGTTTTTGGGGGCGTAAATTTAGAAGATATTGCCGCTCCACGGTGTTTTGAGATTGAGGCTCGACTTCAGCAAGAATTGAACATTCCCATTTTTCACGATGACCAACACGGCACGGCGATCGTTACTTTGGCTGCGCTCACCAACGCCCTGAAGCTGGTCAAAAAATCCCTATCTGATGTGCAGATCGTGATCAATGGAGCCGGAGCGGCCGGCGTTGCGATCGCGCGTTTGCTCAAAAAAGCTGGCGCAACTCAGATCCAGATGTGCGACTCTCAAGGAATTTTGTCTAGCGATCGGCTTGATTTGAACGACCAAAAACGCGAGTTCGCTGTCGAGAAAGGCGGCAAACTGGCGGATGCCATGGAAGGGGCAGATGTCTTTTTGGGCGTGAGTGCGCCTGGTGTGGTGACACCCGAAATGGTCAAATCAATGGCCAAAGAACCGATCGTGTTTGCGATGGCTAACCCCGTCCCTGAAATTCAGCCCGAACTCGTGAGCGACGACGTAGCAGTAATTGCCACCGGCCGAAGCGACTACGCCAATCAGATTAACAACGTGTTAGCATTCCCCGGTGTGTTTCGCGGTGCATTAGATTGTCGTGCTTCTGGTTTTACCACCAGCATGTATTTAGGTGCGGCCTTGGCGATCGCTGATCTTGTTTCCGATAGTGATCTCAATCGTGAACATATCATTCCTTCTGTATTTGACGATCGGGTTGCAATTGCGGTTGCGGCTGCGGTGCAACGGGCTGCCCGCGAAGATGGAGTCGCCAGAATTTAACGTCAGCTCGACGACGGGATTTTTGCCCTCACCCTCAACCTCTCGCCCCAGGGCGAGTCGCTCGCAAAGCCCTGGCGTGGCTCTTCCTTCTCCCCAAAGAGAAGAAGGCGGGGAGGATGGGGCACTTTTAGCAGCATCGAACTATCTCCTCCGCCGCGCCTCCTCATCCAGTCTTTTGCGAACCGTAATCGTTGCGATGCCGTTCACAGATAAGCCGATTCGCGATTGAAAATCTCTGACTGCATTGCGGGTGGGTGTATCGTAGTAGCGATCGATCGGCAAATTATTCTTCAGCACTTTTGCCAAACTAAAGCGCATATTGCGAACGATCGCCGCCCCTTTTTCTTGAGTCGGCTGATCGGCTCTACCGTTTACCGATAACCCATAGCGCTGCTGAAAGTCTCGAATCGCCAGCACCGCCGGAGAGTCTGATAGAGGCTTTTGCGGATCAATGTCATAGCCCAGGCCCGAAAGCAGCAATCGAAACTCAACTTCGTTATAGAGATTGCCCACGGGCACGTTGCTCGTCGGCGGCAGCGGCACACGCGGGTCGCTATCGTTGATAATATTACTAATACGCTGACGAGTCTCAAAGTAGCAATGCCCGTGGCTGGCAGTCCATTCTTTTGTTGAAATAGCCTGACCGCACTCTCGGTTTGCTTGCCATAAAACTGGCTCTCTGGCAACGGCGGATTCGGCTGTATTACCCGATTGAGATTTTTTTGCAACTGACGCACCAGATCGGCTGCCTTGTCTTGGGTGGGCACGTTCAATGTCCCGTCTACTGGCAGTTTGTTCTGCGCCTGAAAGTCACGAATTGCTTGCTGCACACTTGGATCAATTAAGGGTGCAGTGAGAGACACCGGGTAGCCAAAGCCATTCAACACCGAAACAAACTGCTCTGGTGCATAGTCTTGAGTGCGAACAGCCCAAGCTGGTTGCACAGATGATTGCACGCTGACAACCCCGATCGCGTTGACTACAATAGCTGCGATCGTTATTCCAAACCGACTATTCATCGCCTTTACTCCTCACTCACCCAAAATTGTCTACCTTGAGAATCTACCTGATCCTGGGATTTTGGCAAGCAGTTCGAGAGACGAAAATTCGGGATTACTAACTATTACAAGAAAAAGATTAAGAGACGAACAAATCCTGATGCTTCTTTAAAGTAGGAGGACAGCATTCAATCTCTGGTGGGGCTGGGCTTTCGGCGGTGGTATGTCATTCCATCCACTGATTTATATTCTCAATTTCAAAACTGGGAGGCTCCCTGTTGGACTTCCACTAGGAGATTTTTAGCAAACAAGTTACCCAGCTTGCACCCTGATCGCAGTCGAAGGGCAAAGGTCATATCTTTTTTAGAAATCGCCTAATTACTGACACGCTGGTTCAACACTGGACTTTTGACCTCACCCCAACCCCTTTTCCAGAGCAGGCAAGTAGCTCTCAAATCCGGTATCTCGTTCTGATTTTTCTTCTCATTCCTCATCCCTCCTAGTTCTTTTCCATGACCTACAACCTGAGAATTGCAGACCTGCCAGAGAGTGAGCGCCCGCGAGAACGATTGATTGCACAAGGCTCTAAAAGTCTCTCGACCGCAGAATTGATCGCGATTTGTTGGGCACAGGTCAAGGAGCCGGAAAACTATCTGCCGTGGGATTGGGACAGTATATTTTGCAGCAGTTGAGCCAGCATCAGCGCGACCCGCTAAGCGTTTTGCGAGAAGTTAGCATTCAAGAATTGACGAAAGTTCCAGGAATTGGCAACGCTAAGGCGACGACCATTTTGGCGGCGATCGAGCTGGGCAAGCGCGTCTACCAATCTCGCCCCGCCGACAAAACGATCGTAGACGACCCGGCCGTGGCAGCAGCAGCATTGAGCCATGATCTAATGTGGCAAAGTCAAGAACGATTTGCAGTGCTGTTGTTGGATGTCAAACATCGATTGATCGGCACACAAATCATCACGATCGGCACTGCTACAGAAACCCTGGCCCATCCTCGCGACATTTTCCGCGAAGTAATTCGTCAGGGGGCCACCCGTGCGATCGTCGCCCACAATCACCCCTCTGGCAACCTAGAACCCAGCCCCGAAGATATCACCCTCACTCAGCAACTCCTCTCAGGCGCACAGTTTCTAGGGCTACCTATTCTGGATCACCTAATTCTCGGCAATGGCGACTACCTCAGCCTGCGGCAAACGACACCACTCTGGAATGACTCACCCCAGGGCGATTGAGCATTTTCCGCAGGCAAGTCGCAGTTTACTCCTGCAAACGTCAAAGCCCCAACAAATCATCCAACTCATCCAATGCATCATGGTCATTTGCAGAATTGATCTGAGAATGGCTCTGAGCATTTACCCTCTGGTGAGGAACAAAGGGCACGATCGCCGGATTAATCGTTGAGTTTCTACCATACAGATAATCGTCAGCATATTTGCGAAAAACAGCTTCGATCGCTGCCCGCGAATTCTTCAAACCCCACTGTGAAGCAATCTGCTCGGCCTTTTCGAGCACATCCTGGCTGAGCCTCATTTTGTTGTCATACATAGCTGCAATCCTTCAGGAATCGGGTATAAACCGCGCACATTGGCAAATTGAGGTTCTGGCATCACTGCGAACAATTTGCGACCTGCCAGCCGTTCTGCAATGAGATGAGAACTGCCGCCCGTAACCAAAAATCGCGTTACCCGCGCCATAAACGGGGTGTATTGCGCCTTTACAGTCTGAAAAATCCCTTTAAACCAAGGTTCGAGATACTCATTTAGCCACAGTTCCCACGTTAGCCCCGTGTCGGCGTAATTGTGTCCCGTCTTGAAACCGTCCATAATCAACGCAGGGTCAGCCGTTGTGCCCAACCCATTGGTCAATCGCTTATCAAAGCTAATCGCGGTTGCTAGTTCATACGCACCGCCTCGATCCATCACATTTTCGTCGATCACGTCGCCTTCGGCATCAACCAGGCGCGAAATCCATGTGCCACCACCAATATCGACGACGATCGTGTACCCCATATCTGGAATCAGCCCCAAGCGCTGCGCGTAGGTGTAGGAACCAATGCCCTCTCGCTCCACTTCGACTCGCTCTACCGTGATCCGAAACGGCACACCATTTCGCTTAAACTCATGAATCCCCATTAACTGTGCCCTGAGAACATCCTGGTTTCTAGCTGGTTCGGGTGTTGAAACGTGCAAATTTAGTGAAAACTGACAGATATCTTCAGCAGCTTTGTCAGATTCAATGCAGGCGTAGAGGTGCAGTCGTGCCAGATCAATCTTATTTTCGACGACCGTTTGCTGCTGTCTGCGATACTTGTAAGCCTGAGTGCCAAAGTGGTAGCGCGTTCCATCGGGCAACTCAATTAGAGGAGAATGATCCGAGTAGCGCACGGCATCTCGACCCTGAGGTAGCTGAAATCGAATTGAACGAATCGCCTTGGGGTTGCCTGTCCCATCCCAAAACTTTAGATCATAATTTCCGGCATCTAGGGCTAGCGATCGGGCCGATATAATTCCGGTCGAGGCGGGAGCAGGGCTATCTTTTCTCGCTTTAGTCTGTCTAGTTTCTACGCTGGTCATTGGTTTCTCCTGTATACTGACGGTCAAGGCTGCGATCATTTGTCCCCAACTGAGGTCAGGCTTACCCATATAGTACACAAGTACTATATGAGAAGCAATCAAAAGTGTCAACCCGATTGCGGCAAAAAGTTCAGTTAACGTCACTGCCGCGTCACTTAATTTTCAACGTTCAGAACGATTTTGCGCCGCTTCAATGATTGGCTAGCTCATCAAGAATCATGCATTCTTCCTTCTGAGTGTGTGAGTATGAGGCTTTGAGCGCCATCAAATTTTAGAGTTGCTGCAACTCCACAAAGGAGTGCAAAACGAGAAACCAAAGGTGATATACTGCCAGATGTGGATAAGCAAAGGTGTTTCTCTGCAAATTTCGGGCGATTAGCACAGTGGTAGCGCACTTCCTTCACACGGAAGGGGTCACTGGTTCAAATCCAGTATCGCCCATCCCTTCAATATCAACAGGTTCAGCCTCTAACAAGGGGCGCTGGTTTTGTTTGGGACTGTCTCCAAACCCCACAGAGTGCCATAAAGGGCCATGAAACACCGTAAATTAATCGGGAGCGAGTACAGGATAGAACTCGTGCACGAATACTCTACGAGTCTGTCAAACTTTAATTAAACCGGGCTTCGACTGCGCTCAACCCTCCTCTAGAGCAATGGAAATTTGAGCGAAACACAATCATCAAGCTCGATCGATAGGGCTGTGCCAACGCGACATTTCCATCTTTTCTCTTTCCCGCTCGATTGCTGCCGTTCTAAGCTAATCTGGTTTTGTAAAAATCAGCAATTCTTGGGAGCGCCTCTGTGGAAAGGACATTTTTGGCAATTAAACCCGATGGCGTACAGCGTAAACTCATCGGCGAAATCATCGCTCGGTTTGAAACAAAAGGCTTTACCCTTGTCGGTCTTAAGTTCATGAACGTCAGCCGCGAACTAGCAGAACAACACTATGGTGTTCACAAAGAACGTCCCTTTTTTGGCAGCCTGGTAGACTTCATCACTTCTGGACCGATCGTTGCTATGGTTTGGGAAGGCGACGGTGTGATTGCAGGAGCGCGAAAAGTGATTGGGGCAACCAATCCTCTCTCAGCAGAACCGGGCACAATTCGGGGAGATCTGGGCGCAAATATTGGACGCAACCTGATCCACGGCTCCGACGCGCCTGAGACGGCCGCCAGTGAAATTGCGCTTTGGTTTCAGCCAGAAGAACTGGTGAACTGGCAGCCAACCATTCTTTCCTGGATTTACGAGTAGTCTCAGATAAATCTAGATATCTGACGGTACAAGTCAATCTGGATGCCTTGCTGTAGAGAAATTTTAGGCTTGAAGTCTTGATCCTACAGTTTCTATCTAAGCAGCTTCTCAGTCAGAAGGCAGAATGATTTGTAAGATGCATTTCGACTGCGCTCAATGCTCAAAGTCTTCCCTGGAGGAGGGTTGAGCGCAGTCGAAACTCGGCATCTGGTTTATTTTAATTCCACCCTACTACTTATTTATTTACCTGTGAGATTCTCAATGATCTGTCAAAGGGTTGAGTGAGCGATTGATATCTTGATGCAGCAACGCCTGACCTGAAAAGATAGCCCTCATCCGCAGATTAGCGAGTTTGGGAGGTGAGAGTGACCCCCATCATGCCCCAAGTTTTAAGAAACTCCCGAAAGAGTTCCTGCCCGGCGTTGGTCAGGTTGCCATCGGACTCGATCGTGCCGCCTTCGATGATTGTGCCGCGATCGGTGCAAAAGCAAAGGCGCTGTTCTCCTGCCTCATCAGTTTGAATGAATAGTTGCCCGTATGCCAACACTTGCCCAGAACTGCCCGAAACTGCAAATCGCATAGCTCAAAAATTTTACGCCATCGCTATTGTGACGCACGATCGGTCTCAGAAGCGTTTCTCTAGAAGAATGAGTGTGCGCCAGATTGAAGATCTTTAGGCTAATAAAAGAATGCGATGCTTGCGGAGGAGGATGAGTTTTTCTTGGCGCTCTAGCTCTTTGAGAAGACGGGTGACAGTCACTCGTGTGGTGCTAATGATCTCAGCAATGATTTGATGGGTTAATCGGATCTCAATGACACTGCCGCGATCGACCTTGTGCCCAAACCGTTGTGCTAACCATTCTAAAAGTTTGAGCAACCGAGATGAAGTCTGCCTGGTGTGCAAAATGTTTACCAATCGTTCGAGGTGTTGGATATGGCAAAACATTACTTCTCCTAGTTGATGTCTAGAAAAAGCAAATTCACTCGCTTGCACCGGAGTTAGACACTCAATTTGGTAGGGATCAAGTTGAGAGAGAGGTTTGCCAACAATATCCCCTGTTCCCCAAATTCCCAACGTGGTCACTTCACCAGACATATCCCAGGTTACTGTTCTAACGTAGCCACTCTCAATTTTCCAGAGGTGACTAGACGATACGGGTATGACTTCTCGATGTCGAAACGATCGCTCAGAGCTATTCGGCATCATTTGCAATGGCGAAGTGGATGGCAGATCACAGCCAGACATTCTTCTGAGCTTTGTCAATTCTTCGGTGCAGGTTAGTCGAGGTAAGCGTTGAGGTTGCATGTTTCTTGGCTGCAAAAATGGGCTGAACTGGAGGACGAGGTTTGCAGGGTTCTAGCGCTTCAAAGTCTCGACAGGCGATCGCAGACTCAGTTAGCGCTTCACATGGTCGAACGGTGCATTTGAGGTTGTAGTCGCCCGTAAAGTAGAGGCATTTGTGACAGGGAATTTGATGCAATCGTCGCAGTTGCTTCCAGCCGTCTAGTGCAGCTACAAGTCCGCTCCAGATGAATATGGCCAGTAATGTACAAATCCAAAAACAACACCAGAAAGTTGTGAGTAATTGAATCACTTCTTGAGAAAATTTTGGAGAAAAAGGTAATAGCATCGGTGAACACTTGTAACTGCTAGTAATGACTGAGCGTCACGGGAGTTGCATTTCGATCGCACAGGCTTTGCTCATATCTGAGCCGCAAGCGAATTGTTGTCTATGTGGTCAGAGATAGGTGGAGCGATCGTGAGTTGGCCGTGTGCCAGAAATCGAGTAGCCGCGCTCCGACTAGCTCAGGGTAAAAATAATGGAAGAAATGGCGACCCTCTGGGCAGTCCCACAGTTGATCTTCATACTTCATCCAGGGAAGCCAATTTGAGTGGCCCTGAGGATCGATAATTGAATCAGTCTGACTTCGGTAAACGAGCAACGGCATAGAGACTCCGCCCTTGGGTAACTCGCTGAGTTTAAGTAGAGAGTGCGGACAGGGAGACAGATCTAAATCACGATCGAGGGCTATCAGCAGGTCTTTGAGGGGAAGAGGGAGGCGCTTGCCAAACAAGATTAGAGCAGTCTGTGCCAAAAGCTGCGAACGGCTACAGGGTAGCAAGCGCTGTTGAGTATAGTAGTGGGCGTGCCAAGTCATGGCGGGTTGGGCAGCGATCGAAAGTAAGGCAAGCGACTTCACCCGCTCAGGATATAGACGAGAATATAACAACCCCACAACGCCACTGATGCCATGCCCTGCTAAATGAATGGGATGAGCTTGATGCTGAAGATGCTCATGCAGAAGAGTGACGGCCGTTGTGAGAGAACTTCCTTCATCCAGGGTTTGGTAATATTCCCATTGAGAAACGGTGACTTGTTGAGAAAGATAGTGAAGTAGGGGCTGGTTGAGGCGTTGTAAACTTGGGCTAGCACTGAGCCAAAGAAGATTGTCAGACATAAACACTCTGCGATGATGTGAAGCGATGACAAAATTAAATTTACCAATCTGTCGATCGTCTGTCCCAACGACTGGAGATCGCGCTTACAGACTCAGTTGTTGTTTGAGTTGAGTTACCTAGGTTTTGATACGATCGTTCGTCAGATCAGATTGGTTATCTTCATCGATCGTGAGTCCAACAAATTTGATACTTCTCATCGGTTTTAAGTTTTGATGTTCAGGCTATTCCGTTGATGATGGAGTGTAAAGGCTTGCATGGTGAGATCATTCCTTTTTGTGATGGGCTGCAATTCACTTGCTAACGTTGAGAGTGATCTTGTTTTCATTGTGCTGAGCATTGATTCAGTAGGAAAAAGCCGAGATCATCCTCAAAAGTCATCGATTTTGTCTCAAACAGAAAGGCGGAATGATCGATCAGATGCTTGTCCGCAGGTATTTGTTAGCTGAATCGATCGATGACTTATTGAAAGTGAATCTCAATAAATCTGAGAAGTATCTTAGCATCATTATTGAAAGTAATTATCATTAAAAGAGTATGAATTATTATGAAGTAGGAGTCTTATCTAACTCGCGGAATACCCCTTGGGGAGAATCCCACCTCTGGGCTAGAGACTGCAAGGCATCTAGTTGAAGTGGTTTCGTTGAGCCAAGAATCCCCATCCGCCATGCGGTGGAGAGTGTCAAAAGTCCTAAAACCTCAAAACTTGTAGAGATTCAGCATCCCTCGATCGCCCTGCCTCGTAGCGTAAAGGACATGACTTTGATAGGGTCTATTAGTACTGTTTTAGGAAAGGCTAGAGGAAATGGTTTTGTTTCAGGCAGCAAAATTCCTTGTGGCATCCTGCAACCTGACTGTAATTAGCGGTTAGACAGTAACATAAAGGATGCCAAGAGATAGATGCCCTAACGAACATGCCTAATGCCTACGTGATTGGTTTAGGAAAATCAGGAAATGCTGCTGCTCGGTTACTCAAACGAGAAGGCTGGCAAGTGACTGTCAGCGATCGCGGCACAACAACTGCCCTCCAACAACAACAGCTAGAACTCAATGCCGATGGCATCAAAGTCAGTCTAGGAGATTCTTTTCGCCCCGATGCCAAACGACCGGATCTGATCGTCGTTAGCCCTGGTGTGCCGTGGGATGCCTCTAATTTGACGCGGGCCAGGGCATTGGGGATCGAAACGATCGGCGAAATGGAATTGGCTTGGCGACATCTGCAACCTTGCCCCTGGATCGGCATCACAGGCACAAATGGCAAAACCACGACGACCGCTCTAATCGCCGCCATCTTTCAATCCGCAGGCTTTCATGCTCCTGCCTTTGGCAATATTGGTCTTGCTGCCTGTGAAGTAGCAATGATGAACCCCAAACCCGATTGGGCGATCGCCGAACTCAGCAGCTACCAGATCGAATCTTCTGGCGCGATCGCCCCTCGCATTGGCATCTGGACGACCTTCACCCCCGATCATCTGGCTCGCCACAGAACCTTAGCCAACTATTTCAATATCAAGGCGCATTTGCTGCAACAGTCTGAGCAGCAGATTTTCAACGGCGACGATCCCTATCTGCGAAATATCGGCGAAGCTCAATCCTTTCCCGTTTCCGCCGATGCCTGCTGGACGAGCATCAAGGGCAAATCTGACCTGGTGGGCAACCCTGATCTGGGTGCATACATTCAAGACGGGTGGGCGATCGTCCAGGGGAAGGCGATCGTCGAAGTCAGCAGCCTCCGAATGCCCGGCGCGCACAATCAGCAAAACCTGTTGATGTCTGTGGCGGCGGCTCATTTTGCGGGCATTGACAGAGAAGCGATTCAGAGGGCGATCGCCCAATTTCAGGGGTAGCCCATCGCCTCGAACAGGTCTGCACCTGGCAAGGCATTGACTTCATTAATGACAGCAAGGCGACTAACTACGACGCAGCAGAAGTTGGGCTGTCTGCGGTCAAGAGTCCGGCTATTTTGATCGCGGGCGGCGAGGCAAAAATCGGAGATGATGCGGCCTGGCTCAAGACCATTCAACAGAAGGCGGCAGCCGTGTTGTTGATCGGAGAGTCCGCCACCGAATTTTCTCAGCGATTGTCAGCGATCGGCTATACCGACTACGAAATTGTGAAAACAATGTCCAGTGCTGTCAAAAGGGCTACCGAAATCGCACCCAAATATTCTGCCCAAGTGGTGTTATTGTCTCCTGCCTGTGCCAGTTTTGATCAATATCCAAATTTTGAGCAACGCGGCGATGACTTCCGCAACCTCTGTCTAGAACTACTCAGTGCAGATTGAGTCGGGCAATGTCGATGTAGTATTTGATACCGATAATTAAAAAGACTGAAGGGTTGCTATGGGTGCGATCGTAGAAAGGGTAGACCCGAAGATTTAGGGTAGGCACAGAGAACCGATCCCTGCCATTGTCGGAAAATTCTGTGGGTGATTTTTGGGATCTATTTTTGGATCTCGATAGCTCCCCTTGGAATTGGGAATTCTTGTGGGCAGCTTATCCGATGATTGATCGCTAGATCACCCAGGGTAGACACGCCGATCGTTGCATAACAGATAAAGTTGATGCGTAAATTTGTGACGATCGAGTCATTTATCTCATTGTCAAGGGTAAACTGCACCAGTTGTGAACCAATTGCTTGCAATTAATCAAACAGTCCTGTAGATTTTGCAAGAGTTTAGATTTTTCGACGACCCAAGTTCTAAAGTGGATAGATTCCATAAGGGTTCGCAGCCCCCTTGCCCAAGCAAGTCAGTCGTCAAATTGTCTACTTTATTTTGTGGACGAATTACAGTAGATGATGTATCAATAGAAACACGATTTATCATCTGATGAATCGGCTTCTGAGTCGCTCAAAAAATCTGAAAAACTCAATGTCACGATTTGCAGGTCTTTCGCTAACATTGATGTTCACAACATAATTCAAGCCATAATTTCTGACCTGCCACCGCCCGCCTTTGATCGTCCAAAGCTCCCCCTGTTTCGACACTAAATGACTGCTGTGCCCCTTCCTCGACAGCCCTCTCAACCCGATCGCCACGGTGCTTCAGAAGTCACCCCAGTTTTTGCACTCAAAGAACTGGTCGCTCGACTTAACCGTGAACAGCACAAAATTCAAGATCTGTTGAGTTCACTAGGGTTTGCGCTCCGCAGTTTTAATAATCTCAACCAATTTCTAGAACTGATTCCATTAATGGCCAGTCGCGTTACCGATGCGGATGGCGGCGCGTTGATTACGTTTCGCCCCAACGGTCAGGTGAAGCTAGAGCGGCTCCATTGCCAAGACAACCATTGGGGGCAAGAAATTCGCAAAGCGCTAGAAACCGTAACTCGCCAGATTACCAGCACCCTAGCAGGGCTGCCACCGAGTGAATCGATCACCAAGTCACCCCAAGCGATCGCACCCTAGATCATCAAGTCAGCCGCCATCTCGGCCCAGATATTCAGATTTTTGGCACGGCAATTTTGGTCAAAAACAGTGAGCGAGGGCGGCTCTATGTGTTTAGCCGCGACCCTGACTACACCTGGACAGAAACCCGTCAGAAGTTGGTGCGCCTCGTCGCCGACCAGACCGCAGTGGCGATCGAAAACGACGAACTCACCGTCGAGCTTCGCAAAAAAGAACGCCTCGATCGCGAGCTAGAAATTGGAGCCGACATTCAACTGCGCTTGCTGCCGCGTCAGTGTCCCAAAATTCAGGGTATTGAGTTGGCGGCTCTGTGTAAGACTGCCAACCGAGTCGGGGGCGACTATTATGATTTCATTCCAGCAAACTACGGGCAGATTCGCAAATCAGAAGCCGACAACGAAACTGGTCGCTGGAGTGTGACGATCGGCGATGTTATGGGTAAGGGAGTCCCGGCTGGGCTGATCATGACCATGACTCGCGGAATGTTGCGGGCAGAGGTGCTCAACGGTCACTCCCCCGCGCGGATTTTGCAGCACCTCAACCAGGTGATGTACGCCGATCTAGAAAACTCCAATCGCTTTGTCACCCTCTTCTATTCAGAATACGACCCTACCACTCACCTGCTGTCTTACAGCAACGCGGCCCACAATCCTCCCCTGTTGTGGCAAGCCAAAACCGACTCGATCAAGCGATTAGACACCTTTGGAATGCTGATCGGCCTAGATGCCGAAACCCAATATCAGGATGCTCAGGTGCAACTTCATTCGGGTGATACGATCATCTACTACACCGATGGCTTTACCGACGCAGCCAACCAATATGGGCGACGCTTTGAGGAAGAAAATCTAACGAATGCGTTTCGCTGGGCCTGTCGCCATTACAGCGATCCGCAGATGATTTTGAAATATTTGTTCGATCGTGTTCAGCAATTTATCGGCGCAGGCAACCACAACGCAGATGACATGACGCTTGTAGTCATGAGGGTAGACGGAGAACCAGAGCATTGACACTGACCCCTGCCTGAATGCAGCAGAACTGCACAGATTCAGGCACAGATTCAGGCACAGATTCAATGGTCAAGGCTCAGCGATCGCTACGAGTTAGGTAGCATTAGGTTTTTTTAAGGAGTTTGCATAAAAATAAAGCACCAGTGAATCGGGTTTCGACTCCGCCCAACCCTCGACGATTGAAGATTGAGCGAAGCCGAAACCTGGCTGGCAGTACTCGCAGATCCCTAAGGGGTTGATTTTCTGTCTGCTGATTGAAAGGCACGCCAAAAGTAGGCGCGATCGCAGGAAGATTTTGGCAAGGATTGTATCCGCGTGAAGGGCACAGCAGTGCCCCTACGGAGACTCAATTTGGAGGTCAAAAATCTCCCCATCCCCTACTCCACTAACTTCAGGGATCGATCGACCATCCCCTGCGCCGTAATTCCATTTACGGCCATCAGTTCACCTGCGCTGGCGGTTGTTTCGCCGCGCTTCCAACAAAAGGTGTCGCGGTTGGCGGTGCTGCGTAACATGATTGGTTCCAACATTCCGCTTGCGCCTCCCGTCACGCCAATCAGCGCATCGCCGCCAAACAGTGCCTCAAATTGGGCATCGTCCAGAAACTCGCCATCGGCTTCTGAGCAAATATCCCAGGCGACATCATGGGCACGGTAGAGCCGACGAGGATTGATCACCGACACCACACGGACGGCTAGCCCCTGCGCTTCGAGTTGGGCGGCCGCTTCGAGCACGGGCAGCAAGATCAGGTCGCCCACGACGGCAAACACGACCTTTTTGCCAGCATTCTGACTTTCATGGAGGACGATCGCGCCGTCTTTCAAGCCCTGCCGGGTTTGCTCAAAGGTCGTGCGAATCGGCAAGGGCGACTTACTCGATGTAATCACAATGCCCTTGTTCTGCGTGGTCAGCGCCCATTCGTAGCAAACTTGAATGCTGTTGGCATCGGGTGGAAAGAGCGGAAACACGTTGCCATTTCGCATCATGCCTGCAAAGTAGGCTTCGACTTCGGGGCGTTGATGAGTCCAGCCGTTGCGACCTTGTTCGAGGGCCCCAGCCGTGAAAAGCGTCACCGTTGAAGGAGTGGGGCGACGCAATTCTGCCATTGCCTGGGTGACGGTTTGCCAGATCGGTAAACCATTGATTGCAAACGATTCGTAGGAGCACCAGAGCGATCGCCCCCCCATGAGCGCCAGCCCCGCAGCCAGCCCTGCACAGGCATCTTCACTCAACGGTTCGTAGACTTGCCCGCTGGGAGCTTGATTGTAGAGCGCATCTTCAACTGGGTGAATGATTTTCAGCGCCTGATTGATGTTGGCAATTCCGGAGGCTTCATTGCCGTCTGCATTGGTGACGACGAAGGTGGGATCGATCGCGCCCACTGCTCCTACGAGCCGACCCATTGCCGTGGTTGAAACTTTGGCATCACCGCCCACCGCAAATTCTTCGAGGGGCAATTTTGCCAAATCTGCGAGGGGCAACACCGATTCAGTGACGACGGTTTTGCTCGCAGGGCCACCATTGGCTCGTTCGCAGTTGGTTCGCACGAGGTTCCAGGCGGCGGGGGTGAGGGCGCGAGCTTTGAGAGCGGAAACGATCTCAGAATTGTCTAAGGTGTGCTGAGCGTAAAGGTTGTGGGATTTTGCACCCCGCGCATGAACGCCCGCTCCTTTGAGTTGCTTGATAATTAAAACGGTGAGTTTGCCACCCAGCGCAGATTGAGCGGCTTTGTCAACCGCTACCAGTACGGCTTGGGTAAATTCGAGACGGCGATCGAAGGAAAAGGCCGTGCCGTCTACATAGGCTCCGGGCTGGTTCTGGTCGTCGTAGTCTTTGGCATCGATGAGCACCACTTCTTCAAAGCCATTGCCCCGCCAGTAAGCCAGCATTTCCTCATTGGTTTTAGTGGAAACCATGCTGTGATGCTCTTGCGAGAAGCCATTCCACACCAGCACGGGCAAGAAATTGGTCACGGTTGGGTAAGCCGTGTGGAAGTGAGCCATTGAACTAACGATGTAGGGTTCGCCCAGCCCTCCGTCGCCCACCGTAAAGGGAAACAGCTTGTCTCGGTGCAATAAGGCCGCCGACATGGCAAAGTGCTGCCCCTGACCCAATGGCCCGGCGGGCGCGAGAATGCCTGGAATAAATCCTGAAAGGTGTCCTAGCAAGCCATGCTTTTCTCGGAAGCGATCGCGCAACTGCTGTACGGTGTCGATTCCCATATCTTCGAGGGAGCGATCTAAAAACATGGCGCTATAAAAGCCGGGGGCGTGGTGTCCTACTTCGGTAATGATGTTTTTGTAGCCCAGCATCACCAGGGCAGCATAGGCTTCTGCCTGGCTGGCAAATCCGCCGGGGTGTCCCGATGCCTTACTTGCCGTAACTTGCAGGATCAGATAACGCAGAGCATCCGCCGTCAGCAGGGTTTGGTAGGCCGCCGCTGGGTCAGTCGGGTCAACGATCGCTGTTTTGCCGGGAGCGATCGCCGCAGTTTTGCCGTGGGTCTCAAAACCAGGGAGCGATTCACTAAAATACTGAATGCCTTCGCAAAAGGCGGGAACAACTGACTGAGGGTTGGGAGTAACTGCGGTCATGCTTGAGATACCTGTGATGAGTGAGTGTCCAACTTTTACTCATAGTACACAGACGCTTGGACAAAAAGAGAAGGTACTGCTGATAGGAATGATTAGCGGGGTTATGGGTAAGCAAAGATTTTAACTATACTGCGTCAGCCTATAGATTTTGGTTTAGAAGGGGTGTGGGGGCTGCGCCCCCAGCCATGGGTGGAACCCCTGCACCCCGTCCAAAATCTTTAATTTTATGCCCTGACAAAGTATAACTCGCGGAATTCCCCATCCGCCATGCGGTGAGGATGGATAGCGACGGCGACTCGATCGAGTCGCCAATCTCTCTTAGAACAAATGAGTCAATCTGGTAATCTTGTTCTAGAGCAGACCCTTGACAAACTCATACTAGGCGGTTGCGCCGAGAACAGGGCTAGTCATCATCCGTCATGGAGACAGCGGGTTCGGCGCGTAAAAGTATGAACCCGTTGAGAACGCAGTTTTTCTGGAAAACTGTGGAAGGAGTCATCCTTTCCGGGGCAAGGA
>JAAUOZ010000301.1 GCA_012034655.1 Leptolyngbyaceae cyanobacterium CSU_1_3 | reverse complement strand
CAAAGTCAGGTGTAGCGCTAACTTTGAAAATAATATCCTGCTCACGGCTGAATCAGGGTTTGAGGTCTAAAACCTGCTCAAATTTTGTCCGAACCATTGGTTTAATTGACCCAATAAATGGTGAAAAATTGCAATGTCAGAATCTTTGGAACATCGATCGCTTTTTTTACATCGGTTCTGGAGACTGGCGATCATCAACATTTTCTCTAACCTGATGGTTCCCCTAGCCGGATGGATGGATGTCGCCTTCTTAGGTCATCTGAGTGAGATTCATCACCTAGCAGGGGTAGCCCTAGCAACAGTATTATTCAATTACATTTATTGGACATTTGGCTTCCTGCGGATGGGCACAACCGGGATGACGGCTCAAGCGGTGGGGCGAGATGATGCCGATGCTATATTGCTAATCGGTTTGCGAAATGCAACAGTGGCGATCGGGCTGGGAATGATGATTTTGCTGTTGCAGTCGCCGATCAAAATGATAGGCTTCACATTACTCTCGGCTACGGCTGAGGTGAAAGCATCAGGTCAGATTTTCTACAATGCATTGATTTGGGGCGCTCCGGCAACACTGCTCAATTTTGTGCTGATTGGCTGGCTTCTGGGGCAATCTCAGAGTGCTCAGGTGTTGTTGCTCTCGATCGTAGGTAACTTGTCTAACGTTGGGCTAGATTATCTCTTGATTGTGCGATCGGGCTGGCAAAGTGCGGGCGCAGGAATTTCAACTGCTATTAGTCAATATTTAATGCTGGTTGTTGGCATAATTTTGGTAGGTCGCAAGGTGCAATTCTCACAAATTCATCGCCTTGCAGGACAGATTCTCAACCCTGCTGCCCTCAAGGCAACACTCATTCTCAATCGTGAAATCTTAATCAGAACCTTTTCACTCATCTCTACGTTTGCAGTGTTTACAAACTTGAGTTCTATGTTTGGCACTGAGATTCTCTCAACCAATACCCTGCTGTTGCAAGTTGTGACATTAGCAGCTTACTTTATTGATGGGTTAGCATTCGCAGTAGAAACTCTCGCAGGAGAATTGAAAGGTCAGCAGAATTTTAAAGAATTAGCATCGCTGGTGAAAATTTCTGTGTTGACTAGCTTGAGTTTAGGATTGTCGTTTGCAATCACGTTCATATTTTTCCCTGTTCCTTTATTTGGGTTACTCACCCATCATGCTGAGATTTTGCAACAGGTCAAAGAATATGTGAGATGGTTGTTTCCAGTTTTAGGATTTGGCTCGATCGCCTATCTACTGGATGGCTATTTTTTGGGGTTAACCGAAGGGCGAATTCTACGCATCTCAGTCGTTACAGCGCTAGCGATCGGGTTTGTGCCTATGGCGATCGTCGCCTGCTATTCTCGCAACAATCATCTACTTTGGTTAGCGCTGGGGTTGTTTATGGCCTGTAGAGCCACAGTTTTAAGCATCAGACTTTTTCAAGTCTAATGAGATTATCTCCGTAACATTTTCATGCACCCATTTCTCAACCGTGACCGCTCATCGGTAAGATAGGATCTGCACGATCGACTCAATGATTTAAAGCAGCGAATCGCGATTAACGGAGGTATAAAAAATGGTACAGCAACAAAATTTCACAGCTATCGTGACGGGAACCTCTTCGGGAGTCGGTTTGTACGCAGCCAAAGCTCTGGCCCAGCGAGGATGGCATGTGGTGATGGCCTGTCGAGACTTGCCCAAAACAGAAAAGGCCGCACAAAGTGTAGGCATGTCGCCTAGTAGCTACACCATTCTGCACCTTGATCTTGCGTCTCTAGAAAGTGTGCGTCAGTTTGTCAAAGCCTTTCGAGAAACTGGACGATCGCTAGATGCCCTGGTCTGCAACGCCGCAATTTATATGCCATTGATTAAAGAACCATTGCGATCGCCCGAAGGTTACGAACTCACCGTCGCCACCAACCACCTCGGACATTTCCTATTATGCAATTTGATGCTAGAAGACCTCAAACA
The DNA here is from genome assembly GCA_012034655.1 of Leptolyngbyaceae cyanobacterium CSU_1_3. Taxonomy (GTDB): domain Bacteria; phylum Cyanobacteriota; class Cyanobacteriia; order Leptolyngbyales; family Leptolyngbyaceae; genus JAAUOZ01. The sequence goes on along the minus strand of JAAUOZ010000301.1, from coordinate 3,984 downwards.
TTCTGCATCCTCCGATCCGAGATTGGTGATTTTGGGAACTGTCACCCACAACCCAGACGAATTAGGCGGCAAGATTCCGCCGCGTCCAGATTTGGGCAATTTTGAAGGCTTTGTCGCTGGCTTCAAGGGCGACCATGTGATGATTGACGACAAAAAATTTGAGCCAGTCAAAGCCTACAAAGACAGCAAAGTTTGTAATGTGTTGACCATGCGAGCACTGCACGATCGCTACCACGAGACCACCCAGATTACCTTTAGTTCCCTCTATCCTGGCTGCGTTGCTGACACTCCCCTGTTTCGCAACCACTATCCCCTCTTTCAGAAACTTTTCCCTTGGTTTCAGAAAAACGTTACGGGTGGCTATGTGTCTCAAGAATTGGCAGGTGAGCGCGTTGCGATGGTGGTCGCTGACCCCGAATATAAACAGTCTGGAGCCTATTGGAGTTGGGGCAACCGTCAGAAAAAAGAGGGTAAGTCTTTTGTGCAGAAGGTTTCTCCCCAAGCCCGTGACCACGAAAAAGCCGATCGTATGTGGGAATTGAGTGCGAAGCTAGTGGGAGTGGGGGAATAGGGGATAGGGCATGAGGGATCAGTCACTTGTCTCGGTAGCATTGCGGGGAGGGTGTTGGTTTCACCTAGGAATTACAGATTGTGGGTAGCAGGTGAGCCGCTTAGATTCCGCAATCTTCACCACGAAGCGAGTTGATCGAGTTGGGCATCTTAAAAAAGTTAGGCTACCAAGTGCGATCGCCCGCGCAAGGCACTTCTGCCCACTCAACTGCTACCAAGACGCTTCCCTCATGCTGACACCCCAAAAGATTAAGTTTCCGCTTTGGCAATATCTGACGCAACCTGTGTTTCAGGCAGCCTATCCCCTTGTGTTAGACCCGCGCCGATTTCTAAACCACTACCAGGTTGAGCTTCTAGAGCGATGTCTGGCAAGAAGCATCGAGTCGAGAGAATCGCGCGACTCGTAGCTTATCAAGACGAATTATGAATGGGGTAAAGGCTATTTTATTTAAGGGGTTAAAGACCCCTTAAAAAACCCTTGGCAGCGCCCTCTAACGCTCATAGGAATAGATATCGCCAGTTTGCTGAAACAACGTGGACGATCGCTCTGATAAAAGTTTTATATCCTCTGCATTGAGGTTCCAGGTGAAAGCGTCTACATTATGCTGTATGTGTTGACGATCGAGGGTTAACCCAGAAATCACCGATCGGACACCCGCCTGTTGTTTTACCCAGTTTAATGCAACTTGAGCGATTGTTTTTCCGTACTTTTGGGCGACTTGCGCCAGCGTTTCGAGCAGGTCTGCAACGGGTGGCCAGCCTCCATGGGCGTGAATCATGGTGCTATAGAAGAACGATCGGGCATGGTCAGTCGCACTCTGAGGAGAGGTCACTCCTAGATAGTTTTCAGACAAAAAACCGCCAGACAAAGGGCCATAGGACAAAATTTCGATCCCTTGTTTCAGGCAGAAGGGCTGCATCAAATTTTCTACGCGCCGATCGACGAGGCTATATTGCAACTGGTGAACACAAATCGGGGCGCATTGCAGTGCCTTCTCTAGCATGGGCGTGTTGAAATTGGTGACACCGAGTTTGGTGATTTTGCCCTGTTCGATCAGGTCGTTCAATTGAGCGAAGGTAGCCGAAAAATCAAGCTGCGGGTTGTGCCAGTGAATTTGCACATAATCAAGGCGATCGCGCTGCAAATTTCGCAACGAGTTCTCAATTTTACTGCGAACCTGATTTGGGGTAGGTACACCTTCAAAGAAAACAGCCTTCGTCAACACTATGCTGTCTCGCCCTTTGAGCAATCGCCCCAGCACTTGTTCGCTGCGCCCATAGATGTCGGCCGTGTCAAATGTTGTGATGCCCAGAGCTAGATAAGTGTCGATCGCCCGTTCGAGATTGGCTTCTGGGATAGCCTTCCAGCTACGATCGTCGAGTTGCCAACAACCCACAATCAAAGCAGACAAACCGGGATTGGGTGAAACACTCATAAAAAAGACCGATCGCAGGTGGCATTGAAAATCTATAGCGCCTCCTCTCGAAATGAGGCACGCCTGAGCGTTTCAGAGTAAGGCTTTCAGCGGTTGAATCGTACCTCACTAGATCTAGAAACGCGATAGTAATCATTAAGAAATATCAGGCGTGGTGCAGGCATCTGGCCCGTGAGTAAGCCGCTCACACCAGTAGACTCTGGCAGAAATACACTTACCTTTTAGCTTCCTCCCCCCTTCCTCCCCCATTCCTCCTTCTATTGTTCCTGAACCAGGCGCAAATAATTTTGCTGAAGCTGAACATGATTTTGGGCTAATCGTTGAGAGATGTTTTGCTCAACATCACTGAGTTGTTGCCAGAAAGCCGCCGATCGTCGGGCCATCAAAACTTCTTTCCATAGGGCCGTGAGGAGCGCTTTGGCAGGAGAATCTTCAGAGATTGTGTCTTGCAAATATGAAAAGGCTTCAGCAGCTTTGCTGTGCTGAGTGGGGTCTTGGGCCAGGTGTAAACAGACGTGAAGCTGATCAAGCTGATGTTGGGTAAGTGGCTGCATAATTGGAGTAAACTGGAGACTTTTTGACTGACAAAATCGCACTGCTTGTTGAGGCTAAATCTAAATTTACGGGTTTTCCTGATTTAGACGTTAACTTTTTCAAATAAGTCATTGAGATTTGTTACATTCCTTCATTGTACATCCAGTCTACCCGACCCGATCCCCATTCAAATTTATGACAAGGCAGCGAGTTCTTTCTGGCATCCAAACGACGGGCAATCTTCATTTAGGCAACTATTTGGGGGCGATTCGCAACTGGGTAGAAGCCCAAAGCCAGTACGACAATTTCTTCTTTTTGGCAGATCTCCACGCGATCACTGTGCCCCACGATCCTAAGACGCTGGCGCAAGATACCGCTACGATCGCTGCTCTCTATCTCGCTTGTGGCCTCGATTTGCAGTACAGCACAATTTTTGTGCAGTCCCAGGTTCCGGCTCATACAGAGTTTGCGTGGCTGCTGAGTTGCATTACACCGCTCAACTGGCTCGAAGATATGATCCAGTTCAAAGAAAAAGCAGTGAAACAGGGGCAAGAGGTAGGGACGGGTCTGCTCACCTACCCGGTGCTGATGGCCTCGGATATTTTGCTCTACGAGCCTGACAAAGTGCCCGTTGGTGAAGACCAAAAGCAGCATTTAGAACTGACTCGCGATCTGGTCGATCGCTTTAACCACAAGTTTGCCACTCCCAAAGCCCCCATTCTCAAGCGTCCCGATCCTCTGATTCGCGCGGAAGGGGCACGGGTGATGAGCCTCACAGATGGGGCGCGCAAAATGTCTAAATCCGATCCCTCCGAGCTAAGTCGGATTAATCTCCTCGATCCGCCTGATTTAATTCGTACTAAGGTTAAAAAGTGCAAAACCGATCCGATCAAAGGGCTAGTGTTTGACGATCCGGCGCGCCTGAGTGCCACAATTTGCTCACCCTGTATATGATTCTTTCTGGTCAGACCAAGGCAGCCGTTGCTGCCGAATGCCAGGATATGGGCTGGGGGCAATTCAAACCCTTGTTGACCGAGACGCTGATCACAACCCTGCAACCCATACAGGAAAAGCATTCTGCAATTATGGCAGACCGATCCTATTTAGAGTCGGTGCTGCGAGACGGTCGTGAAAAAGCAGCCGCGATCGCCAACGAAACTCTCAAAAAGGCGAAGATTGCAATGGGGTATGCATTACCCACTTAATGTTCTGACCGTTTGGGAGGTCGGTTAATCATGTACCACCAGCCAGGTTTCGGCTGCGCTCAACCTTCAACCGTCGAGGGTTGAGCGCAGTCAAAGCCCGATTCACGAGTCTTTTATTTTCATGCAAACCCCTAAGGAATGAGAATTAAATAAACTGTAAGGCTTTGGATTCGCCCTCACCCCCGCCCCTCTCCCAAGTTGGGAGAGGGAGCAAGCAAGAGTCCGGTTCCCCTTCTCCC
>JAAUOZ010000300.1 GCA_012034655.1 Leptolyngbyaceae cyanobacterium CSU_1_3 | reverse complement strand
CAACATTCTTAAGGAGAATAATTCGTCCAAAAAGTAAAACTCTAAAGCACCCCCATTCGATCGTCAGTTATCTTCTATTGTTCTCAACAGGGAATTTTAATTCTGGGCTAACAGTAACAGTCATTTTCAGACGACTGAACCAGGGTTTCAACCTATTTCAAGGGGTTTGAGCAATGGGCGGTGATTGCGAGAGGCGCAAGATCTAGAGAGATTTCTAGCAAACAAGTGAACCGCTGTTTTCAGCTTCGCTCAGCCAGCTTGCGCCCCAAACCAAGCCGAAGAGCAAAGGTCGGAAGGTCATCTCTTTTTTAGAAATCGCCTAGTGGTTTGTCAGTTTTGATTGTGTGCCTTCGGGTGAAGTGAGGGTGTGAGTTAAAAACTCACAAAATAAGTCTTGACAGACCACTAGTAGATATATTCTTGCCAGGCTTTACTAGAACGATCGCACCTTTAGGAACGCTATATCAAGCACTTTTGGTCACGCTAAAGTAAGTAGGCCGTACCGATCTGCGAATGGTTCCTCGATCGACGATCAGTGCCTCATAAACTGCTTCATAGCCGTCTGTCATCCTGCCCACACTAAAGCAATCAGCAACATATTGGCGACAGAACGATCGCTCTAATGTCTCGACCTTTCTCACAGCATTTACACATTCTTCAACAGTGTTACACAAAAAGCCAGATTGACCCTGAGCGATCACTTCTGGCGTTGACCCCATATTCATAGCAATTACAGGCGTTCCGGCGGCCATTGATTCGATCATTACCAATCCAAATGGCTCTTGCCAAGTAATGGGAAACAGCGTTGCGATCGCACCGCCCATCAGTGCGTTTTTCTGGTTGTGGTTCGCTTCTCCCAAGAACTGGATCTGCTTGCCATCTAGATGGGGCTTGATTTCTTGCTCAAAATATTTAGCGTCTACTGCATCGATTTTTCCGGCTATTTTGAGGGGCAACCCGACTTGTTTGGCAATTGCGATCGCGTGGTGGGGGCCTTTTTCTGGAGAAAGCCGTCCTAAAAAGGCCAGATAGGGCGGGGTATCAGGTTCGGGGTGAAACTTGTGTCGATCGACGGCGATCGCGTTGTAAACCGTGGCGGCGTAATTCAGCCCTAAGTCTGGTTTGCGTTGGGCATTAGAGATGGTGACGTAAGGTTGTTTTTTTGCCCGTCGAAACAGCTTTTCTCGATCGGGGGTAAATGCACCATGCAACGTATGAACTGTTGGGGTTTTGACGAAGCTGGCGTAGAAAAGGGCGGCACAATCCATATGCGAGTGAATAATGTCAAACTCGTGGGCACGATCGTAGACTTGCCCCAGTTGCAACATTTCGTAGACGCTGTATTCTTTAACCGTTGGATCAAGTCGAATCGCTTGGGGATGTACAGATTCCAGTTTTGCAAGACTGATCGAATCGCCTGACGCAAACAGTGTAACTTCGTGTCCTCGTCGCACCAATTCATCAGTCAGAAGACTGACAACTAACTCAATTCCACCATATGCTGGAGGGGGCACACGCTCCCACAGTGGGGCGACTTGAGCGATTTTCATGGGTTGATCTCCCGATTAATTTTCGATTAAAACCTGATTTAAGATTGCTTCCTTCTATTATGTTTATAGTAATTCGTTAATTTTCTTCATCTTTCCTAGGAGTGATCTTAATTTTTGCATTATGTAATATCTAAGCATCTTGATCGCAATCGCTTGAGTTTAAAATTCAGTATAGACTCAAGCAATCTCAGTCCTTAGAAAGCGATGTCAATTATGTTGCAGTCAAACTTGTTTTAGTTGTTTCTTGATTGACAGATAATTTGAATAAGTATTTTACTAGATGCTATATAGCGAATCGCTCAACTATATTTCTGAGATTCTTTTTTTTGATTGTTTAGCTTAGCTGAGTCGTATAACGGATGATACGCTAGGTAGCATACAATCAACAAATTGATGGCATCTTGCGATCGAAAAGGGCCAGTTGTTCCAAAGTTGCGTATTATCTTAAGGGAAACGTAAAAAAGCTAACTTTTGTAAACCAAAGTATAGGTGAGAAGTCGATATGTACATTGTGCAGGTTGCCTCTGAATGCGCCCCTGTAATTAAAGCAGGAGGTCTAGGTGATGTGGTTTACGGACTCAGCAGAGAGTTGGAAAACCAAGGTCACACCGTTGAACTGATTCTGCCAATGTACGACTGTATGCGGTATGACCACATTTGGGGATTGCATGAGGCATACCTCGATCTGATGGTTCCCTGGTATGGTGCTGCGATACGCTGCCATGTTTATTGCGGCTGGGTGCACGGGCGGCTGTGCTTCTTTATTGGGCCTCAGTCGGATGATCGTTTCTTCGATCGTGGCTGCTATTACGGTTGTTCAGATGACAATATGCGATTTGCTTTTTTTAGCAAAGCAGCGCTAGAGTTTTTGCTCAGAAGTAACAAACGTCCTGATGTGATCCATTGTCACGATTGGCAGACGGGGTTGCTGCCAGTGATGTTATTTGAGATTTATAAGTATAACGGCATGGAGTATCAGCGTGTTTGCTATACCGTTCATAATTTCAAACATCAGGGAATGGGCGGGAGCGAAGTTTTGGCAGCCACTGGGCTAAATCAGGCAGCTTACTATTTTCAGTACGATCGCCTACGCGACAACTTCAATCCGTTTGCGCTGAATTATATGAAAGGGGGCATTACCTATTCAAACTTTGTGACTACGGTTTCGCCACATCACGCCTGGGAAGCCCGTTTTAGCGAAGAAGGATATGGTTTAGGTCATACATTACATGCTAGTCAAGCTCGCTTTAAAGGCGTGCTCAATGGCATTGATTACGATGTGTGGAACCCCGCAGTCGATCGCTACATCCCCCATCACTACACGGCTGACAATCTCAATGGCAAAGTCAAGAATAAAAAAGCTCTGAGAGAACGACTTTTACTTCGAGATAGTGATCAACCTTTGGTTTGTTATATTGGTCGGCTAGATGAACAGAAAGGTGTGCATCTAGTTCACCATGCAATATATTACAGCCTCAGCAAAGGAGCACAGTTTGTCCTTCTTGGTTCTGCTACAGAACCCGGCATTAATAACCACTTTCAGCACGAGAAGCAATTCCTCAACAATAACCCCGACTGCCATCTAGAACTTGGCTTTAATGAGGAGTTGTCACACTTGATCTACGCAGGGGCAGACATGATTATTGTGCCCAGCAACTATGAACCCTGTGGGCTGACCCAAATGATCGGCTTGCGGTATGGAACCGTCCCGATCGTGCGGGGAGTGGGCGGATTGTTAGATACCGTGTTCGATCGCGACTACGATGGCACAAAACCTCCCGAAGAGCGCAATGGCTATGTGTTCTACCAGACCGATCCTCAGCGCTGGAGTCGGCTCTCGATCGAGGAATCGGTCTCTACCAACATGCACCGGAGCTATTTGAACAACTGGTACTTCAAGGGATGGGCTACGACTATTCTTGGAGCAACCCAGGCAAAGACTATGTAGAAATTTACAACTATATCCGTCACAAGTAACCACAAGTAACCACAAGTAACCACAAGTAATCACAAGTAACCACAAGTAATCAGGACGCGTTTCTCAGACAATTTAGCTTAAATCAGATCTTGCACCCGCTTCAACAAGCTTCAACAATGCTCTAACCCCGCCCGAAATTTTAATTTCGGGCTAACAGCAAAAGCCATTTTCAGAGGACTGAACAAAGGTTTTAACTCATTTCAATGGGTTTTGAGCCAGGAACTTCAGGTCTGGGCGGTTGTTGCGACAGGTGCAAGATCTCAGTTAAGCCAGTGTCATTCGGCTAGGGCTGTCTCAAGATGCCTGTTTCTGTTGTCCTTCCCATTCCACCGAAATTACTCTAATGTTGCCCAATTCATTTAACGTCTCCTCGAAGGTGGCAATCTGACCCGGCGCGAGAACTTCTGGTGTGACGTAGGCAAAGCGAGAAACTTCGGCAGGGGGAGAACTCTGCGTCGCGATCGTGTAGTTGACGATCGCATATCGTACCGGCTTTCCAGTATCGTTGCGGACGCTGCCAATGACACGATCGCCCACCCTTTGAGCACTCAAAACGGTGACTTGCGGCTTGCTGGGTAGGGCGTTTTTGTCGCAGAGGCGAGTTAGATCGACCATCTGTTGGCGTGGAGTGCGGAGGTAGCAGATCGGCATATTTTCCGGTGGCCTTTGCGATCGAGCAAACCCGGCATTTTGGGTAGCAACGATCAAACTAAAGATAGTGCTGGTGGCAATCAGCCAAAGGGAAGGTTTTTGCATCAAAAATTTTGGTGTCAAAAGTCTTTGTGTCAAGAATTCTTACATTAATTGTTGAGTTTTGTCATCTTCCATACTTCTTCAAAACTCTCGTTGACGACCCGGAAGCTTTGATAAAACCAGGAAAAATGCCCTCAAAAAGCCAGAAAAGGACAAAATGTCCTGAGTATTTCAGTAAAATTACGGGCTAATTTGATGAAGATTTCGCGTTAAGGTTCTCTCGGTCTGCTAAGTTTTACAAAGATCAAACAAAATCAGGGATCATTCACGCTGGACAACGAAGTCCATAGCCATTTGTGCAGTCTGCCACGTTTTTGGCGATCGCCAGAAGCGGCATCACAAGACATTTGACCCATATTTTGTTGGAGATACTCTAGATGACGAAAGGATTTCTGTCTCTACTCGATAGACAGCCAAATTGTAGTGGGCTTACACTGCGATCGTCTCTCAAATCAGCGATCGTTTCTACCCTATTTCTCAGCAGCTTGAGCCTGATGGGAGTTGCCCCGGCTGAGGCAGCAGCTTCAGTGAAGCGGGCCGTAACCTTCACCTGTAACGATAGCGAAGCCAGCATCAAGGCTAAAGGCGGCCCATCTGTAACGGTAGGCAGCAGCAGCATTTACATCGGTTATCAGCAAGTTTCTAGCACTAACAAAGACCCCCGCATAATTCGGTTTGACAGTGGCCGCCGTGCCTGGTGCAAATCTGACTATGAAGTCACGGGCGATGATGGCACAGGCTACGGGTTGATTTGGGATGGGGGCAGCACCCTCTATGGCGTGTTCAGCTCGACCGGAACGCAGGGCACATCTAGCCAGGATTTTCGGCGGTTTGCAGGCAGTGGATGGCTGACGAGCTATGGCTCAGGCGGCGGCGCGAAGATTGCCGTTTTGGCGCGCATCAATCCGGCGACAGGCAATATTTCTAACGCGACTTTTCTCTCGGCCCTACTAACCAGTGGCAAAAGCAACTCGATCGCCGTCAAAGGCTTGTCGCTCAAAAACGGCAACTTGGTCGTCAATGCTGACTCTTACTTTTCGCCTCGTCGTACCAACCGTTCTCGTATGACTTGCACCGGAGCCTCTCCGTTTAACTATACGATCGAGTTTGCGGCAAACTTGGGTTCGGCGGTGAGTGCGAAGGCCGATCGCTGCCAGTAAAGAGAAGGGATGAGGAAGGAAGAGGGATGAAAAGGGCGTTGCTGAATCAGGGATGACGGGATGTAGGGGCAACTCTCCCGTGGTTGGCCGGAGACTCAGGGTAGGCGCGGGGGCTGCCCCTACGGTAGATTTTCCATGACCCACTCAGCAACGCCCAATTTCGTTGGAACCGACACGCAAAAAATAGCCGTAAGGTTAACTGCACGACCCACTAAAGTGGGTCGTGCTTAATTGATTGGGTGCGATTCAACTCGATCGGTATGTTAACCATCTGGAACTCATATGAACTACCCCACCGCATGGCGGATGGGGTTTCTGACACTTCATCGAGCCTTGTTGCCTTCCCTGACGAGCAAAGAAAGTAGAGCACGGCTCTCGATGTCTGACGAGGCAAGTCCTTGCCCCGGAAAGGATGACTCCTTCCACAGTTTTCGAGAAAAACTGCGTTCTCAACGGGTTCATACTTTTACGCGCCGAACCCGCTGTCTCCATGACGGATGATGACTAGCCCTGTTCTCGGCG
>JAAUOZ010000047.1 GCA_012034655.1 Leptolyngbyaceae cyanobacterium CSU_1_3 | reverse complement strand
CCAGGAATCTGTTCTAAAGTTTGATGTTCTGGCTCAGTGGAGAAAGAGCTTAATATACTGCGTCAGCCTATAGATTTTGGTTTAGAAGGGGTGTGGGGGCTGCGCCCCAGCCAGGGGTTCCACCCCTGCACCCCGTCCAAAATCTTTAATTTTATGCCCTGACAAAGTATATCTAACCTCGAAACCCTTTCATCCCTCCTTTCTCCCGCTTCAATTCCTGACTTTAATAGTGGTTGCCTACCTTGCGGTGGTGGACGGCGGTGAGTGCATCTGCTTTGGAGACTCGCCCAGCAGTGACGGTACTGTAGACGATCCAGTGGTCGGTGCAGTCCATACGGGTGACGACTTCGCACTCGATATAAGCCAAAGCATCCGCCAAAATCGGAGAACCATTGGCTGCGGAGTAGGTTTTAACATCGGCAAAGCGATCGGCTGCGGGGGCAAACCGCTTCAAAAAGTGACGCATCAGCGCTTGATAGTTGTCTTCTTCGAGCACATTCAGGACGAAGCGATCGCCCACCCGCATGAAGGATTCGATCGCCCGATCTTTGGCAACGGCGATCGTGAGGCCCAACGGCTCAAAGCTCGCCTGAGAGACCCAGGAGGCCAGCATGGCGCTGGAGATATCGCCTTTTTGAGCCGTGATGATGTAGAGTCCGCCGCTAAGCCGACCCAGCGCTTTGTCGAGTTCTCCATCCAGCGACTTCATTTGTTTGACGGTGCGATCGCGCGTTAGCCATTGCCCTAAGTCGATGCCTGCCTCATCACAAAGTTGGTAGGTGACATCTGAGGGCGGCTCCTTGATTTGGATCGGCGAGAATGCCTCCGTTAAGCCAATCTCCTGAAAGCGATTTCGGAGCGGATAAACAGATTCATCGTTGCCACCGCCAGCCTCAAACAAGCCGACCGATTGTTTCGCGTTGGTGGCCGCCAGAATGGTTCCCAGCGCAGCACTTGCATTGGCGGCAAATTCTCCCGACAGGGGCGGCATCCCAATCACGATACCATTCACGTTTTCTACCAGTTCTCGGACATCTTGAGGATCGGAGGTTCGCAGATCCATGGTTTCGACCATAACCCCAGTTTTGGTGATGCCGTTGGCGATCGCTTGAGCTAGCAAATCGCTGTAGCCATAGTCTCCGACATAGAAAACGCCTACCGTGGTGACGGCCTTCGCCTGAGCCTGACTCCATTCTCGGTAGCGATCGACCAGATCTTTGAGGTGATAGCGCAGCAGTGGGCCGTGACCTGTGGCAATTTGAGTGATGTTGGGCAATTCGCCCATGCGCTTGAGAGCCGAAAGCACCGATCGGGCATTGGGGCCCATCAGGCAGTCATAGTAGTAGTGGAATTCTTCTTCGATCAGTTCTAGGTCTTCGTCGTAGGTGTGATCGTTGCAGAAGTGCATCCCAAAAGCGTCGCAGGTATAGAGAACCTGGGTCTTGTGGTCGAAGGTAAAAATCGTGTCAGGCCAGTGGAGGTTGGGGGCGGTGACGAATTCTAACGTATGGCCGTTGCCCAGGTCGAGACGATCGCCGCTTTTGACCTGTTGGCGTTTGAAGGGCTGATGCACGAAACCTTCGAGGAACTGGATGGCGACCTTAGCAGCGACGATCGTAATCTCAGGATTCAACGCCAGCACGTCTTGCACCAAGCCACTATGATCGGGTTCAGTATGGCTGATGATCAAATAGTCAATGTCTTCGGGATTGATTAGCCCCGTTAATATATCGAGGTAGAGTTCGCGAAACTTCTCGTGGGAGGTGTCTACCAGCGCCACCTTCTCGCCCCGGATCAAAAAGGAGTTGTAAGTGGTTCCGTTCTCTAGGGCAAACTCGATGTCGAAGCGATCGCGATCCCAATCAAGCGATCGAATCGCTGTAGTATGGGTGGCGATGTCGGCCGTCTGAATCGTGAGCCTTTTCTGGCGACTGGGTTGGCCGGTGCTTGTCCGATCTGTGAGTGCAACCATTACTAGCCTCCGTAGCAACTGAAAGTTTGTTAACTTATGTTTCTCTTTAATTCTAATCTTCGCCTGGGAAATGCTTCCTGTAAAGTTGCAATAAGTAAGGACACCTATCAATAGAAGCTATATAACAAATTTCTATGAGCAGGATTGATTCCTCAGAGAAGTCTTCGATTCCTGAGCACTGGTTAGCCCTGATTATCGGTAATTCTCGGCTGCATTGGGCCTGGTTCGTGGATACAGTTTTACAAAAAACCTGGGATACCTCTCATCTATTAGATCAGGAGGTTGAGCGATTAATTCGTCATGGGTTCGACTTTGCAGGGTGTGGCGTAGGGGATGTTGTGTTGCCTGCTGCCCCAAGCTGGAGTCTGCCTGACCTGTGGGTTGCGTCGGTCGTGCCGGAGCAAATGAGGGTTTGGCAGCGCCATTTGCAGGTGAGACCGATCGCCTCGGCTCAGATTCCGCTTAAGAATGCTTACTCTAGCTTGGGACTCGATCGCGCTTTAGCCATTTGGGGCGCTTGTGAAGTTTACGGCAGTCCGGTTTTAGTCATTGATAGCGGAACTGCCTTAACTTTTACCGGAGCAGATGAGCATCGCCAGTTTTGGGGTGGGGCGATTTTGCCAGGTTTACAGCTACAGTTTCGATCGCTCCATCAAGCAACGGCCGCCCTGCCTCTGATTGAAACAAAAACCCTGGGGACTGATCTGCCGCCTCGGTGGGCACAGGGCACGATCGAGTCTATGCAAAGCGGCATTCTCTACACCCTTCTGTTAGGAATTCGAGACTTTATCGAAGATTGGCAGCGATGGTTTCCAAAAAGTCCTTTGGTGCTAACCGGAGGAGACAGCGCGATTTTATTTCAACACCTTCAGCAGTTTCCTGAACTAGCCAATCGCATCGTTGTTGACTCAAATTTGTTGTTTTGGGGAGTGCGATCGCTCAAGCAAGTGTTGAGCATTTAGGTTGAGCATTTAGGTTGAGCATTTAGAAGGTTTCTAGCAAAGACGTAGCGCGCTGTTTTCGACTTCGCTCAGCCAGCCTGTGCCCTGAGCGAAGCCGAAGGGCAAAGGTCGGAATGCAAGCACTCCTCAATCTAGCGTCGTCAACCCTTTGAAATAATCTTGTAGCTGTCTGCCGTGATCGTGGGAAAGCCTACCCTTGGGGAGAGCATTTGAATCGAAGGCTTGCACATCGGAGACCTCGATCGTATCTTTTATCGCCATTTCTCCCTGCACTTCAACCTCGACGACGACGCAAATTGAGTGAATTCTGGGATCGCGATCGGGTGACGAATACACCCCCACCAGCCGCCGAATGGCTGCAACTTCTAGCCCCGTCTCTTCTGCTAACTCTCGCCGCACCGCCGAAGGAATATCTTCACCCCAATCGACCATACCCCCTGGCAAGCTCCACAGTCCATTGTCTCGACGGCGAATGAGAACGATTCGACCATCCGGTAAGATGGGGATGATGCTCGTACCTGTGATGGGATGGCGAAAAATAATACCCAGCACAGTTTGAATGAAATGCCACAACCGACGCATGAGTTAAAAGGCCACAGCAAAATGAGCAGACAGGGAAAGCGATCGAAGGAATCTAACATCCTTCAAAGCCAGAGTAGAGGCATTGCCTATAGAGAAGCAACTCAAGCCAATTTCCCTAGGTCAGGTAGACAAATCAGCCAAAATTTGTGCCGCATGTGCCTCTGGTTTGACTTTCTTGTAGATCTTCTCAATCTTACCATCTGGGCTGATCACAAAAGTATTTCTACTGATACCCATGTATTCTTTGCCCATAAACTTTTTGAGTCCGTAGCTATCATATTCGGCGGCGATCTTTCCGCCCTCATCGCAAAGTAATGGAAAGGGAAGGTCGTACTTAGTTGCAAATTTTTCGTGGGATTTGGCGGTGTCGGTGCTGATGCCCAAAATAACGATATTTTGAGCTTGGTAGGCTGCGTAAGACTCCCGAAAGCCGATCGCTTCTTTGGTACAGCCGGGCGTGTTGTCGCGAGGGTAAAAATACAGCACGACTCGCTGCCCCTTGAACGTAGACAGACCGATCGGGGTTTCGTGCAGATCAGGCAGGGTAAAGTCGGGCGCGGGGTCGCCAATCTGAAGGATCATAGTTCAATCTACGAAGATTACAATTCATTCTCCTGCAAGGTTGTCTCGCCCTCACCCCAGCCTCTCCCAAGTTGGGAGAAGGGGTTAGGGGATGAGGGCGAAAATCTCGGCATTCATAAATCCACATTTCTAAGGGGTTTGCATAAAAATAAAAGACCAGTGCATCGGGTTTCGACTTCGCTAACCCTCGACGGTTGAAGGTTGAAGATTGAGCGAAGTCGAAACCTGGCTGGTGGTACATGATTAACTCGTAGCTCCCTAATCTGGGAGAGACCCCAATTGCAAATATCCAATTAGCACAAATCTGATGTCTCTGGAAAACAAAACAGTGGTGATTATTGGTGCGAGTTCTGGCATCGGACTCGCGCTCACTCACGCGATCGCTCGTGAAGGTGCAATCGTGATTATGTGTAGTCGCTCGATCGACAAGCTTAATCATGCTAGAGAGACTATTCTTGGCAATGTAGAAGTGATTGCTGTAGATGTCACCCAAGAATCTGATGTGATCAATCTTTTTGCACAGATTGATTCTCTCGATCATCTGATAATTACTGCTGCCACCAACGAACTTGAAAATCGAGAGCGATTTACAGAACTCTCGACCGACAAAGCCCAGCGCAGTTTTGATAAATTTTGGGGGCACTTCTATGCAGCCAGAGAAGCGGCTCCCAAAATTGCCCTTGGAGGATCGATTACGTTCTTTTCGGGTCTGTCTGCTTTCAAGCCGGCCAAACAAGGCATGGCCGTTTTGGCAGCCGTGAATGGTGCGATCGCCACTTTGGGACGATCGCTAGCCCTAGAATTAGCCCCGATTCGTGTCAACGTGGTAGCTCCGGGTGTCGTCGATACAGCGGTGTGGGATTCGCTCTCCGAAGCGGAATATAATGCGATGATTGTCGGAATGCAACAATCATTGCCTGCGCGCCATGTTGGAACCGCCGATGACATTGCCCAAAGTGTTCTCTATCTGATGACCAATCCCTACACGACTGGCATTGTCTTAACGGTTGACGGTGGCTTACTTCTCACCTAACAGATTGTGGCTACAAACAACTCTCACCCAGAATTCTCGCAAAATTCTCCGCCGTGGCTGCATTGTCTAGAAAGCTGTGAGAGCACCAACACCTGGGCGATCGCCCATCTTGGAACCCTTGCTCACGGGGATGTGGTGTTCACGGCCCGACAAACCCAGGGACGGGGGCAACGGGGTCGCGTCTGGTATGCGCCACCAGGAGTTTTAACCCTAAGCGTGGTGCTCGATCGTCTTGCCGCCGCGCAGTTAGCCGGGTTCAGTTTGCTAGCAGGGCTAGCGATGATCTACGCGGTCGAAGAGGTGATGCCCTCCTTGCAGAATCAGTTGAAGTTGAAATGGACAAATGACATACTACTCAACGGGCGCAAACTGGCAGGAATTTTGTGTGAAGGGGTCACAATCGCCAACCATACTCAGCTTGTTGTTGGCATTGGCCTCAATCGTCAGGCTGATTTTTCTAACATAGATCAGATAGATGATTCTATTCTCAAACCGATTAGTCTTCACGAAGTTGCCAGCGTTCCTGATGAGTTTATCTTCCTCGATCGTATTCGTTACTATCTCTTGCAGGCTACTGGGCTTTTGCAATCATCCCAGCATTCACAAAAGCATTCGATCTTGCAATCTCTACTACCTACTTTGCGCGATCGCGATGCCCTCCTCGGCCACTCGATCACCCTTGAGCTACCCCAAGAACGAGTGACCGGAGAAGCCGCCGGACTGGACGATCGAGGCTGCCTTCTTCTCCGGCTACCCGACCAAACCATCCGCTCCTTCCTGTCTGCACACGTCATCTGGCAACCTACAAACCAGACCCCCAAACCCGACAAGCCATCCTAACCAGATCCAACCTTACTCCCCCATCCCTACTCCCCATGCCCAACTCCCCCATTTGGCGGCCCTTCACCCAAATGAAAACCACACCCCCCGCCCTCAAAGTGCTGAGAGGTGACGGCATCTGGCTAGAGCTAGAGGATGGACGACGGGTGATGGATTGCATCTCAAGCTGGTGGGTTACTATTCACGGCCACGCCCATCCCGCTCTTGCAGAGGCTCTTTATCGCCAAGCCCAGCAGCTAGAACAGGTCATCTTCGCCAACTTTACCCACGAACCCGCCGAACAGTTGGCCCAAAAATTGCTTGCCCATCTGCCCGATTCGCTGACGAGAGTTTTCTTCTCAGACAACGGCTCGACTTCTGTTGAAGTTGCCCTCAAAATGGCGTACCAATATTGGGGCAACCAGGGCGACCTGCGCACTCGGTTTCTCGGTTTTGAGGGCGGATATCACGGCGATACGATCGGGGCGATGTCGATCGGGGGCAGTTGCGACTGGTGGCGACCGTTTCAACCGTTGATGTTCTCGATGGATACGGTTCCATTTCCGGCGACGTTTGAGGGAGATCTTACGGTCGAAGGCAAAGAGGCACAAGCACTTGAGAAGATTGAGAACTGTCTGAAGGGCGATCGTTACGCTGCAATTTTTATTGAACCGTTGATTCAGGGTGCGGGTGGAATGCGGATCTGTCGATCGCAGTTTTTACGATCGCTGCAAGATCTCGCTCATCACTATGGCGTGTTGTTGATCTACGACGAAGTGATGACTGGGTTTGGTCGCACGGGCGAACTGTTTGCCTGTTTGAAGTCTGGCACAGCGCCCGATATTCTTTGTTTGTCTAAAGGGTTGTCAGGGGGTTGTTTGCCCTTAGCGGTGACGATGGCGACTGAGGAAATCTACCAATCGTTCTACAGCGACGACGCGAGTAAAGCCTTTCTCCACGGCCATTCTTTTACGGGAAACCCACTCGCCTGCGCGACGGGAATCACTTCTCTAACGCTATTAGAACAAAATCCACAACAGTTTCAACAGTTAGAAAAGCTGCACCGTCAATGCTTTGATGAATGGCTGAGGGGTCATTCTAAAATCGAAAATATTCGCTTTTGTGGAACGATCGCCGCAATGGAAATCACAACACCAGAAACATCGGGCTACTTTAACTCGATCGGAACTCACTTGCGCGATCGCTGCCTAGATTTGGGGCTGTTCATTCGCCCCCTGGGCAACACACTTTACCTGATGCCGCCCTACTGCATTACCCGTGAGGAACTCGATCAGGTTTATCAGACGCTTTGTAAAGTGTTGAGTGAAGTGGGTTGAGTGAAGGGTTTCGAGTAAAGTACGGGTCGCGATCGCTAGCTTGCCACCATTAAATCGTAACAATCTGTTTACATTAGTTTGCAAAATGTTACAATACACTGTACAGCTAGGCGCAGCCAGCCTCACACATTGAATCAATCGATCGCACCCATTCCAAATTTAATATGAGCACAATTGATCTTTTAGAACGGTACGCGGCGGGAGAGCGATCGTTTGCCCAAATGAGTCTCCCTGAAGCAGACCTGCGCCTCGTTGCCCTGACTGATGTCGATCTCAGCCACGCCAATCTGGCCAGCGCTCTGCTCTCTCAAGCAGATCTGCGCCATGCCAACCTGACAGCTACCACGCTTTGGCGAGCGGATCTGAGTGAAGCAGTCTTGACCCTGGCAATTTTGGAACGATCGAATCTGATTCGGGCGATCGTTTACCAGGCAAATCTTCAGAAGGCATCCCTGGTCAGAGCAGACTTGCGCCTCGCCGAACTCTGCCACGCAGATCTCAGCTATGCCGATTTGACGGGCGCAAACTTGAGCTACGCTAATCTGCGCGGCGTAAATCTGATGGGCGCAAACCTCAGCCGAGCCAATATGACGGGCGCAAACCTCAGCGACACAAACTTGAGCAACGCCAACCTAACGAAGGCAATCTTATCAAGAACCAATCTGCACAACGCCAATCTCTCAGGCATTACCATAGCTGAGACAAACTGCCTCGAAGCCTCAGCCCGCAGCAGTTCTGGCGATCTGTCAAGAATTTCTTGAGGGGTTAAAAGCTCCTCAAAAATAATCGCTTCCCATTCTCGATCCGTCCATTAAAGCCTGGCAGACTACATAGGTGAAGGTTCGCTGAACGTAATAGCCTTTTGCCCTCCTTCCCAGGCTTTCTTCTCAGGGCGACCCGATCGAGCCTTCAGGCGCAAATGCAGCGAGAGCATCAAGCGTCGATTCTAATCGGTGAACCTGGTAGCTGACATTAGGTGACAGTAGCTGACCCACCGGAGGGCCCTGGCGGGCAATGCCCATATCGTTAAGGGGTTTGCATGACAATAAAATACCAATGGGGCACAATCGTAGCCAGAGGGTTTTAAAACACGCCCTGGGCGATCAACGGAGACTTTTCAAACACCCTCTAGGTCAAGTGGACGGCATGATTGCCTACCAAAACCCAAACCCTACCGTAAATTTAATTTTGTCTTCCTACCTGGCTGGGTGCTAGCCTCTAAAGTTGACTATCTAAAGTCCAAAATGGCATGGCGCTCAGCATTCAGGCTGCGCCGAAAACATTTAATATCCGTTAATATCCGTCCATCACCCTGTCCTGAAATAATGAGGCTGGGTAAGCTAGCTGGATTTTGCACCCATTATTGGCTAATCGTTGACTAATTCTGGTGCTGCCGCCTATCTAGACTCCCTCGATCGCACCCATTGACCCGTTTGCCTGGACTCACCCATGAAGCTCCGTTCATTCTTCTATCTTCTCGGAACGATCGCCGCAGGTTTGTTTTTGATCGGGGTAATCGGCTTTGGCTGGCTATTTGCTCATAGCCCGTTTGGGCTGCTGAAAGGCAGTTCTCAGACGGAACCGTCAGCAATCATTTTTGTCCCTAAACAAGCCCCAGTCATGGCTTCGCTGCTGGTCAGCCCCGATCGCTTAGAATCTTTGCGCCTGGTGACGGCTGCCCCAAAAGACCGTCAGCAAGCGAGGTTGGAGTTGACCCAATTGAAGCAAAATCTTTTGGGCAACGCTGATTTAGACTATAAGCGAGATATTCAGCCCTGGCTGGGCGACGAGATCACACTGGCGGTGACGACCCTAGATCTCGATCGCGACCCCGAAAATGGGCAACAACCTGGCTACTTTCTGGCTGTGGCAACGAAGGACGCAAAGCGATCGCGGGAGTTTTGCAGCTAGTGTGGCAAAAAGAGCGATCGCAGGTAGAAAACTGAGTTTTGAATCGTACAAAGGCACAAAGCTGATCTACAGCAGCGACCTAGAGCCACAAGAAACTGGGGAGCCAGAGTCTTTTGCAACTGCGGTAGTGGGCGATCGCTTTGTGCTGTTTGCCAACCGACCCAAGGTGCTGCGAGATGCCATCAACACTGTGCAAGCGGCCGACCTAGGGATGGGCAGTTCTTCAGCCTACCGCAGCGCGATCGCCCACCTCCAACAGGGCAAAATCGGGGTTGCTTTCTTGAATCTACCGCAACTTTCTGCCTTGGCAGGCAAAAGATTGGATGACAGCTTGCCCCCATCCACCTTCGAGAACGTAGCGATCGCCCTGGGACTCGATCGCCACGGCTTGCTCGCCGAAACTGTTCTGCAAACTGGCACACAAACCTCTCAGTCTGCACCCCTTTCTAAACCTGTGGCTGCCCTCAAATACATTCCCAACCTTAGCCCCCTATCCGCATCTGGCACTGACTTAGCCCAAACTTGGAAGGCCCTTTCTCAGGGCGTTGTCGGCTACCCCGATTTAGTCGAATTGGTCAACCAACCCATTGCCGCTTTGCAGAAGCAATGGCAGCTAAACCTGCCCGAAGATATCTTTAGCTGGGTGACGGGTGAATATGCGACGGCGTTGGTGAGCCGATCGCCTGAACAAGGGAAGACAGCCCCCGTTGATTGGGTGTTTGTCGTCGATCGGTCTGCGGATCGGGCAGCCGCAGGAATCGCCCATTTAGATGAAATTGCCCAACAACAAGGGGTTAGCCTTGGCTCCCTACAGCTTGAAGGTCAGAGCGTCAACGTTTGGACTCGTCTCTCTACGCCAAGCCCCACTGATCCAAAGAGTCAGGAGTCTGTGCAAGCCAATGTGGTAGGAGTTCATACTTCGGTGGCTAACTACGAGGTGTTTACCACGTCGGTTGAGTCTATGGAGAATGTGCTCATGGCGAAAAAGTCTTTGACCCAGAGCAAAAGCTTTGGCGATGCGATCGCTCCCTTCGCAAAGCCCAACAACGGCTATCTGTTCGTCGATTGGGAAAAAATGCAGCCGATTCTAGAAGCCCAGTTTCCTCTTCTTAAAGTGGTGGAAGTGGCAGGGCATCCTCTTCTTGAGCATTTACGATCGCTAACAGTGACCAGTTACGGCAGCCAATCGGGTATAAAAAGAGGCAGCGTTTTTGTCAAACTAGAAAACTAGCTCGACCGTCTATTACCCCTTCTTCCAAAATGGGAGAAGAGGAACCCATCTTTCACCCCTCGCCCGCTCTGGCGAGGGGGCTAATTGCAGGCATCTGACATTTAATATAAGTCTGTCTATTTAGAACTCCTGCACAAATACCTTTCTAAGCCCTAAAATTGCAAATCTAAAATCATAAATCTAAAATCCAAAATGGCATGACTTGAATGGACGATCGCATCTGGCAAGAAGGGCAAGCAAAGTTTTGGGTTGGCAATAGTTTTTATCGATCGTCGGGCCAGGTTGCGCGAGATTTGGGTGTTTTGGCGGCGGCGGTTTATCGCCAAGAAATGGGAAGTTTGCGCGTGCTGGATGCGATGGCAGGGTCGGGGGTGCGGTCTTTGCGCTATGCGATCGAAAGTCAGGCAGATTGGATTTGGGCAAACGATAGTAACCCTGATATAGAGGATGTTTTGCAGAAAAACTTGGCGACGATCGTCCCTACAAATCGTGCTCAAATTACCTTTCGGGATGCCAAGAAAATCTTTTTTGAATGTTACGATCGCCACGATTTTTATGATTTAGTTGATGTCGATTGTTTCGGTTCTCCGGCTCCCTATTGGAGTGCTTTAGAAGCTACAAAAATTGGGGGGTTGCTTTATTTCACTAGCACCGACGGGCGGACGGTTACAGGGCACGAACCCGAAAGTAGTTTGGCACTTTATGGTTCCTATCCCCGATCGCATCCTGCGATTCATGAACAAGGCTTGAGAATTTTGCTGGGTAGTGTTCAAAAGGCTGCTGCGGCTCAAGGATGGGGAATTGAACCCATTTTTTCTCTCTTTGCAGGCGAAACCTATCGATTGATGGTGCGTTTGGTTGCCCGCCCATTACTCAACAGTCAAACCTACGGATTTTTGGGTTACTGCCACACCTGCGGCGACTATCAAACGATCGCCTGGCGAGACTTGGGACGGGTCAATTGTGCCCACGATCGCCATCCTCTCGCCATGACAGGGGCAATGTGGTTGGGCAACCTCCACCATGCGCCATCTGTGCAAAAACTTGCCGCCCTAGCAGAACAATGGAATTGGCCAGCGCGATCGCACCTCCTCAAGCTGATGGCTGATGAATCAGACCTGCCGCCCTACTTCTATACTCTCGGAGAAATCGGACGACGGGGAAAGCTGGATATTCCTAAGCGATCGTTGCTCATTCAAGCGCTACACGATCTGGGATATCGCGCCACTGCCACCCACATTCATGCTCAAGCCATCAAAACAGATGCCAATCTGCACACTTGTATCCACATTGCACGCAATCTTCTCAAAAAGAAATAAATGGGCTTGCTACAACCATTGATAGATGTGGAGATGGACTAAATCATTGAGCATAGGACACGTCAATCGCAAAATTTGCTGTGCAAGTTTATTTAGAGAGAAGTTATGAACCGGAAACAAATGATTCTCGCTTCAGCCTTTGGGTTAACCGTGCTATTGGGGGCTTGCGCTCCAAGCGGGACAGACGGAACGACCACAACCCCCGCGAGTCCCGTAACGCCTGAGTCACCTATGGCTAACCCAGCCGTTTCTCCAACCGTTTCTCCAACCGTTTCTCCAACCGTTTCTCCAACCGTTTCTCCAACCGTCAGCCCAACTGCTTCCCCAACGACCTCTCCCTAGTGGGGTTGTGCTGCTTTAAGAGAAATCTAGAATCAGAGCAGACGGGATCAATAAGGTGATTTCCTAAAAAGTAGCCTTTTGGGGTTCGCATGAAAATAAAAGACCAGTGAATCGGGTTTCGACTCCGCTCAACCTTCAACTGTCGAGGGTTGAGCGGAGTCGAAATCTGGCTGGTGATTCATTATCAACCCGCAGATCCCCTACACTCAAATTCCAGATCAACACGGGGTTGCCTGGGTTAAGAACCCGATCGCACGCCTCCTTCTGCACCTTCTAAGGATGGTGTGCTACTGCCATCGGTTTGTTCTAGAGAGGTCTTTGACGTTCCCTTAACCGAAGAATTACTGTAGAACCCCCATGTCCAGTTTTGTGTTTCTGGCATGTCTTCGCCATGCTTTGCGATGTAATGGGTGTGATCAATTAGTTTGTCTCGAATGATCTGTTTGACGTGTGCACCAATGGTTTTGAGTTTGGGAACCCGATCGATCACATCCTGGGCAAGATGGAAGCGATCGAGATCATTCAAGACGACCATATCAAAAGGTGTGGTGGTTGTGCCTTCTTCTTTGAATCCGCGGACATGCAGGTTGTTGTGATTGGTACGGCGGTAGGTGAGCCGATGAATCAGATAAGGGTAGCCATGATAGGCGAAAATGATGGGTTGATCGGTGGTAAAAATTGAGTCAAAATCTTTGTCTGACAAACCGTGGGGATGCTCGGTCTGTGGCTGAAGTGTCATCAGATCAACTACATTCACGACTCGAATTTTGAGATCTGGAAAATGACAGCGTAAGAAATCAACCGCCGCCAGCGTTTCTAAGGTCGGTACGTCGCCCGCACAGGCCATGACAACATCAGGCACAGCGTTACGATCGTTACTTGCCCATTCCCAAATGCCTACCCCCGCTGTGCAGTGTTTGACGGCAGCATCCATATCGAGCCACTGCAATTCGGGTTGTTTTCCTGCTACGATCACGTTCACATAGTGCTGACTGCGTAAACAGTGATCTGCAACCGATAATAAAGTGTTTGCATCTGGTGGTAAATATACCCGAATGGTATTCGCTTTCTTATTTACCACATGATCGATAAAGCCTGGATCTTGGTGAGAAAATCCGTTGTGATCCTGTCGCCAAACGTGGGACGTAAGCAGGTAATTGAGAGAAGCGATCGGTCGTCGCCAGGCGATATCTCGACAAGATTCTAACCATTTGGCGTGCTGGTTAAACATCGAATCGACGATGTGAATAAATGCCTCATAACACGAGAAAAATCCATGTCGCCCAGTGAGCAAATAGCCCTCTAGCCATCCTTGACAGATGTGTTCGCTAAGAATTTCCATGACCCGGCCGTCAGTAGAAATATGGTCGTCGCTTGGCAAAATCTCCGCCGTCGAAACCCGATCGGTGACTTCTAAAACAGCACCCAAGCGATTGGAGTTATTCTCGTCGGGGCTGAACACTCGAAAGTTTTGGCTCTCCATATTTTGAGCCATCACATCGCGAAGAAACTGCCCCAAAATCCGCGTTGATTCGGCTTCGGTTGTGCCAGGGTTTTTGACTTCAACGGCATAATTTTTGAAGTCCGGCATTTTCAAATCTTTGAGCAACAAACCACCATTGGCGTGAGGATTTGCCCCCATTCTGCGATCGCCCTGCGGAGCCAATTCTGCCAATTCTGCAATCAGTTTTCCAGCGGGATCAAACAGTTCCTCTGGCTTGTAGCTTTTCATCCACGCTTCTAGCATTTGTAGATGATCGGGCTTTTTGGCCAACTCTGATAGGGGAACCTGGTGCGATCGAAACGTGCCCTCTACCTGAATGCCATCCACGACTTTGGGCCCCGTCCAACCTTTGGGCGATCGCAGAATAATCATGGGATATTGGGGACGTTCTTTGAACCCGTGCGTCCGAGCTTCTCGCTGGATACCTTGAATATCAGCGACGATCGTATCTAGCGTCTCAGCCATCAATCGGTGCATGGCTTCGGGGTCGTCTCCTTCCACGAAGTACGGTTTATACCCATAACCAATGAACAGATTTTCAAGTTCACGATCGCTTAACCGCGCCAAAACCGCAGGATTTGCAATCTTATAGCCGTTGAGATGCAAAATCGGCAACACAATGCCATCACGGGCCGGGTTGATAAATTTATTAGAATGCCAACTTGCTGCCAACGGCCCCGTTTCTGCTTCGCCATCGCCGACCACACAGCACACCAGCAGATCGGGATTGTCAAACACTGCGCCATAGGCATGAACCAGAGCATACCCCAGTTCTCCACCTTCATGAATTGATCCCGGCGTTTCTGGTGCTGCGTGGCTAGGAATTCCCCCTGGATAGGAGAACTGAGTAAACAGCTTTTTCATTCCTGCTTCGTCTTGAGAAATGTTGGAATAAAGTTCGCTGTAAGTGCCTTCTAAATAGGTGTTGGCGACCATTCCGGGCCCACCGTGCCCTGGCCCGGCAACGTAAATTGCGCTCAAGTCGTGACGTTTGATGATCCGATTGAGGTGGACGTAGATAAAGTTCAGTCCGGGTGTGGTTCCCCAGTGACCGAGCAAGCGAGGTTTGACGTGTTCTAGCTTGAGCGGCTCTTTGAGTAATGGGTTGTCGCGTAAGTAAATTTGCCCTACCGATAAATAATTTGCGGCTCGCCAGTAGGCGTTTATCTTGTGCAGTTCTTCAGCAGTCAAAGCAGGCTTTTGGGAGACTGGGTTAGCAACTGTCATAGGGAATATTGGCGGGTGAGTTGTGAGTAATGGTAAGCAATTTCAACGAACTCGAAATCTGCCAAGGGTTCAATGATTCTCTAATTTTTTTGCACTAGCTTTTCTCGTATTGTGAAGGATGACATTCACAATTGAAATTAAATCTTAATAAAGCCGAGTCGCTGGGTAGGGGCAGATTTCCGATCGTTTGAGTGAGGCTCTGGCTGCTTATTAACTGGTTATTAATTTGGCAACCAAAGATCTGCATGGGCAGCTTGAGCGATTGAGCGCTGAGCGAAGTCGAAGCCCGACCTCCAAACCTGCAAGAAAACATGGCCAGGCCAATAGCTGGGGTTGACGCAAAAGTCGGGCAGCTTGCTTGCGATCGTTCTCTGGGCAGATCTACGATCGTCGAGGCGTATCTACCCAAATGGGATGGGTTGACCGTCTTCAGGAATGCGATCGAGTTCGAGGCGGTAAGTTCCGACAAAGCCTGTGCCGCCGATGTCAAACTCCCAACCACCCTTCACCTTACGCATCGGCATTGCACCCTTCAGGGGATCAGCATCATCGGCAAACTCTTCGCCTGTGTAGAGATAAAGCTGAAGCGTCGGTTGCAAAATTGCCCGGACATAATACTGTTTTGAAAAGACAATATTGTCCGAAAAGCCCATGCCAAACAGATCTCGCTCACCCACATAAAATTCTAATCGCATCACTAGATCGGTTTGCGTCAGGCTCGATCGCGTGTTGAGATAGCCTTCCCAAATCAGTTGGTTCTCGTCTGCCCAGGGTGAAGATAGCTGGATGGATGGTTCACTAAAATCGGGCGATCGAAACGGCCCATAACAATTTTCGGCTTCTTTGCTTTGGTGAAACAGATCAAAATCAACCCCGCGAGGCTTCACCGAAAGGCCAAAAAAGAATTCACTTTTGCCAAAAAAATCAAAGCCGCGTTTCACCTTGGCTCTCACTTGTCGCAGCCGCGATCGCACATCGCCATAAAAGAAACGAGCCGCCACCTCAAAGGATTCGCGAGCGCTGATTAAGGAGTCGAAACCACCGTGGGATTTATGCACAAAAGTTCGGGGTGCGCCCTCGATATAAGCGTAAGACTGCTTCACCAAGCCATCGCTGCGGTTGTAGTTTAGCCCATCTTCGCCTGCCAAAGAAAACAATCGATTCAACACAGTCGCCCCTTGACTGGCATAAGAGCGGTAATTTGTACCCACTACGCTGAGTAAGCGATCGAGGGGAAAATATTTCTCAAAGTTTACATACGATGCCTCGTTGTTTGGGTCTTTCTGCATCTCAGGATTGAAATGCTCTAACTCATTGGCAGATTCGAGATTGAGCCAGCGAAACTCCCGCACCAACTGAAACACGATGCCCTTGTGTGGTGTGCCCAACGTCACAATTTTGTTAATCGATTGATCGGCGCGTTCTCCCCGTTTGGGATAGGCCCGTTGCACTGCGTCTCGCACTACCAGACCGCCCATAGAGTGCGCCAGAACGTTGACTTTGGCGCTGATCCCTTGCTTGACTTTAATCAGCGCTCGAATGAATTCGATCAGCCGCACCAAGGCCTCGCCGTATACCGAGAATCTGCGATCGCCCAGGTCATAATAGCGAAACACCCACAAGCTGTGGCAGAGATCATCCTTCGATTGCAACAGCCGCAGCGCCATCGCCGGGTCGATAATCACCTTGCCCTGAAAGAAACTTGGATCAAACACTTTTAGCGCATCTGGGATCACCCGCGGAGCCGTAATCTCGTTGGCATAGTAGCCCACAACATTTGTGGCATCTTGATATCGCCAATCAGACTTCATGAACCGCAAAATCAGCCCTTCGTAAATATAATTTTCGCCTCGCTTCTGTGGATAGACACTGCCATCATTGAACCCTTGATAGGTGAGTTTTCGTTCATCGATCGTGTCGATGCCCCCAAATCCGCGCACTAAAATCACTGGCAACGGACGACGCGATGAATCAGACCATTCAGGATGTGACATAGAGCTTCCCTCCGCAAAAACTTACAGCACTCAGATGACAGGAGCAATTCTGGCTACATGGCTTGCCAAGAAGTTACGCAACTATTGTGCTCGATCGCCCGTGCTTCAAAGACCTTCTAGGAATAAATCTTTTCAAATTTTCACCCGCTCTCAACAGGCATTTTCGACTCAATAAAGTCGAAAATTAACTGACAGCTAGAGTCACAGAAACTTAGGGTCTGTCATTCACTAAAATCAAGACTCATTTGGAGTCAAGCATTCAGCAGTATTGAACCAACATCGCGTGGTGTCTCAAGGGTGCGGCGACGGCAGGGGTAGTGCCCTTCTACCCTGAAGCTTTGGGCAAGGGGAATTGCCCCTACGATCGTTCCCGATCAATAAACACAATAAACAATTGAGAGGTAGAATTGAAGCATTGAAATTCAGTGCTGGACGGGGTTCAAAGCGAATGGATGACACGCCCTAAAATGGTGCAGCCAAAGCCATAAATTCTATTATCAAAAAAATGGGGCACACGTCATGTATGCCCCACTGATTATTTCAAGATTATTTTAAATTGAATCTACGAGATTTCTAGCCAATAAGTGACCCGTCGTCTTCGACTTCGACCCCAGCTTGCGCCCTGAGCAATAGTCAAAGGGCAAAGGTCGAAGGTCATCTCTTTTTTTAGAAATCGCCCTAGTGGTCTGTCAAGACTTAGTTTGTGAATTTTTAACTCACAAACTAACAACCCTCACCTCACCCGAAGGCACAAAATCAAAACTGACAAACCACTAGGGGTCGAGCCGCTCTATTTAGCCAGGGTTCGGCGCTTCGAGATCATACGGTAAGCTTCGATCACGTCGCCCAGTTCCCAGGCGCTAAAGTTATCTAGACCGATACCACATTCGTAGCCTGCATTGACTTCTCGCGCGTCTTCTTTCATCCGCTTCAGCGAGTCAAGGTTGCCTTCGTGCAGCAGCTTGTCGCCACGACGCACCCTCACCTTACAGTTACGAATGATTTTGCCCGATAGCACATAACATCCTGCAACCGCACCTCGACCCACCGGGAAGACCGCTCGAACTTCTACTTGCCCCAGCGCTTCCTCGACCATTTCGGGTTCTAGTAGACCTTCCATAGCCCCCTGGACATCATCCAACAGCTTGTAGATGATGTTGTAGTCGCGAACATCTACCCCTGCTCGGTCGGCCGCTTGGCGTGCGCCCGTTGCCAGAGTTGTGTTGAAGCCAATGATCACTGCGTCGCTCGCTGCTGCCAGGTCAACGTCTGTTTCTGAAATTTCACCAGGAGCCGAGAAGAGAACGCGCACCTGAACTTCGCCCTGAGGAAGTTGCCGCAGAGCACCGAGAATCGCCTCAACTGAGCCTTGCACATCGGCCTTAAGGACGAGATTCAACTCCTTGAGTTCACCCTCTTGTGCCTTAGCAGATAAGGTATTCAAGCTGACTCGACGCGAAGACATAGCAGCCAACAGCCGAGACTGGCGCTGCTCGTCGGCCCGATCGGACGCAACAGCACGAGCATCTTTCTCATCCTGGAAGACCTCAAACTCGTCGCCAGCAGCCGGCACGTCACTTAAGCCGAGCACCTCCACTGCAAACGAGGGAGAAGCGACTTGCACCCGGTGTCCGCGATCGTCCACCATCGCCCGGACTTTACCCAACGACGACCCAGCCACTAGCACATCCCCCACCCGCAGCGTTCCGTTCTGGATCAGCAGCGTGGCAACGGGGCCTTTGGCTTTGTCGAGGTGTGCTTCGATCACGGTTCCCTTGGCAGCCGATCGGGGTTTGCCGTCAAATCTTCGACCTCTGAGACCAGCAAGATCATCTCTAGCAGAGTATCCAGATTTTCGCCGTTCATGGCGCTAACCGGAACCATGATAGTATCGCCGCCCCATTCCTCAGGAACTAACTGGTATTCCGTTAGTTCTTGTTTGACGCGATCGGGCTGTGCCCCTTCTTTGTCGATTTTGTTGATGGCGACCACAATAGGAACCTTGGCAGCTTTGGCGTGGCTGATTGCCTCAATGGTTTGTGGCTGTACCCCATCGTCGGCGGCCACCACAAGAATGGCAATGTCTGTCACCCGTGCGCCCCGTGCTCGCATGGCGGTGAAGGCTTCGTGACCAGGCGTATCTAAGAACACAACCTGCTGAGTTTCGCCGTTGTGCTCCATATCGACGTGGTATGCACCGATATGTTGGGTGATCCCCCCAGCTTCGCCTTGAGCCACCTTTGTTTTGCGAATCGAGTCGAGTAGGGTCGTTTTACCGTGGTCAACGTGACCCATGATGGTGACGACAGGCGGACGGCGCAGGAGGTGGTCGAGATCCTCGATACCAACCATTTCTGTCACCTTGCGGGCGGCCTGTTCCTTCTCGCCGGCCTCGACTTCGATGCTGTATTCTTCAGCCACCATTGTGGCCGTCACGATGTCTAGGGTTTGGGTGATCGTCGCGGCAATGCCTTTCATGAATAGCTTGGTGATCACTTCGGTGGCCGGGACGGTCAGCCTGGTTGCCAAGTCTTGGACGGTTAGCCCGCCGGTGAGCGTAATTTTTTCAGGACGCTCAACCTTGGCTTCTTGTTCACGACGATCGCGGCGATCGCGCATACTGCTACCACTACCGGGCTTTTTGCGCTGTGGGGCAACTGGCGTAGGAGCCGCAGCCACCCGTGTTTGCTGCCCTGGGAGACTCTTGGGCCGGGCTGGGCGAGCCAGGGAAATGCTGACCTGAGCCGGATCAACGATCGAAGCATCCAGCAGAGCATCTAGATCCTCTTCGTCGTCTTCATCGATTTTGGGTTGAGCACGTCGCTTGCCCTTAGCAGCCAATTGCTTTGCTTTCTCCGAAAGCTCTTGCACCTCTTCTTCTTCTTCTTCCCAGCCTTTAGAGCGCTTGGGTCGAGGAGGGGTGGGCTTATTGAGGAGCAAATCAGCAGCACCTACACTCCCCGGAGCCGCAGGAGCATCACCCGGTCTAACGGGTCTATTGACGCGCAGCACAGGTTGCCCTGAAACTGCACTGTCTGCCAAAGCTGCCACTTCTTGGGGAGACTGGACAGGTTTCGGACGGCGCAACTCCATGATCTGAGGGCGCGGGGTTGTACGTTCCTCGGTAGGCTTGGCCGGCGCGGGGCGACGATTGCCACTAGGAGATGCGGCACTCCCTGGTTTGGCTCCTTCTCTGGGAGGAGCGCCCTCTCGACGATCGCTGGACTTAGGGCTGGGCTGAGGAGGGGTTGTCTTGTCGCGTTTGAGCAGGGGTTTATTGGTTAACCCAGGTTTGGCAGACGACGCAATGGCTGGCTTTGCTGGGAGTTGGGGAGGGGTTTGCACCTCAACCACAGGGGGCGAAGCGGGCGCGCTAGGCGGCTGAAGGGCCTCCATCGGCTCTGGCTCTGCCACTTCAATGGGTGCAATTTGGGGTGCAATTTGGGGTGCAGTTTCGGGTGGAGCGATCGCTGCAATGTTTGCTTCCTCGAAGGGTGGGGTGCTCACCGGCTCAAGAGCAGCCGTCTCGACAGGGGCGGCTGGCTCTGATTCAGCAGCAGGACGAGCGGGACGACTAGGCTCTGGCTTGGGAGCCGAGCTTGAGGGAGGCGAGGTAGGGGCGACAGGAGGAGTCCGTAGCTCTGGCTGGTCGGTAGTCGATCGCGTAATGGGTCGGCGAATTTCTAGAATTTGCTGTTTTTTCTGAATATTCAAGGGCGTTTTCTTTTTAGACTCGGCAGGTTGTGAACTGGTCGTCGGACGACTAGGGCTTGACTTTGGAGAAGGAGGATGGGTGGCGACGTATTTTTCAGCGGCAGCGCGGATTTGCTCTGCCTCGCCTTCTGAGATGGTGCTGCTGTGACTCTTGACGGAAATATTTAGTTGTTCGCAAATTGCGAGAAGATCTCTATTGTCCAAGTTCAATTCTCGTGATAACTCGTAAATTCTGACTTTGCCGTTGTTCATCCACTCTTCCCTCGATTCGATTCCAGTTGTCACATAGTTGCCTTCTGTATTTGACTAAAACTACATTCGTTCTGGGTTGGCTATATTCCGCAACTTGTAGAGCTTCTTTCTGAGAACATTGCTGCGCTAAGAATGGGAAGCCTTCGGGAGCGGCTGGTTTTGATTCAACAGTTCTTCACAATACGAACTGTTGCACACTGTAAACAGGTTTAACTTTATTTTGCACAAATCTAAGCGTCTCAGCAGCCTAGCGGGCTGATTCTCTCACAATTTGTGATGGAAGATATCTCTATTCTCGCACTGCCTCACGCTGTATTAACGACGGTTGAATGAAACTCTAAACGTCAGTAGCCGCAACTCAGGGCTGGGGACTGTAGATGACAGTCTTAAGCTGGAGGGATGTTAGTTAGGGGGAAGACGTTTTACCTCAGAGTCAATCAAGCTTTGCAATCTCCTACAGGGTTCAGAATGGCGATGGGTTGGGCAAGGGGTGAGTGGCATCGAAAGACCACTGCGCGAAGCTTAGTAGCAAACACGTTGCACGTAAGGTGCATCCATTCAACCAAGTTTGCCATGAATAGTCAAGACATACCTCAGCCTAGCGGCATTGTTGGGCGATCGCGGTGCAGGAGCTACGCATTAGGTAATCTTTTAGCTTGATTCGACTTCTATATGATTTGCTTAATCATGACTGGCATGGTCTTGCAAAGGGTGGCGTTGGGTAGGTCGTTTTGATGCCCTTTGTCTATCATATCGTAGTTTTTATGGACGGTTAGATTGGTCGGCTGAGGGGAGAGTCTAGGGCAAGGGGGGGGAGGCGCTGATGTAGGGTCTGGTAAACCTGATCGGGGATGGGGGCTTTGAGGACTCGGCTGAGGCGATCTTTTTTTGGGCAGCTTTGAGGCAGTCGGCCGTGGGGCAGAGATAGGCGGAGCGTCCCATACCCTGGTCGAGGACGATCGTATGGTCTGTGTGCTCTCTGACGATGCGCCAAAATTCTGATTTTTGGGCGATTTTGCGGCAACTGATGCAGCGACGGTGGTTAATTTCCATAGGCGATCGACAAAATTTTCGTCTAACTAAATGGGAAGGCACTAGCAGCCATCGTAGGCTATGTAATATTTAAGAGGTGGCGAGGTGACACTGGACAGTACGCAGAAGTGGGCGTACTTAGGAATGTGGATGGAATGTGGATTGATCAATGCCGGAGATCTTCGCCCTCATCCCCTCAGTCCTTCTCCCAACTCTATCCATTACGCAAAAGTCGCTGAAAGCCTCGATATAACTGGATCAACTCTTAAAAAACGCATCTAAGAAAATTCCTGCCAGACCAGGATTCTAGCAAGATCTGCCTAATAAATAGCTCTCCACGGCGAGGGACTTCAAAAGGCATCGAATCCAGGTTTTGTTAAGCTACCCAATAGCTGAGAATCGAGGCAAAGATATGACCGCCCTCACTGTCAATTTACGACCGACGATCGACCTGACAGATCACCAGTTCTACCAGCTTTGCCAACACAACCCAGAGCTACGGTTTGAGCGCACTGCAACAGGAGAGCTAGTGATTATGTCCCCCACGGGTGGAGAAACTGGGAAGCGTAACTTTAGCCTCTCTGGACAGCTATGGAACTGGACAGAACAGACTGGTTTGGGGGTTGGGTTTGATTCTTCAACCGGGTTCAAATTGCCGAATGGGGCTGACCGTTCTCCGGATGCTGCCTGGGTGTTGAACGATCGCTGGAATGCCCTCACTCCCTCCCAAAAAGAAGGGTTTGCCCCGATTGCGCCCGATTTTGTCGTAGAGTTGCGATCTAAAACAGACTCCCTAGCGACTCTAGAAGCAAAAATGCAGGAATACCTTGAGAATGGAGTTCGATTAGGCTGGTTGCTCGATCCACAAACGCCCCAGGCAAAAATTTATCGCCCAGGACAGCCCGTAGAAACCATTTCCTCACCCGATAGGCTAACGGGTGAAGACGTGCTGCCGGGGTTTGTTTTGGATGTGATGCGAGTATTTCGATAGTAAAACTTGCTGGTTCAAAGATATGACTGCCCTCACTGTCAATTTACGACCCACGATCGACCTCACTGAGTAGACCGCCTGTGTGAATTCGGACAGCCCTCCTCACGAAGTGGGGCGAGAGCTTTGTCAACCTTTCTCCCCAAGAAGCGTGAATTCAATGCCGCTAAAACAACGGCGCGTTAATCACCAAGCCTACGCCAAAAATTACGCCGTCAAAATTAATACTCGAATCTGAAGAACTGCCAAAACTAAATCCTCCAAATAGATTCAACTGGCTCTGAGGAGTCACCGTATAGGTGAGACGACCCACCAGTTGGTGATAGACATCATCCCGTGGCTGCTGTGTAAAGTGCGACCATGCGACCTGATAATCTAGAGCCGTCTGTAAGCTAGGAGACAGGGTGTAGCTCAGTGAGGCAATCAGTGAATTGATCAATCGATTGCGATCTCTCGGATCAGCAAAACTCGCCCGAAATTGATAGAACGTACTCAACGAAAGCTTGGAGGAAAGAGGATCTTGCCGACTAAGCTCTAGCCGAATTGAATGATCATTGAGAAATCGATCGCCTCGTAGGGCATCCTTTAGCCCTTCCCGCGTGGTGAATAGCTGCTGGTTGCTCCAGCCAATTTCGCCAGACATCCGAGGCGAAAACTGCTGCCAGATCCCCGCCCGAAATCGCAACTCGTTGTAGTTGAGAGACCCAAATGTTGCTGTGCCAATTCGATTATTGGTAGAACCGAGACTGGTGTAGCGAATCAAATTTGCATCGATCGATGTGATCAAATAAGTGCGAGAACCGATCGCAGGAGCGTAAAACAAAGTCAAGCCCGATCGTATCAGCCCATCCCCTACCGGATCGACCCCAGAAAACACATTTGAGGTTTTGAAATAATCAGCCCTGGCCAGCAGATAAACCGACGGCTGTTTGGCCACCGTTGGGGCGGGTGGCTTTTCGATGGGAATTTCCTGAAGGGGACTGATATTACCCAACTCTGGATCAAGTGCCGCAGGCAACGTCAACGGCTTCAACTGCAAAGTTCCTAACTCAGGGTCTCCTGGTCTCAATTCCTGCCGCAATTCAAGCGTCCCCAACTCGGAATCAACAGGAGCGGCTTGACTTAGCAGCCCCGGCCACGTAGTAAAGCTACAGTTCTTCTGAGCAGACGACGGAAACCAGCAGCCTCGATCGAGTTCTGGCGATTGTGCAAAATCGCTGAGCAGATTCCATTCCCCATTGGCAGTGATGAGATCGAGTTCGGGTGACTGCGCGAAATCATTGAAAAAATCTCGCTTTTTAGAGGCGCTAGTGGGATCGATCGCTTTCTCAGCAGCAGGGTGGCGATCCACGATCGTGAACCAACCCTCAGGGATGGGTTGCGCCTGAAGATCGACCGCTCTGTAAGATATCTGACTTCGATCAGAGAGAAATTTCGCCGTTTGCTCGGATGCCTGACTGGAGGATGAAGTGTTAGTTTGCTGTAGTGTCAAGGGTGTAAGTTCAGCTTCTAACTGATCGGCTTCAGTAATGAACTTAGCGAGGGGGTGATTCCATAGAAAAGCTGACTTGATCGGTGTATTCCAGGTCAAAAGCGCTGCATCTAATGAATCGGGTTCTACGTAAGTGCTAGGTATCGGTAAGGACCAAGCGGGCAGCGCGATCGCAAAGCTCCCCCACACCAAACTTCCCCCTATAAAACCCTTACCTATAAAACTTTCACCTAGGGAGGTCTGCCTGCTCCATCTTCCAAATCGCGGTTTTGTGTGATCCGTGGGATCTGAACCCTGTTTTTCTGAGAGGACAATTGTTTGCTCATCCTCACCATTACTTCATCCAAGCCCACACTCGTCGCCCCACACTTCAGGAACATTTGCATACCCTATCTAAGTTACCTGATGAATACAGGCCAATTTCACTGAATTCTTGATGAAGAATTCTTAAAGATGTCGGAGATGATTCCATCTTTTCAGTAGTGGATGTAAAGTATTGGTAAAGAGTAAGTCTGTATTTTTACCTAAGCATCTAGCGCTTAAATCCCAAGTTCCTGTAAAGTTTTGATCTAGTAAGTCCTTGAGCACTGAAACTGCTTAACTGAGCTTGGTGGCCTTAGTATCCTTCTGCCCTCGGAGCGTCTATGTCTCGCAAACTGTTCCTCGTCGTCACCACGATCGTTTTTTGCGGGTTCGGCACAGCCTTAACCCCTCGATCCGTCTATGCCTCAACTCCCCTGAGCAAGGCCACCATCCAAGCATTAGTGAGGAAAGTCAGGCTGGTTCCTCAGAGCCAGAAGGCCCGAGAGGCTAGGCTGAGAGATTTGATGCAGCCAGGAGATGCCCTGTCCACGGCGCGATCGTCCCGTGCCGAACTTCGCTTCAATGATGGCTCTCTGGCACGGGTAGGAGAACTTGCCCTTTTCCGGTTTACCCCTGGCACTCGTGATTTTCGTCTCTCGAATGGGACTCTGTTGCTGCTGATCCCGCCGGGGCGCGGCAGAACGAACGTCCAAACGCCCAATACCTCGGCAGGCATCCGAGGATCAGCGTTGTTTGTTCGTTACGACGAGGCGACCAAAACTACGATCGTCGGTGCGCTCACCAACAACCCTGCTGGCCCGATGGAGATCACTAGCAGCGATGGCTCCGTCCAAAACCTCAAAGCGGGTCAAATGGTTGTGATCGTCCGAGACAAGATTCAGCGGCTTTACGAATTTGATCTAAAAACTTTCTACGAAACCAGCGACCTGGTAAGGGGGCTAGATCTAACCCAACAAGGGGGTGCGAATTCAGATCCAGACATTGCTGCTGTCCAGGGTGAAACGTCTGAAGCCTATCAAGAGCAGGCAAAAATTCCTAGTCAGGGCAGTAGTGCGGCTGGAAATCCCAAGTTTGTTACTTTGTCGCCGATCTCCTCCGAGTTCTTTGTGGACCCTGCAACGCTAGCAAAAGACCCAAATACCCTTGCTCCTGTCAAGCTTCAACCCCCTACTCGCCCAGATGATCCCTCTCAACGAGACAACCTAAGCGGGAAGCCGATTGTCGATCTCACTCCGCCTACAGCCCCTCCAGTTCCCAGTCCACCGAGTGTAACGCCGCCGTCTCAACCGCCTCAGCCGCCGGTTTCCAACTTACCCGGTGATCCGCCAACTCCTCCTGCTCCGCCGATCTCAACCCCTCCTACTCCGCCAGTTAATCCCTCACCTCAGCCACCCGGCGATCGTGTTACCCCTGTTCCTACACCGCCGGCTGCGATCATTGCTCCGATACAGGCTCCGGTTCAACCTCCGGTGCAGGCTCCGATACAGGCTCCAGTTCAAGCTCCAGTCCAAGCTCCAGTGCAGGCTCCTGTTGTCGCGCCTGTTCAAGCACCCGTGGCTCCTCCGGTTCCGGCCCCAACGCCTAACGCAGTGGGAACAACGCCCCCAAACACTCGTTCTTCTCCAGTTTTGGCCCCAGTTTTAGCCCCGACCACAGCGCCCGTTCTACCCGTTGAGAATCGATCGACGAGTGCGCCTGATCAGGCTCCGGTTAACACGGCAACTCGCTCTTATTAGTATTAGCCTGTCAGACTTTAATTGACGAAGTGGAAATGGGGAAAGACTGTTTTGAAGGGGTTTTCAGCCCCTCAAAAAATTCTTGACAGATGACTAGATTTGGACAGAAACACGCCTACGGTTTCTCCTACTGAGAACTTGCGGAATCTGCAAGTCTTCGTAGCTGCCGAAAGCAAAAAAAATGGATGCTCAGTTTCAAAAATACTGAGCATCCATCCTTCGCTGATGTTGACCTTTTGTTTTGAGCAGACTTTAGGCAGAAGTTACCATTCGCTTTTTCAAAGATTCGGCACGGCGCTTGGCCGTTGAGTTGTTGGCATCATAGCTAAGGGCTTGCTCGTACATTTCTAAGGCTTGGGTTGCAAGTTGTTTGCGCTCGTAGGCATGGCCCAGATTATTGAGAGCAGTTACATACTCAGGAGACGATTTGAGGGCTTCTTTATAGTTGCGAATCGCTAGATCGTATTGCTCTTGAGCAAAGTATGTGAAACCTAGTGCATTGTAAACTGCACCTAATTCTGTGCCTTCTAAGGTTTCGAGTTTAATTGCTTTTTGAAACTGGGCGATCGCTTGCACATATAGCCGCTTATCAAGCAAAATGCTGCCTAACTCGTAATATTCTAGAGCCGTCCCTTTCTCTTTGCTGAGCTTGCTTTGGAGGCGAGATAGGGCATTTTCGATGCGACGAGTCTTCAGCACTTGACGAAAAACTGCCACACTCGCAATGGCTAATAGCGCCAGTAAAAATGAAATGTAAACGATCGGAAGATAGCTCTCCATAGGTCTTTTACTCGTGATGTTAAAGGTTTTCTCGACGCTCTATTCCCAAATTATCCCAAGGCAGCCCCCATTTGATCGCTCGTTTCTGAAGCCATCCTTCAGATTTCCACCGAGCGATCGTGCGGTCAACTCGCTGGCGCAGCGCATCATACTGCACCCCTTTGGGCAAAACAATGCAAAGCGGCTCAGCCGAAAGACGCAACGGCAAAAGGCGATAGTGTGGAAACTCTTGCACCCAACCACTCAAGACACTCTGGTCAGCGGCAAAGGCGATCGCCTTGCCCGATGCCAGCAGCTTCTGCCCTGCCTCGTAGGAATCGACCCCAACCAATTTGGACTGCGGCAAACGGTAGCGAAGAACTGCGATCGTACTGGAATTGTTGAGCACGGCGATCGACTGGTTTGCCAAATCGGAGGCGGTCTGAATGTCTAGCCGTTGGGTCACGATCGCCGTTCCATCCAAATAGTAGGGAGTACTAAAGGCGACGATCCGAGAACGGGCTGGCGTGGCAGTGACCTTGGCGATCGTTACATCCACCTGGCCCTTCATCACTACTGACAGCCGATCGTGATTCTGGACAGGCTTGAGAACGATCGCCCCTGGCTGACCAAAAATCTCCTCTGCAAGTCGCTGGGCAATCTCAATTTCTAGCCCTTGTAAATTTCCCTGGGCATCTCGAAACCCAAGTGGGCGCAGGTTGTCCTTCACGCCGACGATCAGGTGGCCACGCTGAACGATCGTCGGCAAATCTGCCCCCAAAAGTTGAAGGGGGCACAGAAACTGCGTCCCCCATAAAGAAAGCCCGAAGACTCTAAAAGTGACCTTCAGCATCCAACTCCTGGAACTGCTGTGCATATACCTGCCAATCTACCTGGCTTGTTTTGCCAGTTCTAGCACCTTTGCAAATCCTTCTGGGTCAAGCACTGCCAACTGAGCCAGCATTTTGCGGTTGATCTCAACCTCGGCTTTTTTGAGGTTGCCAATCAGTTGGCTGTAGCTCAAGCCGTGCATCCGAGCGGCGGCGTTGATGCGAGTGATCCACAGGCGACGAAAATCACGCTTCCGTTTGCGGCGATCGCGGTAGGCGTTTCGCAGAGCCTTCATCACCTGCTGGTTAGCAGTCCGAAACAGGCTTCCATGAGAACCACGGAAACCCTTTGCTAGTTTGAGAATTTTTTTGCGGCGCTTTCGAGCAACATTACCGCGCTTTACCCGTGTCATTGTTCAGTTTTCCTAAGGTTGATTCTGGTCTTGAGGCTAGAGTATCGACACGCCCGTCACTTTATAGATAAGGCAGCATCGCCCGAACATTGCCTGCGTCGCGCTCATCGACGACAAACATACCCGCGAGTCGTCGTCTACGACCGGGACTTTTATGTTCTAACAGGTGCTTTCTGTGAGTGCTGCGGCGCATAATTTTGCCACTTCCAGTTGCTTTGAAGCGCTTGGCAGCAGCTTTACGGGATTTCAGCTTGGGCATGGGTTTGCTCTAATTCGACACAGCTTTCTATGATAGAACCAATTTTGATGATCGCGCAAGGCTCGCGATCGAAATTCCAGCGATCGAACCTGAGTGAATTGCGATCGTTGGAATTCTGAACCATCGTAACTCCACTAAGGCTAAGACAGAGGACTGAAGACCCCCATTACTTTATCCCTCGTCCCTCAAAAAACACGCCACTCTATGAGATCCATCCGCTAAACTAGAGGCTAGGAGGAACGGCTTGCTGTTCGTCACCGAGTTTCATGAAATGAATAATTTCATGAGAAGTGGGCAAAGTGACCCACTTTTTTTATTTGGAGAAGTATCTCAGATGACGCACCCTTTAATCCCTCAAATCCTTGACCTTGCTGCCCCGGTCGCAGATTTACTGGGCTTAGAGGTCGTTGCAGCCGTTTTTCATACTCACCAGAGTCCGCCTGTGTTGCGGGTAGACGTGCGGAACAAGCACGATGACACTGGGCTAGAAGACTGTGAGCAAATGAGTCGTGCCTTAGAAACTGCCTTAGACGAAGCCGAAATTCTCCCTGATGCTTATGTGTTAGAGGTTTCCAGCCCTGGCATTTCGCGATCGCTCACGACCGATCGCGAGTTTATTTCGTTTCGTGGCTTTCCTGCCATCATCAGCACGTCAGCCCCCTATCACGGCCACACTGAATGGACGGGTAACTTGATCAAGCGCGATGAGAAAGCAGTGTATCTCAACCAAAAAGGTCGCTCGATCGCCATTCCCCGTGATTTGATCGCCAGCGTCTTGCTGGCTGAAGGAGAAGAATAGGGCGAGCAGCCCCTCCCTCCTCCATTAATTCTCTCAACAATCTAATATTTACGGAGATTTTTCTATGTCAATGGTCGAACTGCCTGGACTCAAAGACATGATTGACGGCATCAGCCGCGATCGCAACCTGCCGAAGCATTCTGTTCAAACTGCTCTGCGAGAAGCGCTAGTAAAAGGCTACGAGCGATTTCGCCGCACCCAGCGCATTGATGATCCTCACTTTGAGGAAGATTATTTCGACAACTTTGAGGTCGAGCTAGACATCGAAGAAGAAGGCTTTCGCGTCTTGGCGACGAAGACGATCGTCGAAGAAGTGGGCAACCCAGACCACCAAATTGGACTCCGAGAAGTTCAAGAAGTGGCGGCCGAAGCCCAACTGGGTGACACAGTAGTGTTAGATGTTACGCCTGACAAAGGTGAATTTGGCCGGATGGCGGCCATTCAGGCAAAGCAAGTTCTGGCTCAGAAACTACGAGATCAACAACGCAAGCTGGTTCAAGAAGAGTTCCAGGAGCTAGAAGGCACAATTCTGCAAGCTAGAGTTCTGCGATTTGAGCGGCAGTCAGTGATTATGGCGGTGACTAGCGGCTTTGGGCAGCCCGAAGTCGAAGCAGAACTCCTCAAGCGCGACCAACTGCCCAACGATAACTATCGGGCCAACGCCACTTTTAGGGTTTACCTCAAAAAGGTCAGTGAAGGCTCCCATCGAGGTCCCCAACTACTCGTATCGAGAGCTGATGCGGGGCTAGTGGTTTACCTGTTTGAGAATGAAGTACCCGAAATTCAGGATGATATTGTGCGAATTGTGGCAGTCGCACGGGAGGCAAATCCCCCTTCTCGCTATGTTGGGCCTCGTACCAAAATTGCCGTTGATACCCTAGAGCGAGACGTTGATCCGGTGGGTGCGTGCATTGGGGCACGGGGTTCGCGAATTCAAGCGGTGGTCAACGAACTGCGCGGTGAAAAGATTGATGTGATTCGCTGGTCGCCTGATCCTTCGACCTACATTTCTAATGGACTCAGCCCGGCGCGGGTCGATGAGGTGCGGTTAGTCGATCCTGATGGGCGACAGGCGCATGTGCTGGTGGCGGAAGATCAACTGAGTCTGGCGATCGGCAAAGAGGGCCAAAACGTTCGCCTTGCTGCTCGCCTAACGGGTTGGAAGATCGACATCAAAGACATCGCCAAATACGACTACGAGGCTGAAAACCAAAAAATTGAAGCGGCGGCAGAGGCCCGTCGAATCGCTCAAGAAAAAGCGGATGCTGAGGCAGCAGAGTACGAAGAATATGAAGAATATGAAGACGAGGAGTATGAGGACGAGGAGGAGTCTTCGGAAGCGCCGCTAGAGGACAGGGAAGCAACGCAATTTGAAGAAGCGGAGACTTCAGAACTGCCAGAAGTTGAGGAAGCTTAAAAACAAAGGGATCAAGGGATTCTGCCTGCAACAGGCAGGATGTCCCTCCGGGCAGTGGGGCAGTCAGGTTGCTCGATCGTGTTGTGAACTAGCAAGTTTTACCCTTCTTTTCAAACCAGTAGGTGAAGCATCGAGTTTTGTCAGTCAATCAGGGTTGCGATCGCAACTGCCCGCTTAAGCTGCTCTTGCTCCATCGCTTCAAACAGCGCCCGAAAATTTCCCTCCCCAAACCCCTGCGCCTGCAAAAGGCGATCGTCTACTCGATAGCTCTGACGCTCAATCACCTCAAAGAAGAAAGTGGGGCACTCGAAAATCGGCTGGGTAAAAGTTTGCAGCAAAATGCCTTCGGGCTGATCAGGCGGCCAATCGACCAGAAGCTCTTGGGCTTGAATTTGACGAAATTTTGTTTCAGAAAGCATTCTATTGGGTCGTTGCCGAAGTTGGGTGTAGTAGCTGAGGGGAACCTGCAAAAACGAAAGACCCAATTTGCGAAAACGGGCGATCGCCTTCACAATATCTGGCGTATGCAAGGCAATATGCTGTATCCCCGCCCCG
This sequence comes from Leptolyngbyaceae cyanobacterium CSU_1_3, assembly GCA_012034655.1. Classification (GTDB taxonomy): domain Bacteria; phylum Cyanobacteriota; class Cyanobacteriia; order Leptolyngbyales; family Leptolyngbyaceae; genus JAAUOZ01. The sequence goes on along the minus strand of JAAUOZ010000047.1, from coordinate 2,888 downwards.
CGATTTAGCTCCAGAAATTCTTGAATCTGCGAACTGTCTGAGGTCGGCTCATTGATGGGCAACCTTACCGAACTCTGGGGATGCTGCATGACGCGACTACACAAGCCCGATCGTGCTGTCTGAATCGCAAACCTCTGCTGAGGCTGAAACTCAAACACCGTCTCATACCAGGCAGCCGCTTTTTCTAGCTCTCCGACCGCCACATTCAAGACGACATGATCGATCTCGGTAACGGCGGGGTCGGGGGTGCAAGGTCGGAGATCAGAGAATTGCTCCAGCAAAGTGTGGTGTAGGGTTCCCCAGGCGGCGATTTGGGCTGACGTGCCAGATGCTGATTGCCGAATGGGTTGCAGCACCGTTGCACCCTGAGCGATCGCCCGTTCGATCACGGCTGCCACATCCCGCACCCTAAATGCGACATCTACCACTCCGGGTGGGTGCTGCTGCAAAAATTCAAAAACCGGGCCAGACGCACTTGTCGGCGAAGACAACCGAAAACAAATTGATCCCTGGGCGACCACCTCTGTCTGCGTGTGTCGATCGCCCTCAGAACCCATCGCCTGAAACCCCATCTTGCTCACAAACCAATTTCTTGATGCGATCGCATCTCTCACATAAAAATGAACATGGTCAATTTTCATAGAAACCAGAAATCAGTTCAAACAACTTGCCTGTTGATTTTGCCGCGATTGTCGAATTTTCAGGTCATTCTCAAGGAAGAAAACTGATCCTAAGAATTTTCTGAGTCAGCAGCGCTCACTGTCTCACTGCATCGAGTCGATCCCCGCAGGCAGGGTCTATGTTTAGGCGCAAAATGCTGCAACTTTCTTTACATTTCTTAATGCCTTTCTCCCCCATACTGAAACCATCTTAAAATTTTGCACCACAGTGATACCAAGCTATCACCCTTGACTGATACCGTATGTGCTGTTCTATCGTTCTATAGAGTTCTGAATTTAAGCTGTGAAAGCAGAGGGGGAAGTGTGGAGTATTTGGAATCATCGGAGCAAGCAGAGCAGCTTCGAGAAATTGGGACGAAACTCAGCCAGGAGCGTCAAGCGAGGTCAGTGTCCCTTGAAGAAATTGCGGCAAAAACCTATATTCCCATGCGGTTGTTGAGTGCGATCGATGCTGGGCGCATGGATCTTTTACCAGAGCCGATCTTCGTCCAGGGGTTTATTCGCCGCTATGCGGATGCCTTGGGGCTAGATGGCAGTGCCCTGTCGCAGGGGTTCTCAATTGAGCAACAGCCCGCCCCCCCTAAACCGAGTTTGATGGATGCCCCCCAGCACCCGCCCGAAGAAGTTTCTTCTACCTTAGACTTAGGGCAAAAACCTTACTGGCTATATATTTTGGGCGGCATGGTCGGGGTAGGAGCACTCGGCATGATTGTGTCCAGTTTGGCACGCCCCAAGGTTGCAGAGCCGCCCAAGCCCAATTCTGCCCAAAATTCCATCGCTGCTATTTCGCCACCTAACTCAAATTCGTCATCTAGCTCAAAACCTATTCCCAAAGCTTCGCCCAAGCCGATTTCTAGTGAGGCTGCGTCACCCAATTTACGATCGACGACGGCTCCTAGCCCTATTGTGAGCGCACCACCTTCTAATGCTGCTGCGTCACCTAAGTCCACTCTATCCTCTACTATTGCTGGCCCTGTTGAGGTCAAGGTCAACCTCACCGACGAAAGTTGGGTAGAAGTGCGGGTAGATGGAAAGCTGGAATATGAAGGAACTTTGCCCAAGGGAACCCAGAAAAGCTGGTCAGGAAGGCAGCAGGTTGTGATCAGTTCGGGCAATGCGGGGGCGGTTTCGGCCTCGTTCAACAATACGACTGCTAAACCATTGGGTGCGCCGGGCGCGGTGACTTCAGTGACCTTTCCGCCAGTGGCGTTGGGAAATTAGGGAAGAGAAGGATGAGCGAGAAAGGGTTTAGACCGAGAAAGGGTTTAGACCTTTGAGGGAGTGGCAACGATCGCAATGACTCGATCGAGACACTGGGCCTGGTAGGTGCGAGGGGCGTATTGATCGAGATGCTGAAAGATGGCCGTGGGCGAAGACTTGCGCTGGGTAAAAAATTCTAGAACCGCCTTGCCATCGGGAAGGAGGCGAACTTTGGGGGAGAGATTCTTGATGCTGTCGATGCGCCATTGCCAGTGAGGTTGTTGAGGAGGCGTGTCGATTAGTTGATGGGTTGCCCAGAGGGATGTTTTGCCCAAGGCTCCAAGTTCTAAAAGTTCACGGCGCAGGATGAGGCAATCACGTAGGACATGGGGGAACGATCGCCCTCTATTGCCTCCATAAAATCTCTCAGCGCCCCCTCTGGGGTGGGTGGGTTGTCTTGTCCGCCACACATTCTCAGCGCCTCTTCAAGGTGAGCCGTGGTGCTCAGCGCTGCTGGAACTGCCCAAGTGACGTTGATCCCATTCTCTCCTAGGCGATAGAGATAGCTGACTAGGCGAATTTCTGGTTTGAGTTGAAGTCCGGGCAGTTTAGCGATCACTGATCCTGGATTGGTTGCGCTGATGAACCACTGCCCCTGGGTGTTGGGGATATGAATCGTCTCCCCCGGAGTGCCGCCAAAGTGAAATAAGTCTCCCAGACTAGCGATCGAGTTTGGTTTTGGAAGTTCCTCGTCTTGGGTAGAAGGTTGTCTGGGGTAGTTTTCAGAGTTTGGTAGTGTCAGCGCGCTGTGAATATACTGACGAATTTTTTGCAGAGCATCAAGAGGAACTTTCTGATTTGACATGAGATTGCAGAGAGGACGATCGCCCTCTACCTGGGGCACAGTGTTCTTAAGATGCCCAAAGCAACAGGTACGATCGCTTCTCGCCCCTAGGAACGTGGATTCAATCATTCCGTCCACTGCAAGGTGGTCTTGCCTCACCCACG
>JAAUOZ010000046.1 GCA_012034655.1 Leptolyngbyaceae cyanobacterium CSU_1_3 | reverse complement strand
AAAACTAGTAGCTATCATCAAGTACGCCAGCGCAAAGCACCCACGATCGCACAATAGCAGTAATAAATGGCCTCTCTAAAACGCAAGTCTCCTCCATACCAAGCGCGAATAAACTCCAGACAGCGCTGGGTTAAAATTGTTTTAGCAGGAATGAGTAATCGCTTGAGCAAAGAGGTTGTTTGGCTAGCATTTTTTATACCAAAGTAAACGGTGTTTTTAGAGATAACTTTCCAGTTGTAATTATATTTTCCTAATCGATTATGGCTCTGGGCAAATTCGTGCCTAACGTAAGCTTCGTTTGAATTAACTAACAACCCACCTGCTTGCTGAAGCCGAACAGCAAGGTCGGTTTCATCTAAATAATAGTCATATTGTTCATCAAACCCATTGACTGCTAACAAAGCTTCTCGAAAAAAGCTTGAATTTGTGCCCATTAAGTATCGATAAAAATTGGGATCGGTAACTCGTGGATCGGCATAATGAACATGGGCAGATCTACCAAATTGATCGGTAATTCCTGCTTCAAATTGAAAGATAAATTGATTAGAAAAAAACGTTCTTCCACCGATTCCCACCACATTATTGGGAATTGTCTGATAGCGATCGATAATTTCTGATAGCCAATTATCGTAGGGCAAAGCATCATCGTCAATGAAAGCAACAATCTCTCCTGCGGCTTGTTCAATGCCTAAGTTTCTAGAGATTGAAAGATTACGATGTGGGTTCTGTACGACCTTGATATCTTGACGATCTGCTAAAACCTTTGTTGTGTTGTCTTCTGAAGGCCCGTTTACCACAATTACTTCAAAATAAGGATAGCTTTGATCCTTGAGATAGCTCAAACATCTTAATAGGTAGTCGCTACGATCGTAGGTGCAAATAACAATTGAAACTTGCAGTGGATAGTTGTGATGATTCAGCGCTTTAATCTCGTTTAAAGTAGCGTTAAAATTTGGCTGTATGGCTTCCCTGCTGAAGCATTTTGCCTGCTTTAAACCGTGCTCAATAATAGTTTGTCTAAAGGCATCATCCTCAAAAACTGAGTGAATTCGATCGACTGCCTCTGCAATCTCTAAACTGGCTATTGCTCCAGGACTGTTGCCCAGAGTGGTAGCTACCGCTGTCGAAGCAAAAGCAACCACAGGAACTTGCTTTTGAAAAGCCTCTACGATCGGGACGCAAAACCCTTCATGCTCACTCACACAGACAAATAAATCGGCAGCCTGGTAGTAAGCTGCCAGCATTTCATCCTCTACTTTTCCTGTGCAAATAATGCGATCGCTGAGTTGATACTGCTGAATTTTTGATTGAATTTTTTGATAGAAAGAATCTTCTTGGGTGTATCGGCCTACGAGATATAAATAATGCTTTTTGTGAGGATAACGTTTTACATAGTCATCAAAAATATCGATGAGAAGATCTTGTCTTTTGTTGGGAGCAATTCTGCCAACAAATAGCCAAATTTTATCTGAATTATGTCTTAACTGATTGGCCCATTGATGGGAAATATCAGTTGCCACGATCGGCAGCACAGGCACAGGAAGTTCTCTGACTGCATGAAACCCCAAATCTTTAATTTCTTGACAGTTGAAAGGTGAATCTCCGATCGCTAGGTTATAGTTTTGAATCACCTGTTGAAGCTGAAGCCTTCCTTTTCTACAAAACTCGTATAAGGTATCGCCTCGCTCGAAAAAAGTGTGAGGGGTAATATTATGATAGGCAATGATTTTATAGCATCTTAAGTTAACAATCTCAGATGCAAGTTCTGAATATCCAGAGAAGTGATGAATCAAAATAACGTTCTCATCTATCTGAAATTCAGAAAAAGGACGACGAAACCTTTCTACTCGGTGGTCAGCATATTTGCTAAAGATCTGGGCAATTTCCCCCCGTTCTAGCAGCATTTGATGGAGCCGGATAACCTGATTGGAAACTGCATCACCAAAGTCTAATGCATCCAATACTTGTACATACCTCAAACTCATCCATGTTCCCCCAAGGATTATAAATTCAGTCAATTATTAGCAACTATTTGCAAAGTTCCTTCTATTAATTGCTTCGGAGAGTGAGCAGTAAATCTATGGTGGAGAAGCTACTTTTCAAGCCATATTTTAAGTTACCTTGAGATGTTACGATCGTTCAACAAATCTAGCCAGCTTTAAGCACCAGATTTCTAGAGATTAAAGCTAAGAAGATGATCCAATAAATGATAGATTTAACCATTAAAAACAACTATTGGAACGTCTCTAAATAAGCCAGTTGGTGGTTCGTCAAACCAGCGAACAGCTTCTTGCACCAGGGTAACTCTCAAAACATAGCGATCGGGAACTTCAGGCGCTTTGACTTGAACTTGATAGACCGGGAATTTCTGAGCAGTTGCATCAGGGTTTGACTCGTTAGCCTGAGAGGTTTTAAGGGGCACGAGAAGAGGCGACAACTGGGTGCGCTCGCCATCGAAAGTGACCACTTTTTGGGCTTCTTTGTCTAGCCAGTGATAAGACAAATGAACCGGATGAGGGGCAAAACTATTGAGCACGAAATGGCTGTGATTTCTAATCTCGACTGCGATCGCAACCTCGCTGGCACAGGCTATTTGAGAAGGAAATTCCCTCACTTCCAGGGTGATTTGGTCTGCGCTGAGGGCGGGCAAAGGTTGCATCTGCACAAACTGAGCGATCTGAGCCAAATCGATCGGCTGATGGGAGGCGATCGCAAACAAGCTGGGAGCCGATCTCACCTCCTGTTTCGAGAATCGCTTGAGCAAACTTCCCCCCGGTACACATGGGTCAGCAAGCCACACCCAGACATGCTTGAAATATTGGGTTAGTTGCCGCTTGATTACGCGAGGCGACTGCTCGTTGATGTGCATGAGCCGCTCATAGTGGGTGCGAGGCTGCACGGGCAGATGTGCGCCGACGGACGCAGCAATCCTCCGGCGGCGTGGGTAATCATACTGATATAGCCAAAGATTGGGTGCTGTGTGCAAAATCAAAAGCCCGTCTGGCTTTAGCTGTTGAGAAACCTGTCGATAGAGCGTGTCAACTTCCGCCACCGATAGGTGCTCAATTACATCCGAGGCGACGGCCAGATCGTAGGCTGCTGAAGGCAAGTTGACCGTGCAGACACTATCACAGTGAAACTGCACATTTTCCTTCAAAGATTCATCTCCCTCAAAGCATTTTTCTGCTAAAGCGATCGCATCTTCAGAGTAGTCAACCGCGCTGACTGAAAATCCTTGCTTGGCAAAAAAATAGGTAAGTTCGCCTCGTCCACAGCCCAAATCTAGTACTCGTCCTAATGATTTTGTGCGGGCGATCGCGGCCACTGCCTGAAGTCTTGGATCTTCTAATTTTCTGCCCTGGTGCTTTTTGTAAGATTCGTAGCCACCGCAATCTTGGGTGTAGTAGTTTGTGGTGTAAGTTTGACGAATTGTTAGCGAAGAAGTGGAGAGCGATCGCAGACGGCTAGCTTGCTCTAAATAGGCTTCAGAAACTTTAATTAGAAGCTCTCCATCGCAGTCTAAAATGACTCCATACCATTCAATTAAGTTTGCATATTGAAGTAGAAAGTCATTGACCGACATGAAGTTTTTCTGTGTCGAAGAATAGCGACTGACGAAGAGATAGCGTCCTTGTGGAAGGGCTAGCTCTAAATCATAAAAAAGCCGATCGCCCTGCTGTAGCCCATTGATATGAATTAGATCATAAACGCCATCTGGTAAGTGTTTTACCGTCTGAAAATCTCCAACTAAAAACTACAGCATTAAACGGCTGAGTAATTTTTTTGGCCCAATTGATCGCATCATTGCTGTCAGAAACCTGGCTATCTAATTCAATTCCTACATATCGAGCATGAGGATTTCCACTGAGCAACGCAGTCGCCGAGTAGCCAAACTGAACACCAATTTCTAAAATAGAAGCTGGCTTTAGAGTGTGAGCGATCGCCCATTTTAAGCGATAGCTGTTCACCCATTGGTTAAATAGATGAATGAAAGGATCTTGGGGATTTGCAGTTTCTCTAAAATCATAGTTTGACTGCTGAAACTGTTGAATAATTATCTCAAGCATGGGATGGCCTATCGATCGTGACCGTTGGATTTAAATTAATGATGCCTCCCCAATTCATTGCCGCTTTATTTTTCAAAACCTGCAAAACCGCCGTGTTGTGAACATAAGCCAGAGCACGTTTGAATTGCCCTTCTCCAAAGCCACCATCGGCAACTCCGATCGTCACCGTATATGTGCCCTCAATCAACGGTACTCGCAATCGAAATCGTACAGTGATCGGTGTATTTTGGCTGACCTGACCAATCGGTTGATTCATATTGTAAGTGTGATTTACAAAGAGGGTTGCCCCCGTCTTATCTCGAATTTTGAACCCGACGATCGGGTCGCTGAAGTCTTGCAAAAACAGCACCCCGACGCAGATCTCAACCCACTGATCGCTAACGATCGTGTCTACCTTCTGCCCGTCATCGTCTCGCAATTCAACAAACTGAATTTTAACGTCCGACGTGACAACCGCCACATCTTCTAAGGAAGTTTCAATCAATTCATTCGTAGAATTTTGAATCGCCAAAGCATTAGGGTGAGCATCCCTTTGCTTGATCAAGTTTGCTTCGTAGCGATCGAGCACCTGTCTCGGAGTTGACTTGAGCACAATGTGCCCTGACTCAAACAAAATTGCTGTATCACAAAGATTATAAATTGACCCCGGATCGTGAGAAACAAATAATAGCGTTGTGCCTGATCTTTGCAGCGCTCTAATTCTCTCAAAACACTTTTGCTGAAAGTAGACATCGCCGACTGCCAACGCTTCATCCACAATCAAAATGTCTGGATCAGAACTGACTGCAACCGCAAACGCCAGACGAATAAACATGCCGCTTGAGTAGATTTTGACGGGCTGATCAATAAAGTCACCAATGTCAGCAAATGCGGCAATATCATCAAACTTTGACCGAATTTCTTGTTGGCTTAACCCCAGTAGTCGCCCATTGAAAAATACATTTTGTCGCCCCGTAAACTCTGGGTTAAACCCACTCCCCAGTTCTAGCAGCGCTGAGACTCGACCGCTGACTTTTACAGTTCCCGTGGTGGGTGTGAGAGTTCCGGCAATAATTTGCAGCAGGGTGCTTTTTCCGGCTCCATTTTCTCCGACAATGCCGATCGTTTCACCTGCTTCAATTTCTAAATGGATGTCTCGCAGCGCCCAAAATTCACTCGCTCGACTTTTTCCAGGCAACAGCAATTCTTTTAGACGATCACGGGGGCGATCGTACCGCTTAAAGCACTTCGAGATGTTCTGAAGGTGAATCGCGAATTCGCCCATATGCTTGTCTGGTTAACCTGCGTGAGCTTCTCGAAATGCTACCCCGAATCTGACTGATCGACTACTTAGACAAGAGTTTATGCGCTTTACGATCACTAAAAATTTGGTGAACTCCCTCCATGTGGAACATCCATTCATCAAGGGGTCTGTGGTTGAGAACGTTGGTTCTATAAACAATCACATCGTGCCAAAGGTTTTGGTAGAACTCAAAAATTTCTGGGAAATCACCCGGATTCACCCCATAAAAATGCTCCTTGTTGTAGTTAATCATTTCAGTTTCTTCTAGTTGTCTTCCTAGATAAAGATGATGCAGTTTGGCAATTTCTGGCAGCCCTTTTGAATGCCACAGGTGAGTCGTTTTCTGAGATGGATAATACCGAAATAACCCCAACACTTCTTGAACAGACAGAAATTTTGCCCCATTCTTAAGAAATCGCAGAAATAGTTCATAGTCCATTGCAAACTCAAACTCAGTATCTACGTAAGCACCTGATTTCTCAAAAATGCTCCTTCTCCAAAACGTACCTTCTTGAGGAATAAAGTCGCTTAAATAAAAATTCTGCTCTGAAAAAGGTCGATAAGGATCGCAGCGAATGAAGCAACCGTCTTCATTAATCCAATGTCTTTGCCCGTAGAGAACATCAACGTTGGGATGCTGGTTGAAGTATCTTACAACAGTGGCAATTACGTCTGAGTTAGCATAGCAATCATCAGAATTTAAGTAGGCAATAATATCGCCACTGCAATGCTTAAACCCTTTATTTAGGGCATCAGTTTGACCTTGATCTGCCTCAATAATAGTGGTGTCAATCAATTCTTGATATCGCTCCAGAATCGATCCTGTTTCGTCTGTCGAGAGACCATCTACCACCACATACTCAATGTTCAAATAACGCTGGGACAAAACGCTGGCGATCGTTTTCTCAATGAACTTTCCCTGGTTATAAGAAGGCGTAACAATGCTAACTTTTGGGAGACAATCATTCTCTGCCATTGTTCTTTGCCATACTCGAATCCTGGATGCTCTCCCGGAGTTTTGTTAACTCATTGAGGACAGTAACATTCAACTTTTCATTTGATTGCTGATGCTTGACCTCAATTACAAGCCGATAAATGTGAATTAGCTCGTCTGCTAGTTTTTGAGAAATTTGACTTTGCAGTTCCAACTGGCTTTTTTGAGCCTCCAAATTATTCTGGCTAACCTGCTCTAGCTCTTGATGAACTTCATTATAAAAAGTCTGGCTAATCTGAGCATATTTTTGAGTTACTTCTTCCACTACTTCATGCTTGATTCTTTCGTATAGGGGATTTGTCAATATTTTGTAAATGGACTTAATTATTCTTTTCAACACATTTCGTCCTTTCAGGATTGGAGCTTTGATCACGATCGAATTAGCAGAAAACCACCAGAGAAGAATTTTGGCAATTCCTTTCGGAGAAATCCAGCTTTTCCAGTGCCAATATGACCAGAGGCTTGTTTCAACTAATTTGTTGATAAATTGTCTATTCTGTTCGGGTTGCGTTCGATCCAGGTTCAATGTTTGCTCTAACTTCACATGCGAGTAACAAAAAATCCAATGGCTGGGAACAATGCCGATCTCGCGACGCAACATATCATTAATTTCAGTGCAAACAGCAAGTCTTTGCCCTAAAGTTTTGTTGGTTTTATAGAGTCTTGAAGCAGCTAGATTTTTGGACAAATAATAAAAACTGGTGTGCTTTCCATAGCGCAGCCACAGTTCATAATCCATACAATAGTCTAAGGAGATATCTAGCTCTCCATACTTCTCAACCAAGCTTCTTCGGAAAAACACAGCAGGCTGACAAAGATAGCAGATTCTAGTCAGTCGTTTATAGTCCCAGGCTTCTGTTTGGTAAGGCTCAATAATGCGATCGTATTCGTCAATATAATCGGCGTTTCCGTAGATAATTTCTACTTCTGGGTGCGCTTCAAAAATTGCTTGAACTTGCTTAAAAGCGTCTGGGTAGTAGACATCATCGGAGTTGATCCAAGCGATGATTTCGCCCTTCGTCATGGCAAGGCCTTTGTTAACTGCATCTGCCTGCCCACGATCGGGTTCCGAGACCCAACGCAACCGATCTTCGTACCGCTTCAAAATCTCCACTGTTTCATCTTTGCTGCCGCCATCGCAGACCACATATTCCATATCAGATACATCCTGGTTTAAGACGCTCTGAATGGTGCGCTCAATGAAACGCCCTTGAGAGTATGAAGGAGTAATAACGCTAAATTTCAAGCTCACAGGCGGCGATGGATGGTGTTGACGAATCGAAAAAGTTTCTGAATGAGTATACATTACTATGCCCGTTCGTTCTTGTGCGTCTACTTGCGAACCACTTCTAGAAAGACTTTAAGATACTCCTGTACCATTTTTTCTGATTCAAATTGCTTCAATCTTTCGTAACCTTTCTGAATCAAATCAGTCGCGGCGGTTTCGTTGCGATCGATTTGAGATAGGCAATTTGCCAACTCTTCAGGGTCTTTTGGGTCAAAATAAATCACGGCATTGCCTCCCACTTCTGGCAGGCTTCCCGCAGTACTCGACAGCACTGGTTTGCCAAAAATCATTCCTTCCAAAACTGGAATTCCGAAGCCTTCGTAGAGGGATGGAAAGACCAAAAACTGACAGCCCCTCCAGACCGACTCTAGGTGAGCTTCACTGAGGTAGCCAAGAAAATGAACGCGATCGCTCAGCCCAGCTTCTGCTACCATTTCTTGCAGTTTTTGTTCTTCCTGCTTGAGTGCTCCGGTGAATACCAAGTTCAGCGTGTTGCCTGGAAAGTTGTTCTGATAAATTTCGTAGGCAGTCAAAAGCATCCGATGATTTTTGTGGGGCCAATAGTTAGCTGGGTAGAAGGCATAGCTGCGATCGCTCAAGCCTAATTCCTGGAGATTTTTTGTTACGGTTGCTGGGTCTAAACCTGGCCAGCGATCGTGAACTGAAATATAAGTAACAGCTAATTTTTCGGCAGGCGCATTGAGTTTGGTCAAAAAAGATTGACGACTAAATTCTGAAATGCAGATTAATTTTTGAGCGACTTGCAGTAAATTGTTGAGAAATTGATCTCGATGCTGTCGTTCTTCATCGGTAAAAAAATCGGGATAGTCTAAATGCTGCAAGTCATATACGATCGCAACGGTCGGAATATCTTTTTCCGCAAAATTGGGTGCTGAAAAGGGGCAAAAAAGTAGATCAACCCGATGCTTTTTGAGTAGAGACTTTTCTGGATAAAACTGCTTTAACTTGCCTTTGATTTTGCGCGTTACTTTGTGCGCCAACCGCACAACCCTACGATCGCTAATAGGCGGCGGTGGTGGGTCGGCAGGCACTAAAGAATCAATCAGAATACACTGAGTGTTCTCCGTTTGATACTCAAGCAGTTCTGCATGATTCCAGGGAGCCGTCAGCAAAAAAAACTTGTATTGAGAAGCCAGGGTTTGCAGTTGCTTAAAGAGCGTCAAAACCAGAACTTTAGATCCTCCATTTTCGCCATTTGAAAGCACAGGAGTCATATCCACAGCGATTCTCAAAGATGACTTTGTGACCATACCCTCACACACAGATAGTTGATGTTAACAACTGATTATTTGCTACGTTTGCAATCAGATCTTTGACCCGCACCCTTTTTAGCCACCTGCCCTCCATTACCCTTTGTAGCCAATTACCCCGTAATCTCCTGCTCCATAGAAATGCTGACCCAAAATCTCTGCCAACTCTACCCCGATCGCTTGATATTTCTCAACAATGTGAGCACTTTCGGGATGGGGGCGAAGCTCCATGATTTGCACGTTTGTCAATCCTTGCTGCTCAGCGATGAACTTCATCAAAGAAGCAGGCAGCGGCTTGAGATGGGTTGGGTCAAGATAAAAATTGTGGGTACTGACGAAAAAATTATGGGGATTTGGCGTTTCAAAGATTGCCAACCCACCCGGTTTGAGCACCCTCACCGTTTCTCGAAACAGCTTCATGAGAATCGGAAAAGGCAGATGCTCAATAATATGAAATCCGGTGACTGCCCCCAAGCTGCGATCGGGCAAGCTCTCCAAATATTGAATCACATCTCCTTCTGCAACTTCTAACCCCCTCGATCGACACTGAGCCACCATGATCCGATTCACATCCAGCCCCCACGCTTTCCACCCGGCTGCTTGAAGTAGCTCTAGCCACTCCCCTCGCCCGCAGCCCAGATCCAGAATTGCCGAATCATCACTACCAATGTTGGCAGCCTCAATCAACGGCAAATAGACCTTCAGCCGGCTCAAAATTTCTTCGCGGCTGCCCCGATATTCATCTTCAAAAACCGCATAGAACCTATCCAGAGAGTGCTCTTCTGCATTGGTTTTGTCGCTAGTTTCCTCAAGGCTAGAGTTGAGGGAAGAAAGCTGCGAATCAAGAACCGCGAGGTGTCGAGACATTTCCCGCGATTGCATCTGGAGGGCAGACACTTGCTCACTTAACTGCCGATTCATTTTCAAAGCGCCTCGGAGTGCCTCAACCAGAGAAAGATTGATTGCCCGCTGTTCTTTGAATAAAAATGAATAGAGCTTTAGGGCAAATTTCTGAAGCGGTTGGCTGATGTTGAAGGGAAAATGGGCGAACCGGGCCGGAAGCGCCGTGCGGGCTTGAGATTTGGATTCGGCATTGTTGAGTACTGCTTCTAGATAGCCGATCGTGGCAGTGCTGAGTTGACCCTCACTTGCAGGGGGGGCGGGGGGCGTGTCTATGATTCCGCTTTGCCTACCTGAAGTACTCTCAAAGGGTGTAGAGGCTGGCGACGTGCTGATGGGTGGCGTTCCAGAGTGACTTTGCAAGCAATTCCTCACTTGCTCTAGAGAAATTGGTTGATGGGAGGCGATCGCAAACAGGCTAGGAGCCGATCGCATCTGAGCGATCGAAAACTTGTTCAACAAGCTGCCCCCCGGATCGGCTGGGTCGCCAAACCATAGCAAAACATGCTGAAACTGTTGCTGCAACTGTCGCTTGAGAGCCTGGGGAGACTGCTCGTTGATGTGCATCAGCATTTCGTAGCGAGTTCGCGGTTCGATCGGCAAATAAGCCCCCACCGAAGCGGCAATTTTTCTTTTGCGTGGGTAGTCGTATTTGTAATACCAGAGATTGGGATAGGTGTGGAGAATAAAAAGCCCATTGGGTGCATAGATGCTCTGCAACTCGTTGATAGAGTTGCTCGACCTCGGCGCTAGAAAGATGCTCGATCACATCGGAGGCGATCGCCACGTCGTAGCGATCTTTGAGGGGGGCAGTGCAGACATCATCACACTCAAATTCGACGTTTTTTCTCAGGTCTGGTTCGCCAGCGAAGCAATGTTCTGCCAGGTCGATCGCGGCTTGGGAATAGTCGATCGCGGTGACGGTGAAACCCCTTTGGGCAAAGTGGTAGGCGAGTTCTCCCCGTCCGCAGCCCAAATCTAGAAATCGCCCCTGAGTCTTGATGCCCGCGATCGCCGCCACTGCCTGAAGCCTGGGATCGGCAAGTTGTTTGCCCTGGTAGCGTTTGTAGGCATCGTAGCCGCCACAGTCGAGGGTGTAGTAGTCATGGGTGTAGGTCTGGCGAATGGTGGTACTTTCTTTCACCGAGTCGTGAATGCCCTGACTCACCTCTGCCAAATAGCGATCGGAGACTTTGATTAACAATTCACCTGCATACCCAGGAATCACCCCATAAAACTCTAGAACGCCCGCATAGCGATAGAGAAAATCACTAACGGCCGTGTAGTTTTGGGGAGTCCAAAAATAGCCATCCACCAGAACATAATGGGCTTGCTTGATGGCCAGTTGCAAATCGTGGAACGATCCAGACCCGTCTTGCTGACCATCAACATGAATCAAATCGTAAATGCCTCCCGGAAACCGATCCATCTGCTGGCTATCGGCAACCACAAACTCTGCCCTAAAGGACTGCGTAATTTTTTCTGCCCATTGGATTGCGCCCTTTGTGCCCCCAAAGGTCTCGACATCTAAATCAATGCCGACGTAGGTCGCTTCGGGGCTGCCATGCAAAAACGCCGCAGCAGAATAGCCAAACCGCACGCCGATTTCTAAAATTGAAGTGGGCTTAAGGACATGGGCGATCGCCCATTTGAGCTTGTAATAGTCTCGCCATTCATCAAACAAATGGGCCAGAGGATCGTCAGGGTTGGCAGTCTCCTGAAAATCGTAAGTGGTCTGTTTAAAATCTTTAATAATTGCTTCAAACATAAGCCTGCCGACGAACATTCACAGAAGGAGCGAGGTTCACCACTCCTGACCAGATTCCTGCATCTTTATTTCGCAACACTTTCAAAACCGCAGTGTTATGAATGTAGGCCAAAGTTCGAGTCAGGTGATGTTCGCCCACTCCACTATCGCCCACCCCTACGGTGATGGTGTACTCACCTTCCATCAAAGGGACGCAAAATTGAAAGCGAGTTTCGAGGAGTGTACCTTTTCGACAGGGCCAATGTGATATCCCATACAAAAAGTGTGGGTCTCAAAAATGACTTCTCCGGTGCGATTTCTCACCTTAAACCCGATGTGGGGATCAGCAAATGCTTGATTAAACAGGACACCGATCGCCAACTGCACGGTGCGATCGCTGGCGATCGAGCTAATTTGCTGGTCGTTCTCATCCAACAAATGCACAAACTCAACGTTAATTTCGGGCAGCTTGATGGCTACATCTTCGATGCTTTCCTGAAGGGTAGATGTTGTCTCTGGTAGGTCAGAAATTAATGCCGTAGGAGCAGCGATTTCTGTAGTAATTTCTAATGCTTCAGAATGGGTATCGTTCTTTTTCAACAGTCTGGCTTCATAGAGATCGATGACTTGCCGAGCTTTGTCGTGAAGGATAATTTTTCCAGACTCAATCAGCACTGCTTTCTCGCACAGACGATAGACCGTTGCGGTGTCGTGGGAGACAAAAAGCAGGGTTGTGCCAGCATCTCTGAGTTCTCTGAGTCGCTCAAAGCATTTTTGCTGAAAGTAAATATCACCCACTGCCAGGGCTTCATCCACAATCAAAATGTCTGGCTCAGAACTAACCACGACCGCAAAAGCCAGTCGCACAAACATCCCGCTTGAGTAGGTTCTCACAGGCTGATCAATGAAGTCTCCAATGTCAGCAAAGGCAGCGATCGCATCAAATTTTTGCTCAATTTGTGCCCGACTCAAGCCCAAAATTCGCCCGTTGAAAAATACATTTTGCTGCCCCGTAAATTCTGGGTTAAAGCCACTGCCAAGTTCGAGGAGAGCAGAAATGCGACCCCTAACCTGCACGGCTCCGTGGGTGGGGGCAAGGGTTCCAGTAATAATTTGCAGCAGCGTACTTTTGCCTGCGCCGTTTTGCCCAATGATGCCTAGGGTTTCGCCTTGTAGGACTTCCAGATCGATGTCTCGTAGCGCATGAAACTCGTCTACATAGCTTCTTCCTGGCAATAGCATCTCTTTCAGGCGATCGACCGGACGCGCATAGCGCTTGAAAGACTTCGAGACGTTTTGCAGCGAAATCGTAACTTCACTCATACCCTGGGGTTTGTCCTTATTATTCTCACACCACAACCTGACACCCTAGTCACCAATGACTAAATCTTAGACGCTCCTGATTCTATCGCTCGATCGTCTAAAAGTTGATCATTAAAGCACATCTGCAAACGCTGGACGCAATCGCCGATAGACCCACAACCCTATACAAAAAATGCAGATTGAAATCAGGGAGGTGATGCCCCATTCCGCCCAATGTTTGACTTCTCCTACCAAAACCAGGTCTCGATAGACCTCGGCGATCGTCGCCCAGGGGTTAAACCAAAACACCCACGATCGCCACGGCTCTGGAATAATGGCCGCTGGGTAAATAATGGGTGTCACATAAAACCACAGGTTGAGCACCACGCCCACCGTCTGAGGAATGTCTCTCAAAAATACGGTAAGCGCTGCTGTCAGATACCCCAAGCCAGCCGTCAGCAACAATTGGGGCAGCCAGATCAGGGGAAACAGCCACAGGGTTGCGTGAATGGTCTGCGCGGTTAGCGCGACAAACAAAATCAACGCCATCAACCCCAGCGAACTTTCTACAAAAGCCGTCAGAATTGGCACAAGTGGCAGCAGCGCCAGGGGAAAAACCACCTTTTTGACCAGGTTTGCCTGCTGGACGACTGAATTGGCAGACAGCATTAAGCCACCGAGAAAGGCCGTCCAGGGAATCAACCCCGCAAATAACCAAAGCCCAAAGGTGAAGTGGTTGGTAGGCAGCCCGATCAGGTCAAGTTTGACCTTGAGGACGATCGCAAACAAGTAGGTGTAAACCAACAATTGTGCCAGTTGGTTGACGAGCGGCCACAGATTACCGAGAATAGACCCTTTGTAACGAGCTTCGAGATCTCGCTGTACCAAGGTTTTCAACAAATCGAGCTTGCCCCACAGTGGAGGGTTGACGATCGCAAGCCTGCGGGCAACTGCTTTGACTGGTTTTAACAAAGAACCGCTCCCCTTCTTTTTGGGCAAGTCACTACGAAATAGAACTGCAAGCGTAGAACTATAAAACAGATGCCCCTTGCAATTATTTCTTCTATCAAGGCTCTTCTATCAAGGCTCTTTTATCAAGGTTTCACAGATGTTTCAGAGATAATGCTTTACAGAATATCAGGTGATGACTGATTGCAGCGTTTGGGCGATCGCCTGTTTTTGCTCGTCGTCGTATGCTCCACGTTCTAGAAAGCCCTGATAGTCACCCGTTCCAGTTTTGATGCTTGCCAACAGACGGTGAATGTTAGCCTGGACAAGCGCTAATTGACTGAGTTGAATCAGGTGAGCAGTGCGATGTTGAACTTGTTGTGCACCTTGGGCCATGTCAAAATTTTGGTTGCGAGTGTGGATCAAATTCATAGCGGTGGACATGGCTAGATTTTTGACTAGCAATTCTGACACGATCGTAGGAGACGATCGCAACGCCTCTACAATCGCTTCTACCTTGGCCTCTGAGGGGTGATCTGTCGCCGTTAGAAAGGTGACAAAAAACCGCGTGCGCCGGCTTGACTCGCCACTAACCTGGAAACCGCCTGCCGCAGTTCGGCCTCCGAAATCTTTTCTTCCTCGATGGCGGCCAGCACAGACTGGGTGAGGGCGATCGCCGACTCAAAAGAAAGATCGTCGGGTATGGTAAAAGTCGAATCGGTCATCGCACTTTTTAGACATTCAGTAGGTATGATTGTACTCAATTATGGCGATCATCTCCTCCAAAAAGCAGTCACCTGAGCCAGAAAACCCAAACTCTGCACCGTTGGAACAACTCCCCCTGGCTGTGCAGTCAGATGCCCATGGCGATCAGAAGCCGCCTAAAAATCCACCTAAGGTTGCCCTCTCACCAGAGCCACCCGAAAAAGCAAACTCACCCCTGCTTCAACCCGATTCAGAACCCGAAGAGCACGGCAAGCAGGAGGATCACCTGCGTCCCCAAAGCCTGAGGGACTATGTAGGGCAAAAAGATCTCAAAGACGTACTAGACATCGCTATCCGCGCCGCCAAAGCTCGTCAAGAGTCAATGGATCACCTGCTGCTCTATGGGCCGCCTGGGTTGGGCAAAACCACCATGTCGCTGATTTTGGCCTCCGAAATGGGTGTGAACTGCAAAATCACTAGTGCTCCGTCGCTAGAGCGTCCTCGTGATATTGCTGGGCTGTTGATGAATCTGCAAGCCGGTGACGTGCTGTTTATTGACGAAATCCATCGGCTTCCTAGGGTGACAGAAGAACTGCTCTACGCAGCGATGGAAGATTTTCGCTTAGATGTGACGATCGGCAAAGGGCAAAGCGCCAGAACTCGATCGCTCCCCCTGCCTCCCTTTACCCTTGTCGGCGCAACCACCCGCATTGGCGCACTCACCTCCCCCTTGCGCGATCGCTTCGGTTTGATTCAACGTCTGCGCTTCTACGAACTTGACGAATTGACGCAAATCACCCTCCGCACCGCCAGCTTGTTAAACACGCCCATCACCCCCGATGGAGCCAGCGAAATCGCCCGCCGTTCTCGGGGTACGCCCCGCATTGCTAACCGCTTGCTCAAGCGCGTTCGAGACTATGTGCAGGTCAAATCCTCTGGGCAAGTCACCCAAGCCATTGCAGCCGAGGCTTTGGAATTGTTCGATGTTGACCGCTGTGGATTGGATTGGACAGATCGTCGTATGTTAAGTTTTATGATCGAACGACATAATGGTGGCCCTGTGGGGCTAGACACCCTCGCCGCTTCTACTGGTGAAGATGCCCAAACGATCGAAGAAGTCTATGAGCCATACCTGATGCAGATTGGCTATCTCAGCCGAACTCCTCGCGGCAGAATCGCAACTGCGGCCGCCTGGAAGCATCTTGGCTACCAACCGCCCGATCGTCAAATATCATTTTTGTCCTCAGATCTTTCGTCCTAAATCTGGAGCTATCTCATGAAATTGCTGAGATTTTTTCTAGCGTTTCTGCTAGTGGTGGTCACTGGGTTTGGAGCACAGCCCGCCTTTGCTGCCGAGGAGACTGTGCCCCCTCAACCCAGCGCTCTGAATCTGTTCGAGCAAATCGGAGAATTGAGAGAAAAAGCCTTCGCTGCCACCAACAAAGGAGACTTTAAGACGGCGGAGGGCTATTGGACTGAGATGATCCAAAAGTTGCCCGATAGTGGGGCCGCGTGGAGCAATCGCGGCAATGCTAGAGTCAGCCAAAATAAATTAGAGGAGGCGATCGCCGATTTCAATAAAGCGATCGAACTGGCTCCCACTGCCCCCGATCCCTTTCTCAATCGGGGCACAGCCCTAGAAGGGTTAGGCAAATGGCAGGAAGCGATCGCCGACTATAACCACGTTCTAGAACTTGACCCCAACGATCCCGCAGCCTACAGCAATCGCGGCAACGCCAAGGCAGGCTTAGAACAGTGGGAAGCAGCCGCAACAGACTTCAAAAAAGCTGCTGACATGGCTCCTGAGTATGCCTTCGCCCGTGCCAACTATGCGCTGGTTGAATATCAACTAGGGCAAACCGATGAGGCCATTCGCACCATGAAAAGCCTGGTTCGCAAATATCCTAAGTTTGCTGACATGCGGGCTGCTTTGACGGCGGCGCTTTGGGTGCAGGGCAAACAAGGCGAAGCGGAAAGTCAGTGGGTGTCTGCCGTAGGTCTCGATCGTCGCTACAAAGATATCACCTGGGTCAAAACCATTCGTCGCTGGCCGCCTGCCATCACCACTGCCCTGGAGAAATTTCTCAGCCTCAAATCTTCATGAGTTGTTGAATTTTGATCGCCGTTAGTTCCTGCACATTTGCAAGCACAATTTCCGCTCCAGCTTGGCGCAAACTCTCTGCGTAGGTAGACCGTCGATCGCTCGTTTCCTGCACATGCGGGGGCAAAATGCCGACTCCGACCCAGGGGCGATCGGGCTGTTTCTCGCGGGCACGGTCGATCGTGTACATGTCGGCAACCGTATCGCCGACATAAATTACTGGCGATGGCTGATTTGCTCCTGCCTCTAGCTGCTGGACGGCATCAAAAAGCCCCTGAGGATCGGGCTTGCCAGGGGCATCCTCCATCGCGATTAGGAGGGGCGATCTCAGCCCCAGTCTTTTCTCTAGGACATAGGTCGCCGAAGCTCTGGTGGCTCCGCTAAAAAAGCCCCAGCGAATGCCTGCCTGGGTCAGGCTGTCTAGATAATGGGGGCTGCATCAGCAACGGTTCGTCACGGATGTAGCCCGTCCAATGGTTGGGATCGGCTCCTCGATAGCGAGACTGAAAAAACACCACCATTGCTTCATAGCTCAAGTGGGTTGCCGATCGAGCCACGCCCTGACCCTCAAAATATCGGTAGGTCAATTCCTCAGATGCCTCCCAATCGTTGTTCCACGTCCCTTCTGCCTTGAGGGTGTCAATCTCTTGAGACGAAGGGCGATAGGCCCCTTGGGTAAATTTTTCTACGGTGTCTGCCAGGGCGCGACGATAGGAACCCCCGACATCTCGCACCACCCCATCAATGTCAAATACAACGATCGCTGAAACCAAGTTGATTGCCTGCGCCACGTTTTTGCCCCTCATTTGACTGGAATTCAAAATCAATCTTCACCGAACCACCAGAACAGTACGGTAGAATAGCTGACTGTAATCAAAACTTGGGACTGCGCTGGAGGTTGGATTGACGAAGTTTATCTTAAAGGTTCTCTGGCTCGATGAGAACGTCGCACTCGCGGTAGATCAGGTGGTTGGTAAAGGCACTAGCCCCCTAACCTCTTATTTTTTCTGGCCTCGCAACGATGCTTGGGAACAGCTAAAAACCGAACTCGAAAAGAAACATTGGATTACTGAGATCGATCGCGTCGAGTTGCTCAACAAGGCAACCGAGGTGATCAATTATTGGCAAGAAGAGGGCAAGCGTCGGCCGATGGCAGAAGCTCAGGCTAAATTTCCGGAAGTCACCTTCACAGGTAGCGCTTGAGTTTTAGCTGAGTCAATTTTTTGAATTGAATCGCTCAAAACAGCCCCTAGCTTGCAATTTCAGCGAGTTAGGGCTTGTTTTATCTATTCTTGCAAGGTGTACTCGGTGGTGTAGGCTACAGATAGCATCGTTTTGATTGAATCGCTTACAGTTTTGACTTGATAGAGGAGCCACGATCGTAGGCATACCCAAAATTTTGTCAAATTTTTGTTGAGGGGAGCGGGTTCTCAGTGTTGAACATCGGCAAACCTCAAAGGAAGGATTTGAGACTTTTGCAATGATTTGCTACGGTTTATTACAGATCGTTAAAATTCTCCTTCTCAGAATCCTTTAACCAATTTCATTTAAGGCAGGTAGCTTCATGTCTATGACCATTGCCCCCGACCAGATCGAGCGGATTATTTGGAACCAACATCACGATCCGTTTGAGGTGCTTGGGCCCCATTCGATCGAGCGGGATGGCAAAACAGTCTGGGTCGTGCGAGCTTACCAGCCCAACGCCGACGCTGCTTGGGTCGTGATCCCCGACCAGCGAACAGAGTATCCGATGCAGTCGGTCTATCATCCTCACTTTTTTGAGTGCACGATCGAAACGCCAGAACTCGCCAACTACCAACTTCGTATCAAGGAAGGCGAACACGATCGTGTCATCTACGATCCCTATGCTTTCCAGTTTCCCTTCCTGACTGATTTTGATACGCACCTCTTCTCTGAGGGCAACCACCATCGCATCTACGAAAAGTTGGGAGCGCACTTTACAAAGCAAAATGGGATTCAGGGTGTCTACTTTGCAGTTTGGGCCCCCAATGCCAGAAATGCCTCTGTGATTGGTGACTTTAACTACTGGGATGGTCGCAAACACCAGATGCGGAAAGGCTCGACGGGCGTTTGGGAACTGTTTGTTCCTGAGCTAACCGTGGGGACGCACTATAAGTATGAAATCAAAAACCAGGATGGGCACATCTACGAAAAATCCGACCCCTACGGCTTTCAGCAGGAGGCACGACCCAAGACGGCTTCGATCGTGGCTGACCTCGACTCTTACCAGTGGCAAGACCAAGATTGGATGGAGCAACGCCGCCACACGGAGCCACTAACAAAGCCTATTTCGGTTTACGAAGTTCACATCGGCTCCTGGCTCCATGCCTCCTCTGACGAACCCGCAAAGTTGCCCAACGGCGAAACAGAACCTGTTGTAGTTGTTTCAGAACTCAAGCCAGGAGCGCGATTTCTCACCTACCGAGAACTCGCGGCAACATTGATTCCCTACGTCAAAGACCTCGGTTTCACCCATATTGAACTGTTGCCGATCGCCGAGCACCCCTTCGATGGCTCGTGGGGCTACCAGGTGGTGGGGCACTACGCCTGCACCTCGCGCTATGGCACACCTCAAGATTTCATGTACTTTGTAGATCAGTGTCACAAAAATGGCATTGGAGTGATTGTCGATTGGGTTCCTGGCCACTTCCCCAAAGATGGTCACGGGCTAGCATTTTTTGACGGCACTCATCTCTATGAACATGCCGATCCACGCAAAGGAGAACACAAAGAATGGGGCACATTGGTGTTCAATTACGCCCGCAACGAAGTGCGTAACTACCTCGTCTCCAATGCTGTATTTTGGTTCGACAAGTACCACATCGACGGAATTCGCGTGGATGCGGTCGCTTCGATGCTCTATTTAGACTATTGCCGCAAAGAAGGCGAGTGGGTCACAAATCAATATGGAGGCCGGGAAAACATTGAGGCAGCAGAATTCTTACGCCAGATGAATCATGTAGTCTACAGCTACTTTCCGGGGGTGCTGTCGATCGCTGAGGAGTCAACTTCCTGGCCGATGGTTTCTTGGCCGACCTACGTGGGTGGCTTGGGCTTCAACCTGAAGTGGAACATGGGCTGGATGCACGACATGCTGGACTATTTCCACATGGACCCGTGGTTCCGTCAGTTTCACCAAAACAACATCACGTTTAGTATTTGGTATAACCACAGCGAAAATTTTATGCTGGCGCTCTCCCACGATGAGGTCGTGCATGGCAAGAGCAACATGATTGGTAAAATTCCGGGGGATGAATGGCAAAAGTTCGCGAGTTTGCGCTGTCTCTACGCCTATATGTTTGCTCACCCTGGCAAGAAAACGCTGTTTATGAGCATGGAGTTTGGGCAGTGGAGCGAGTGGAATGTGTGGGGCGATCTAGAGTGGCATCTGTTGCAGTTTGAGCCACACCAGAAGCTAAAGAGCTTTATGAAGGCGCTGAATACGCTCTATCGCAGTGAACCGTCTTTGTATACTCAAGACTTTGCTCAAGAAGGGTTTGAGTGGATTGACTGTAGCGACAATCGGCACAGCGTTGCGTCTTTCATTCGTCGAGACAAAGATTCTGGGGAATGGGCGATCGTTGTCTGCAATTTTACGCCTCAGCCCCACAGCCACTATCGAGTTGGTGTGCCTGAGCCAGGGTTTTACACAGAGCTTTTAAATAGCGATGCCCGTGACTATGGGGGAAGCAATATGGGCAATCTGGGCGGCAAATGGACGGATGAATGGGCTTATCACAATCGCCCCTATTCCCTCGATCTCTGCTTGCCTCCTTTAGCAACGCTGATTTTGAAGCTCGATCGACAAAAGACTCAAGCCGCCCTGAACCCTGGAGAGTAGAGTTCCTGGAGAGTAGAGTTAGTGTTGCAAAACTTTGTGTTTGCAACACTAGTTACAGGGATTACCTCTGCGTCTAGGGTTGTTTTGTCCCGTCCGGATCGACCCAATCAGGGTTGAGACGATAACGCATCGTTTAGCTTGCCCACTGGGAGCGGATAGTGTGACTCTTCCAAGCTGTCCGCTTACTTCACCGTAGTGATTAAATTGCATTCTGTAGATGCCGTTTGACTGGAGAAGCGTAGTTCCTGGGTCAAGAAGAACTCCTTTGTCTAGAGTATTCCACGTCAATCCTCCCAGGTGGATGCCAGAGGGGTGCGCCGCCCACTCAACTCTGTCGGCTTGCTGCCTGAAACTGACTTGATAGTTGATTTTCTTGAGTTTGGCACTGTTTTGGGCGAGGCGCAGAATCTCAAAAACTTGACCCTGTGCTGTGCTCAATCGCCGCGTATTCAGAAAGGAGAGCCAACTGGGGGCAGCGATCGCTGCCAAAATTGCAATCATCAACACCACTACTAAAATTTCTAGCAGGGTGAAACCTTTTTGGGTATTGGCACGATGAAGGTTGAGGAGTTTTTGTAGCGCCAGTTTGTGGAGGCTTGTGCCTGGTTTCCCTGAGCTTAAACGGTGCAAACGCATGTTCGATCGCCTGATTCTGCAAATTCTTCAGAGATCAGAGTTCCCAAAAATGGCTTGCGATTTTGGCTCGTGGGTTAAGTCGTTTCTAATTGCATTCAGCGTCTTTGCCCTCAGCCATTGCACCCAGCAATGTTTTAACAATCACGCAGCGTCGCGAACCAGATGTAGCGTTTTGGGCAGAAGCAATCTGAATGGTGACTTTGTAATTGGCAGTGGAGTTGGTTGGATCTAAGTTGCCGTAGGTGTCAAAAATGATTGGGTTGCCATTGGCGGATGAAGTTGTGACTTTGACGGATTTGGGCCTCGTTTCCCCGATCGCCTGCCAGTTATTTACATTGGCATTAGGAATGGGGCTAGCAGGCTTGTAGGGCAAAATTGCAACGCGAGGAGCAGAGGGACTTGTGGTGTCAAATCGAACTTCTCGGCTGACTTTTGTGCGTTTTGCTTCGTCTTGGGCCGATCGCAGGACTTCAAAAACTTGCCCACGGGCAGTTCCGATGCGCTGATTGTTGATCAGCGCCAGCCAGCTAGGGGCGGCGATCGCAAACAGAACTGCAATCATCAGCAGGACGACTAATCCTTCGATCAGGGTGAAGCCAGCGATCGTGTTCTTTGAGCGGTTTCGTCTTTTCATCTTTTTCTCCAGCTAGGCACTCCAAATCGCAGGTTCCTAGATTTTGTTGACAACTCCACGGGTTAGCACACGGGTCTCCATGGGGATAGGAAGGCTAGCGTCGCGTCCTATTCCCGGCCGACCTGCGGCATTTCCTTGAATTCTGACGACGACCTCCTGGTTGAGCGTGCCGTTATTCGCCGCTCCTTTGACGCACACATAGAAGCCTCTCGGAATGTTGGGGGTTACTGCGGGAGTGATAGTGTAGCGTGTGTTAAGGTTTGAGTCTACTACGCTAGGGCCAGGGGCAGGAGGGGGGTCAGTAATATTGTTGGGCCGTGGGCAAGCAGTGTCTGCTGCGAACTTTACACCATCCTTGTCTACAAAGTCTACGAGGACTTGGTTGGGTGTGGTGAGATTGACAACGGGTGCGCCTCTACCGCTGGGTGGTAGCTGTAAGTTGACGGGGTTGCCGTCAAGACCCAGGGTTTTTTTGAGAGGCCAGCGAGAAAAGTCGGTATCTTGTCCGGCGGGATAATACCAGCCAAGGGTTGTATCGGGAGGGCTACCTGGGGGATTGTAAACAAATTGGGGAATCTGATAACGCCTGATTCTGGCTTTGCCGCGCCATTCTTCTTCGGCTCTCCAATTGAGCGAGTAGACTACCAGGGTATACATCTGGCTAGAGATGCAGGGAACTCCTTGGATGGCAGGCGGTAAAACCGCGTTTCTGTCAGTTGAGCTAAATGCGTTGGCGTTGTTTTCGCAGCGATCGAGGAGGGGCTGAGGCAGGGCATCGACTCGCCAAAAAGCTAGGACTGGCAGGTTCTCGGCATTGGTTGCGATGTCTGCTGGCAGGTAGGGTAGCAAGCCAGGGCAGGTATTCAGCGTGGCGGGGTTGAAGTTGGTGGGTGTTGCCAGGCAGTTGGCATCGTAGACGTAAACTGCTTCGCGCAAGTCGCGCGAAATATAGTCAAGCGCCATTTGCATCTCGCGCTGGGTATCGCTGCGGGCAGCTTCTCGCTGGTTTGTTTGGAGTAGCTGCACGACGGTAAACAGCAGCAGCGTGACGATGACTCCGCCGATGAATAGGGCAACCAGCAGTTCAACCAGGGTGAACCCTTTTGTGAACTCTTTTGTGAACCTCTTTCGGCTCCGTTTGGGAAAGAACCAGAGCTGGAGGGATCGCAGTTTAAGTTGTTTGGCCATTAGTCTTTCCTGATTCGATCGTGCGATTCGTCATCTTGAACCCCAAATCTTTAGCACTGCCTTTTAGCACTGGCCGGTTGTGGCAGCGCTGGCTGGGCAGAGCTTTCTGTAAATGCTGAGGTTTTGGCTGGCAATGCTGCGGACGATGGTGGAGTATTGGACTGCTAAAGGGCGCAGGCGTTGCCCCCCTAGCCCACTTGTCCCCTTGAGGCTGGCTTGCCTGATTTCTCCTCGGTTAGCCCGTAGTTCTGCTTCTGCGACGCTGGCATAGACTCGAACTCCCATCACAAATCCTTCGGGCGTGGCTAAGCCTGTGGCGGGGTTGCCGTTACTGTCAACGCCCAGGCTGCGAAAGGTTTGAACGAGAAATTCGGGCTTACAAACGTTGGCTGGCTCGTTGGGTGGGTTGTCTGTATCGATGGGGATGTATTGCTGGTAGTTGGTGGGAGCGGTTTCTGTATTGGTGTTGCAGAGTGGCTTCGAGGATATCAGGGTAGCCGTGGGAGCATTGGGGGCGCGGATGGTTGTGCCCCGAATGATGTCTTCTTGAGCAGTCCCAAAGGGGACGGGAGGAAGTTGGTTGAGTGTGTAGCCGCCGCGTTCGACGATCGCCCGCACTCGATCGATTTCTCCCTGGGCGATCTGGGAGGCTTGCTCGACTTTGCGGTTTTGGACTCGTGTACCCGTTGCCCAGAAGATGGGCGGGGTGATGCTGACGATCGTGACGGCGATCACGATGATGGCGACGAGTCCTTCGATGAGGGTGAGTCCCTGGTCTGGCTGGCGGCGACTTGCGCTGAGTCGTTGGCTGAGACTCAGCGCAAGCCGGAGGGCCCATTGGGGAGATGGAGGGTTGGGTTGAGTTGAGCCTGCTGGCATCGTGGTCTCCTTATGGGCTAGGGCAGTTGAGCTTAGAGTTGTTTTGCTTGAGGGCGTTGCAGAGTTTGTTGATGTAGGGGTCGTTAGCGGGTGGCTCGGTGTAGTATTCGTTACGGTTTTTGCTAGAGGTCACAAACCGGGATGCGGCAGGACTGGCAGGCGTAAATTGGAGTGCCACATCGTAGCCCCACAGACGGGCGGGAGGTGAGTAGTAGGAAAGCACCTCTCCGCTTGCAGGGGAAGAGCCGGGTTCAAAGGCTTCCAGATCGTAAGGGGCGGTTGCGTAGTTGCTGAAACTTAGCTGCAAGAATGACCCCGCAAAGTTGAGTGGAACATCGTCGGTTGTATTGGTTTCTTCCTGTTCCCAGCGTTCGAGGAAGCGGGGGAAGTTGTGCAGTCCGCCGTAGGCTTGGTTTTGACGAGAAGGACTGATACCACTGACGACGATCGTGTTGACTCTGGTTCTGGCGGGGGTGATCAGCCTGTCTCGTTTGTTGCCTTCCGAAGCGAGGGAGAAGTAGGGCTGGTTTGTGAAAACAGCATTGTAAGGGCGAGAAGCCGGTAGAGGGCGTGGGCCGCGCTGATTAGATGTGCTTTCGAGCATAGGATGACCCAGACGGGAAAGCTTGATAGGTGAGGTGAGGTCAGCCGAATAGCCATAGGCAGCGCCTGACATTCTTTGAGGAAGGGTCAAATCGGAAGAGTTTTCTCTTACCCAGTCGGTGCTGCTGCCGATTCCTCTCTTAGGACGGTTTTGATTGTGGAAGGAATTTACTCCATCAGTCGTGCTGGCGCAGCCTGGATTGAATAATCCATACTCTGGTGCATTGTATTGGGCGTAGTTGCTCTTGATATCAGATGCGCTTCCATTCAGGATCGAAAAGTCGGGAATGGGATAGGCTGAGCCTTTGCCCCGGTTGGCTGTGGGTCGGGGAAGACTGTTGGAAGCGAAAGGTCGGACAAAGGAGTCGGCGATGCTGCCGTCACAGAAATTGTTGGAGAGGATGGTGATGCTGTCTGCCAGAATTTCGGAGGGTCGCCACCGATCGCGCTCTGCGTCGTTTTTGTTGACATCGAAGTTGGCGAATCTTTCTTGAGTAGTGGTGCGACCGTAAAATTCTTCTGGTGTGTAGGTTGAACTATCTGGAAGGGTCTGGGTAAATTCTTCTAGACGATCGCCAACGGTGTCGTCTGAGCCATTTTGGTGGAGGTTGAAGTCTCCCTGGATGTAGATGGGCTGATCGGTGAAGAAAGATAAGCCTCGATCGTTTTCTACGGGCTTGAGGAAATCGCCTTCAAGGTTTTTGTCGCGTTTGAGTTGAGAGCCGTTGCGGAGACGGAACCCGTGAATTCGACGATCGGGATCGGGTAGGTAGTCAACTGGCTTTTCGGTGACTCCTCGGTTTTTGTCGGAGAGGACAATGTTTGGATCTTTTTGTGCTCTCAGGTCTGTCAAGTTCATCCCACCATTGTCTGCGGGGCGACGAATTGCATCTTCTCGAACGGCATCTTCTCGGAAGGCGTAAACGATGCCCGTTTTGGGTAGCCAGATATCGTTGCCGTCTTTGACCCGTGTACCGCGTAGCATTCCGACATCAATATCCATCGTGCGGGTGAGCATCACTTGGCGACCGTCGAAAAAGGCACGATCGA
This sequence comes from Leptolyngbyaceae cyanobacterium CSU_1_3, assembly GCA_012034655.1. Taxonomy (GTDB): domain Bacteria; phylum Cyanobacteriota; class Cyanobacteriia; order Leptolyngbyales; family Leptolyngbyaceae; genus JAAUOZ01. The sequence goes on along the minus strand of JAAUOZ010000046.1, from coordinate 8,967 downwards.
GGAAACCAATTGCCATTAGTCTGGGTGTGCCTCTGCCGTTGACAGTTGTGCTATCAGTTGGAGCCAAGATGATGTTGGTGGAGATATTAGGGCCGCCGCTCACTGAGCCGTTTCCGATCTCGCTCTTTGGCACGCTGTAGGGTAGCCTCCAGTCTGAGAAGTCGATTTTTCTGGGGGTGAGGGCAATAGACTTCACCGATGTGTCAGCTAGGGGGAAAGGTCTCAGATTGGGATCTGGACGGCGTGCAACGGTGGAACTCTGAAGAGTGGCAGGATAGTAGGGAGATGGATTCGTTGCTCTAGGGTTGTCTGCTAAGTCGGGGTCTGCGGTTGGGTTTGGGATAACGCGGAACTTTTCTCCACTATTATTGACTTTCGCCAATCCGCTGATGTAGGAGTCAACAACGTAAGGCTCTTTATCGTTGGCTGTGTATTGCGGTAAGAAGCTAGAGCTTGGCGATTCAGTGGTTACAACAATACTTCCAGGTTGGCGAATGTCGTACTCGTCTCTTTTATCAGCCGTGAAGTTGGGAGTGTTTGATACAGGAGTGGCTGCTGGAGGAGTGGGAGGAGGAGTCGCAGGATCAATTGCTGGAGGGGTGGCTGCAACCGTCGAGGGTTCTACAATCTCTCCATCAAGGTCGTGATCTTTTTCTGGAAAGAGATAGTAGAGTGCAGGAAACTTAGGCAGCACAGAAGCAGTTTCGGGCTTGCCAGATACGTATTTAGAAGTGTCAATTGCTCCACACAAACGTGACAAATTAAATCGGACTCGTGCTGCTTCGCTAGTTCGGCTTACGCTCGTTGAGGGCTGATTAATCAGTATAGGGGGATCGTCAACATCAAGGGCAGCCGCAGAACCGAGAGCAAACTCGTCCGGATCGCAAGCCGAGGGAAATCCATCAGTGCTTCCTCCAAAGGGTATTGCATATTCACCGAAGATCGGAGAAGGACGGAACCCAAAGGTACGATCGCGACGGATTTGATACTTCAACATGATCAGTTCCGCCATCCGCAGAACCGGATCTTTGGTGATATCGATTCCTGCTTTCATGCGAGATTGCTTGATTGCACCAATGAAAGCTTCGGGCGGCACACCAAGATAGTCTCTTAGAGTCAGTCCTAAGTTGCCAGGTTGCCGTGCTCCAACGGGGTCATATCTGTATGTCCCCATTTGACCTCTTGGCAAAACTTCAAAGTTGGGGCTAGCTGCTGCCGGATCAAGTGTGCCGTCCATCACTTTCGCGATCTCTTCTGACAACTCGATCATTACGCCCTTGTTGGACTGGGTTACTGTTCCGAACAAAGTTGAATCAAATTTGACATCGTTGGCCGGGTTGCTGGGGTCGAAATTTTGGATCTGGTCGATGTTGTAGGCCAACATGCCCAGGGTACAAGCAGCGGTTTGCAGATAAGTCTTGTCGGCAACACTCAAGCTGTTGTAGCTATTGCCAGACTCCAATAACCCCACCGCTCGACGCAGGTTAGAAAAGTTGCCCCACATGGTGAGGGCTGGGTAAGGATGGATATTTACGCTGTCTGCCTTGGGTGGATAGGCCCCATCTGGGTCGCCCCCAAAGTTTGCCAAATTTGTCAGCGCAATTCTTAAAGGGCTGCTTGCATCCCCCCATTGCATTAGCAAACTTACTTGCATCTTCACCAGGAGGCGAAAATTCCCAGCCATTTGTGCCACGACCTGTAAAGAAGTCAGTCATCAGCAGAGAATTTTCATCCCCCACAGTCGTTGCTGCCCCTGTTGCGCCACTAGCAAACTGCGTCGGGATAAAGTTAACCGACTGACGTAAGGTAGTCAGCGTCCCAGGGTGAGCCGTGCTGGCCAAACAGGCGATCGGGTAGTCAAGGTTGCTTCCATTTGCCGTCCGATCGGAGTGATAAACAGCCGTCGCCTGGACAGCGGACAGATTATCTCTCAGAGTGCGGCGCTGCAAATCTACGTGAGTCACAGCCGTCGATACGGGGTAAGGCGCAACGTTCGGCGGAATGAGCGGATCGCCCTCCCGTTCTCGCTGATCTAGCGGGATGGGAGGGTTAGCACTTGAATCGGGTGGCTCAATAACCCCATTGCCACTGAGGTCTCTCGGAGTCACCCAAGTATTGACATTGCCAAGCTCCAGCCGTTCGCCTACCAAAACTCGCATCCCCTCCACTCTGGCGCGGCGCTCCCAATACCCATCTAGACCCACCGACTCAAACTGAGTTGGGTCAGACGGATCATTCACGAGGGCTGCCTTAGCGGGGTCGATTTTATCCCCCATCACCAGTGGGTCTGCGCATCGCATTGTCAGCCGTCGAGTCATAGCGAGGCTTGGGGCCCCAACGATTGTCTGCGCGATATAAGTCATCCACGTAGGGGGCAACCTGCGGATCACGACGAATTCTTTGAGGGAAGGTTTCTTCAACTCTTGCCCAGTTTTGCTGGTCTCGGTTATTGCCACCATCCGTATCGCGAACCGTGTAGCCATCCTCAAACAAAATTACCTTGGGGTCGATCGACACGCTCATCGGTCTAGCAGCGGCGATCGCTCCATCCGTGGTGCTATCTAAATCTCGAAAAACGCCTTGTGCGGGGGTTGTCGTCGGCAAATAGATGCGCGCCGATCCGGTTCTGCTGTTGTCAGACGACCTGCCAGCCATCACCAACCCCAAATAATCCCGATTCTCTTGATTGGCTTCAGAGGGGGTAATGTCGGTAACGGTGATTTCAGACGCATCGGGTGTATAGAGACAAGAAGAAGGAGCACTGATCAGGTGAGCCGTCAGCCCACCATTCGCCTGACCCCCATTGGATAGGATCAGGCTGCCCTCTGTATGCATTGCGCCGTTCCAGTTGAAGGCTGGGCCAGGGTGGATCTCCAGATCATTACGGAACCATGCTCCCCACTTGTTGCCTCGGTTTAGCTGACGGTCTTGCTGAAACTCTAGCGTTACCGCCGTTGCATTTGGGTTGTCTGGAACCACAAAAGCATCGACCTGGAAGTTCTTCCTCAGAATCGAAGTATTTGATCTTTCATCAAACCAACCGCGCAAACTCCCCTTGCTGCTCGTATTGAAGTTACAACCGAGGGATTTTGTCTCATTACTCAACGGGCCTTGACGAATCCAGAGACGATCGGCTTTATCTTTATCTGAGAGCCTCAGCAGCAGGGTGTTTGGGTTGGTTCCTGCGTCATCCGTAGGGCTGGTAAACAGGATCGAATAAATGACCGTTGCGTCAGCCTGTCCGTTGCCATCTGTATCGGTGCGGAACGACCAAGCGTTATCTACGCCACCCCCATCTAGGTCAACGCGAGCCTCATCGGGCAACTGGTAAGGGTCAATATCCTGGTTCGTATCAGGATCGCGGAACGTTCTGCGCGACACTCCGTTGGAGCCGTCGTTGAGCATCATACCCAGCAGCGTTGTCTCAGGCGGCACACCACCGGGATATCGGGTATCTTTGCTAGGGTCAAACAGAAACTCGATCTTGGCACGGGCACGATCGATCGCTGGAGTCGCGGCATTATAAATGACACGCTGCTGACTTTGCCCAATCACCTGGACATTACGGTTGTACGCTCGGAAGGTCATTGCCCCCACGGTCAGCGTTACCACCAAAATCAGCAAAACAGTCGTCGGCAACACAAAACCCGCATTTGAAGCGCGCATTTTCCGCTGCGTCATCAAAGCAGTTCTGAGAAACCAGTTGATCAGTTTTTTGGAAGTGGTGTGGTAGAGTCTCCAGACCTCACGGAATAGACCCTGAATTGCCTTAGCGAGTTTACGGTTTGACATAGCTGCTAGTTGGGCAGAAAGAAAAAGGTTCGAGGAATGAAAAAGAATTCTTAAGCGTAGATGGCAACCCGGAAGCAAACACGATATGAGTATGTTCAGGCATTCGCCCGATAGTTAGTCAAGATCGGCTGTGGTCAGTTCACCAAAACTCTATATTTCTTGGCATCTCTTTTTACTGCCTTAATTAACACTGTCTTAATAAATCGGAGGGGTCGTCAACCGAAAACCTACCTGGAGAGGTTGTTTCGGAGGAATCAGAATTATTCGGCAGATCACGATCGTCTCCCCTTTAGATTACGAGCCAATCAGTCAACTGGGCTTGCTCAGACCGATGAACTTTAGCGATCGATACTACTCCTTGATTCACATCATACAGGCACTATTTTAAGCAATAAGGCTGATTCTGGTTAATGGAACAATATTACCCAGGTGTTTTGAATTAGCGATCAATTAAGCTGAAAAAAGCTTTAAATCCGTAAAAACAAGGTTGACTGGCTACAAAACTTACTTAGAATTTGCTCAAAATTTGCTCAAATGTAAAGAACGATTTGGGATGACTCAAAGTTTTTCTAGCCAGCCAAAATAGAGTTTGGGTAGGTTTGGCAGATCAAGATTTGGTTGAACGAGAGGTACGATCATATCTCTATAGCAAGATTGGGGCTATAGCGAGATTGGGGCAGACAAATTTATAGCAAAATTGGGGCAGACAAGTTTCGCCTACCCCAGACCCAAGAAAATGAATTGTTAACTTCACCACTGTTGAGTAGGAAGTATCAAATAGGAAGGCGAAATGATTGACCAGACGCATTTCGACTGCGTTCAATGCCAAAATCTCTTCTTAAGGAAGGTTGAGCGGAGTCGAAACTCGGCATCTGGTTTGCTTTAAGTTCACCCCACTCCTTAACGTACTGCTAGCGTGACTTATAGGCGGCTGAGATCAATTCCAGCTTCTTTTGCGAAAGCACTCAGGCTCTTACGCTCTAGCGTTTTGATAGCTTTGGTCGAGAGGCGCAACCTTACCCAGCGATTGCCCTCCGCCCACCAAATTCGTTTGAACTGCAAATTTGCTTCTTGCAGCTTTTTGGTGCGGCGGTGCGAGTGAGAAACCGCCATCGCATTATTAGCGGTTTTACCCGTCAGTTGACATTTACGTGACATTGTTGACTCCGAGTTCTTTGATGGGGTTGATTACAGTCCTCTATTCTAAACGGGTTGTCACCCGCTGGAAAAGAGAATGCCGAAAATTATTCACTCACACGCTTTTGAGGAGCAAGGGCAGAGAGGGCACGATCGACCGATCGCAGCGCCAAGAAAACCTCCTCAGCCGTAACGATCAGCGGCGGCACAAAGCGCACCACCCTCGGGCCGGCGGGAACCAGAAGCACGCCTTCACCCATCGCCACTTTGACGATATCTGCGGAGGTGATGCCAGCATCAGCCCTCAACTCTAGACCATTAATCAGCCCCCAACCCCGGATTTCTTGAATGAGCGTAGGGAATTTTTGGCAATCTTCTGCAACCCCAATCTAAGTTGCCCCCCGCGATATTGCACGTTTTGCAGCAGATTTTCTTGCTCTAGCGTGTTGCAGACTGCCAGAGCAACGGCACAGGCAAAAGGGTTGCCGCCAAAGGTGCTGGCGTGATCTCCAGGCTGGAAGACATTGCAGAACGATTTGCACAGCATCGCCCCGATCGGAATGCCGCCGCCCAGCCCTTTCGCAGCCGTGAAGATATCTGGCTCGATTCCTAAATTTTCGTAGCCCCAAAAATGCCCGGTGCGCCCCATGCCGACCTGCACCTCATCCATGATCAGGAGAATGCCAGTTTCGTCGCAGATTTCACGAATTCGCTGGAAGTAAGCCCGATCTCCCGGACGCACGCCCCCTTCTCCTTGTAGCCCTTCGAGTAGAATGGCCGCGACTTGACGCTGATGGCGATCGAAATCGGCGATCGTCGCTTCCAAACCGGCAATGTCGTTGTAGGGAACGTAGTGAAAACCCGGAACGAGTGGGCTAAAATCCTTCTGATACTTAGCTTGGCCCGTTGCAGTCACGGTGGCGAGTGTCCGTCCATGAAAGCTGGCATGGGCCGTCAAGATGATCGGATTTTCAATGTTCAGAACTGTGTGAGCATATTTACGAGCCAGTTTAATTGCGCCTTCGTTTGCCTCGGCTCCAGAGTTACAGAAAAAAGCTCGATCGGCGCAGGAATGCTCGACCAGCCACTTCGCCAGTTCGCCCTGTTGGGGAATGTAGTAGAGATTAGAGACGTGGTGTAGAGTTTGGATCTGCTGGGTGACGGCTGCAACCATTGCAGGGTGAGCATGTCCAAGGGTACAGGTGGCAATTCCGGCTACAAAGTCGAGATATTCGCGCCCTTGATCATCCCAAACACGACAGCCTGAGCCTCGTTCTAAAGTCAGTGGGAAACGTCCGTAGGTGGTCATTACATACTCGTCAAACTCAGCCTGGCTCAAAGGGTTGGAGGCTGTGAATGGGGCAATGGAAAGATTTACGAGGGTTTCTGGACTCACTGAATTTATTCCTTATGGCGTTTTGAGAATGGTTTAGACAGGAACGGTTCGATCGTCGAATCAATACTTTGCTCAGTTTAGTTTAAGAAACTGGTAAGAGAATAGGAGTCTCCTGTCAGAGATTGGTGACCAGACTGGGGACGAGGGGTTAGCAGGCTACCTGAGAGGAAGGAAAGTATGACGCATTTGATGGCGATCGCAGGGAGTGATCAGGGGCAATTTGCTGGGTTGGTGACGGTGCTGATTATTTTGCTGCTGGTGGCGACGATCGTGGCGCTGCTGTCGCGGCGGCTGCGAGTGCCCTACGTGACGGGGCTGGTGATAGCGGGGCTGGCGATCGCAGATTTTGTGCCGGGCAAGGTAGGACTAGATTCTTCGCTGATTATTAACCTGTTTTTGCCGATTTTGCTGTTTGAGGCCGCGATCAATACGGATATCAGTCGTTTGCGGAGTACGCTGAAGCCGATTTTGTTGCTGGCGGGGCCGGGGGTGGTGATCTCCTTTGGGGTGACGGCGATCGGGCTGAAGTATGGGCTAAATTTGGCGTGGATTCCGGCTTTGTTAGTGGGAGTGATTTTGGCAATTACGGATACAGTTTCGGTGATTGCCGTGTTCAAAGAGGTGTCTGTACCTTCGCGGTTGAGCACGATCGTCGAAGGAGAAAGCTTATTTAACGATGGGATCGCGCTGGTGATTTTTGGGCTGATTCTCAAATTCAATAACAGTGTCACTGTAACTGTTTGGGGCAGTGTCAAGGAACTGGCGATCGTTCTGGTGGGCGGGTTGGCAGTGGGAATTATTTTGGGCTATCTAGGGATTGGGCTATATGTGCAATCGCAGGATGACCCATTGAGCAGCATTTTGTTGACGGTGGCGATCGCTCTGAGTGCGTTCCAACTGGGGCAATTGCTCGGTGTGTCGGGGGTGGTGGCTGTCGTGATTGCAGGGCTATTGATTGGCAATTTAGAACTCTCCCGCACCGTGTCAGCTTCTAGCCGGATCACCGTCCTGAGTTTCTGGGAGTATGCCGGTTTTGGAGTCAACACCTTTATCTTCTTGCTGATTGGGCTAGAAATTGACCTGCCTACCTAGGGAAAACTCTACCTGCGGTGCTTTTGGCGGTTCTGGCTTACCAGATGGGGCGGTTTCTCTCGGTGTACCCCATGTTGGCGATCGTCAGTCGGTTCGATCGACCGATCCCGTTACGCTGGCAGCACGTTTTATTTTTGGGCAACATCAAAGGGTCGCTGTCAATGGCGCTGGCGTTGAGTTTGCCTGCGAGTTTGCCAGGGCGAGAGTCGTTGATTGCGATCGTCTTTGGCACGGTATTGCTCTCGCTGGTGGGGCAGGGTGTGAGCTTGCCGTGGGTGGTGCGGCAGTTGAAGCTATCCCATTCATCTGAGTCGCAGCAATGGCTAGAAGGGTTGCAGTCGCAGTTGATGACGGCAAAAGCCGCACAAGATGAACTCGATACCCTCCTCAAGGGTGGTGTATTGCCCAAGACGATCTACGAAGAAATGCGATCGGGCTACCAGGTGAAAGTAGCAGCCGCCGAACGATCGCTACGAGACTTTTACAATCGTCGCCCCGAAAAATTTTCTCAATCAAAATCAATCGGCGCAAACACGCGATTTGAAGCCGTTCGTCGTCGCTTACTTCTGGCAGAAAAAAATGCTCTCAACGATGCTCTCCGCAAGCGAATTCTCTCAGAAGAGGTCGTGCGATCGCGGCTCAAGGCGATCGACGAAAAATTACTCTTGCTAGAAGACGACTAGATCAAATCAAGCGCATTTTTGAATAAAATCGATCACCTGGTGCATCACACCTGGCTTGATGGCAATGAGGACGGTTGATTCTGGCTCTAGAACCGTGCTGCCGTTGGGGATCATCAAATCCATGTGGGCGTGAGGTTGGTAGCCGACGATCAGCGAACCCGTCGGAAACTTGGGATCTTGGGCAACTTCTGCTAAGCTGCGACCGACCACATTGCAATTGGCAGAAATCGCCAGTTTGACAACCTCAATCTGACCTTGCTCGAAGTGCATCATTGATTCGACTTCGGGATATTCGATCGCGTTGACCATGGTGGAGACGGCCAGATCGATCGCGTTGATCACATGGGTTGCCCCGGCAAATCGGTAAGGCTCGGCAAAGTCGCGATGGCGCATTCTAGCGAGAATGTGAGGCACTCCATAATGTCGCGCCAGTGTCACCATTGCCAGATTGAGCGCATCGTCTCGCAACACCGCAGCCAGCGCATCAGCTTTGCGAATTCCTGCTTCGATCAGCACTTCTGTGGAAACTGCGCTGCCTTCAAAGGCCATGACTCCTAGCTGTTCACGGGCATACCGACAGGCCGCCGAATTGACATCAATCATCGCTACTGTGTGACCTAGCTCTACAAGCTGCTGTGCCAGGTTGACCCCGACTAGACCCGCACCGCCAATTAACACATACATGGTCTACCCTCTGAGAACTCTTTGCTCTTATTAAGCTACGAGATCTGAGATTGATCTGCACCCCAAAGCCCGAACCAAAGCAACGGTTAGGAATGTGGATTGATGAATGCCGAGATTTTCGCCCTCATCCCCTCACCCCTTCTCCTAGATTGGGAGAAGGGGAACCAGACTCTTGCTCCCTCT
>JAAUOZ010000299.1 GCA_012034655.1 Leptolyngbyaceae cyanobacterium CSU_1_3 | reverse complement strand
TGTGGTGTTGGCCAGACCGATCGAATCAACCTTGCCGGTTGCAACCCAGGTCGGCATGTCCCACCAAAACGGCTTCTCGATGTCGACATGAGCCGACGGCTGTTCGCGCGCCATTTCGAGAAACTTGATCGGCGACGGAAAACTCCCGCTTCGACCCCGCAATGGGCAGCGGCTTCGGCAACTGGAAGTACAACAGCGCGCCGCCTTCCCGCTCATCTTCCCTTCATTTTCCCATTCATCCACGCACAGGATTTTCACCATGTATCCCAACACGCTGCTCTATATCAACGGCCAGTGGACCCCGGCTGCTTCCGGCCGCACGCTGCCTGTGGTCAATCCTGCCAATCACCAGCAGATCGGCACCGTCGCCTATGCCGAGAAAGCCGATCTTGATCGCGCGCTCGCGCATGCCCGGCAAGGTCGCCATGCTGATGTGCTTGCGCCCGTCATAGACCATGTATTCGTAGATCTCGTCGGTAATCGCCAGCACATCCCACTTCTTGCACAGTCGGCGATGAAGGACAGCTCCTCCATTGTGAAAACGCGACCGGTGGGATTGTGGGGCGTGTTGATGAGGAGCAGTCTGGTGCTTCGAGCCGAACGTGATGGCCTACGGGCCGGTCGTCGGCTCCGAGACCGACATGGTCACCATGACGATCGGCGGCAACGATGCCCAATTGTGGAATGTCGACTCGCGACGCGCGGCTCGACGACGACGGTGGTCACGGTGTTGCTCGTCAGCGGCGTGTTGGCCCCGATGGTCAGCGACGCCGTGTTGACGTGGCTCGTCTGCGACCCGGTGAACCCGACGTTCCCCGGCACGTTGCGCACCACGACGTCGAAGCTGACGTTCGTGCCGCTCTTCCGGCTCCCGGTCGGCGCCCGCATCCAGATCCAGAACACGGGCGTCGAATTGTCCATCGTCAATTCCCCGAAGAAGATCTGCATAACGGTCTTGGAGCTTGCGAATTTCTGTTTCAAGCGCGCCATCTATCTCTAGGGGAAACATCACCTTCTCAAGTTCGCCAGACATACCCTTTAACTTGGACTCATGTGCCATAACGAGGATTCTGACATGTGCTGCAAGTTGACCAAGCAGTTCTGTCAAATGAAAGTTTGTGACTGTCCACCCCTCCTTCTCTATCAAGGCAAGCTGTTTCCTGCCAATCTCAACAATTTCACATAGGAGTGCCCTATCCTGCTCTGAAAATGATTTTCCATCCGTCAAATATTGAACAGTTCTAAAATAGCTGTTGTTTCTAGCGGCTTCTACTTTTTCCTTGAGTGCAAATACGTCGTACAGTATCTTTGACTCAACACGAAGCTCCCGCATTGGTTCAAAAAAATTGTTCAACCGATAACGTATGTCATCTCTCTCCTTCAAATTCTGGTTTTCTATAAACAGCTTCTGCTGATTCCTAAGTTCCTCACGACCTTTGTAAATCGAGAATATGCTAACCGAGACTGTTGCAATTAATGCTAAGAATGTAAGATCTATTCCAGCTATCCCTTGATTAGTTCCACCTTGTGAAGAAGGTTGTGGGCTTGGTGCAGCTTGGGCAGTTACTTGGTTGATTGGGAGCATAATTTAGCGTGTCTCTAAAGCACTTTGTAGCCTGGAAGTCTTTCAGCGAAGGGTCTACTCTGTTTATTTGCTTCTCTCGATCATATGTGACGTGAGTGGTATTAGACTATTTCAGCTAATTTATACTCCTTCTAGTTGGGACTCCCCTAGGTGTAAATTCTCAAAAATCTCGCTTATTCTGAAAACCATAGTTGATGTGAATAGGTCGATCGCTTCCATAAAAATACAACGAGTCAAAAGGCAATCGCTGCTCCAAAATTTACTCTACAAGGCGATCGCACTCCAACCCTACAATTTGAAAATCACAGGCAGCACTGAGGCAATCGCAGTAATACTTCCCGTTCCGACTTCCCTCATGCGCCGTACAAATGCAAAGTTCCTTTAAAGTAAGATAGTTTCCCAGCAATTTTTCATGCATTCAATTGCAAGTCTCCTGAATTGGATAACCTAACTCTGAATAAAGGCTCAAAATACCTTGATACAGAGTATGGCTGCATTCCTGAGAAAATCCAACTTTATGAGCGGACTGCAAGGCCACAAGCAGCTTTGGCTAGAAGTACAGAAATCCCGCCGAGCCATTATTCTCTCCCCAGCCCAGCACCGCATCATTGAGCAGGGCAAGGAAGTAGGACAATACCGTCAGCAGTTTCGCAGTGGACAACTGGTTCAGGAGAGAGGAATAGAAGCAACTCAAGCAACCCAAGACGCGATCGCGCTGGAGCCTCTTGTCTGTTTGAAGCTGCCTTTAGCTTCGATGGCTAATACAGGTTGTGGCGATCGCTTCTCCATCTATTAATTACTGGTCTAGTGTTGAGACATCTGTGTAAAGGGGGTGAAGCAATTTGAGCAACGCCCAGATTGCCAGAGAGCAGGAATGTCGAATGCTTGACCACATTCTGAACATCCTGCAAGAAGATGTAAATTATGTCGATCGCACTTTAGAACGAATTTGGATTGCCACTCCGCTTGGTGACAGGGTTGCTCGCCATAGCAAGCACTGCACAACCAAACTGGATTGCTCCTGATGCCTACACCAATCATGTGGGACACTTGCTCAATAGACAACCCGATGACCAAAGCCAATGCCTCTAGCTCTTGATGGGTTGGGGGTGGGTTGAAAAAAAGCTTTTCCCATCGACCTATGGCAGTTCCAATACCAGCTAGTTTGCCCAAAGTACCAGACCGGGCAATGTGATTCTCGCGTCGAAAACGCCCTAGAAAATGGCTCAAACTTTCTCCATTAAACGGCTCAACCTTGAAAAATTGAGGCTGTGCATTTAAGTTTTTCATCAGTTGAAATATGCTAAGACTTCATCTAGTATTTTTTTATCAATCCTATTTGCACTCCTTCGTAAAGCTAGAATTGCGGCTTTTCTAAGAATTCTATCTAAATGCCCCACTTTACCTCCTGTCTTCTCCTGCAAAAGCTTCAGTAGGGTTTTGGAAGTAGCAAGATTAGAAGGCACTGGTAAACGAACAATCTCATCTTCCCAAGTTTGAACAATGTCTTTGAACTTGTCTCCTGTTAGGATTCCAAAGCGGTAGCAGGTTCGGAATCGATCGTAAACCTGTTCGTCTCTCTTAATTACTGCATCAAGGCGATCGGTACCGACCAGGACAATTGAGATCCCAAGTTTGTCGTGGAGGCGACGAATTTCAGAAAAGGTCTTTGCTTTGAGAAAATTGGCTTCATCTATGATGAGCATTCTCACCTTAGACTTTTCTAATTCATCTTCTGCTTGCCGTCTTAGATCGACAATTTTAGCTGAAGTTATAGTGTTGTGGATAAGAGCTTCAAGCAACAGTATAAAAAAACTCTCCTGGAGAACAGTCTTCTGGTGCTTGGAAGTACAATACAGGTACATGATCACGACGACCTGGTTGCTTTTCAGGCTTATGCTTGAGTGCAAAGAGCTCACAAAGGCGCGTTTTTCCTGTTCGTGCAGGGGCAACAATTCTGCATGGTTCACCACAAATGAGTTGAAGTGCCAACCACTGATGCACTGTTTCCACTAATTCCCACTCCACGTACTTACGAGCGGTTAAGCGGTTAAGATGTGGCACCATTTCAGCAGGGATTGGATCATCACCCCATAATTCCTTCACCCACTTTTGTAGCTCCTCTTCTTTCATTTAACCGCTCTTAGCACTGCTGGATTGACTAGGTATTGGTTATTCAGCTTGGGCAGATTTCTAGGCAGGATTTTGGCGCAAGGAACAGTGTTTTTCAACTTATCTATCCTTTCCAATACAAGCGTACCATGGCTTTAGCAGGAAATACTGTCCTTAACTTATTGGGATAGCAAAAACGGTTTTTTGAAATTGCGTCAATCTTCCATCAGGTCTTCGTAATCCCAAACCTTATACTTTTTGATTTCGGGTTTTGGTGTGGAAATCTCCGTTTCTTCCAGTTCTACAGTCTCTTGAGGTTCTTGCGTTGGTGAATGAAGACGCTGATTTTCAGCCTGTTTGCGAGCTTTTTTAGTCTGGCTTTTTGTTTGCTCGATCTTGGCAAGGCGGTCGCGGCGCTCGGACAGGATAGACTCGCCGCTAATTTCTTTGCCGGCCTTGCGAATTCGCTTACTAGCTGCTTTTGCTTCCCGTTGAGACAGCTTTTCGCCTTCCATTCCGATTGCATGAGCACGAGTTAGAAAAGCCTCTTCTTTTTTGTCTTCCTCACGGTAATAAACCCAAACAGTCGTAATGTCCTCTGGGTCATACCGCATAGTCACAAATTTTCCTTCGTATCCTCCTAAATACTCTCCTCGATAAAGGATATTTTCAAACTTGAGATACCCACCTCGATAGACAGAACGTCGGGTTTTTCTCATTAAACAGATGTCTAGTTCTCGATCTGTCACCATTCTGGGCGTTTTATTCAAGCCAAGTTCCCATCGCTCCATTCTGGTTTGATCCCCCATTCGGTGGTCAACCCTTTGGTTGTAGTTATCCACGATGTAGCGAACGAGCAACTGGTGAAATTCTTTCAATCGAAAGCAAGCATTCTTTTCGGCTTCCTTTGGCCGCTCTTGAACGTTTGACCCTAAATAGCCGTAGAAGCCTGATAGGAAATCAGTATTAATTGTGCCAAACCCGCGCTCTTCAATGCCGCCTTCTTCTTTGCGAGCGCGAAGGTGAAGAGAAAAATCTAGGTGGAACGCAATGTCTTTGAGGTGCTCAGACTTAAAGTCACTGCCACCATCGGTAAACAAGTTTTCAGGAATTCCGTAGGCTCCCCATTCTTCACGAAGACTATATTCTGAACCATATTGCTTCGGTAGAATCGCATGACGTAATGCTAGAGCATCCACCTGAGAACTTGGCGGATCAAAGCTCAGATGAATGCCCATAATACAGCGAGAGTAGCTGTCGGTGATTTTGGTGAACCGCGCGCGATCGAGGGGTTCGCCATACTCATCTGTCAGCATGATATCTAGCTCGGTATGATCGGCTTGCCAAACTTCATTACTGCACCTGGGATTGAGTTCTTCTCCATCGCGAGTTTTGTGGACTAGTTTGTCACCATGCCACCCGACATTTCGGATGTTCTTTTTTCCGCTCCCGCTCCTTAATGAGGGGATCAAGCATTCGATAAACAGTTCTCTCGGTGGGTGGAGTGCCGAGCTGTCTCCGATACTCAAACTTGTGAATTTCGCCTGAATCAATCAATCTCAATTTCTCCTGATGTCGTGCTTTTTTCCGCTCTCTGTAGGGTAGCGTTGACCACTTCTTAATTAGATCTGGTCTTTGCTGATTCAGTTCTTTCTCAAAAAGCTCGTCATCACGAGTCTCGACCGCACTAGCCGTCTGTCTGCGTGTTTTTCGCTTGCCCCCTTTGATTCCTTCTTTGTAGGTTTTATACACAAACTCTTGCCAGTACTTACTGATACGAGTTTTGTCTTTGTCTGCACGTTCTGTTTCTACAAAAGCAAGGATTCCTTTTTCCTCCCAAGCTTTCACCTTGCGCTCAATGGTCTTGAGGCTGACACCAAAGCGATCGGCAATCGCTCTTTTTCTTTGCCCATAAGTTTTGCGATCGCAAGGTTGACGAAGCTCCTCGATCGCTTGCTGCCAGCGTCTTGCCTCCTCCGAAATCTCAATCGGAATCACATTCGTCTCAACTACCGGATCAGCATTAACGAGGGTACTTTCGTCACTCAATTTGGGTGATTGCGCTTGCGGGAAGTCTGATGTCATAGCTTACTAGACCTCAAGAATACGATGTGGGTGTAAACTGCGTTTGCTCAAAAGGCGATCGCTACAGGCTCTTTGCTGAAGGTGGCTTCTTTGCTCCTTAGACTTACGCTCTAGACAAGTGGATTTCTGGCAGTAGTGCGTTGGCAAGTGACGAACGACGATCGGTTTACGATTGAACCGAGTGATTGCTCTCAGTGTAGGAACAAGACAGCATTTTGACGCTGCGATCACATCTGTAACAGCTCATCTACGATTATGTTAGTACGACTATACCAGTTTCTCTAATAAACGACGCTTAAATTGACAAACAGATTGCCCGAC
>JAAUOZ010000298.1 GCA_012034655.1 Leptolyngbyaceae cyanobacterium CSU_1_3 | reverse complement strand
TCCTTTCAATTATGCTTCATTCAAGAAAAGAATAACGAATCTAATGGTTTCTAACGATCGCTGTATTGACAAGTCACTCGGTTATAGAGGTTTTTATAACTGTTGAACAACGATCATAAAGTTTTGCTTATAGATTTAATTTAAGATTTCTTTTGTATTTCCTTCCATTCCTATAGACTTTCAATCGTTTGAAACAGTACTCTTATTTCAAGGCAGTTAGCTAGCTTACTAAAACTAATGGGTTCAGTAATCAATGCTAGCAATTGCAAAGAAGCAATCATTTTCTAACATGATTGCTTCCGCCAAAGAATGAGTTTTTTCTAACTAAATAGATCAGCAATTTTTTGATAAGAATTCGCCTTTATCAGTCAAAGCTTGCTGTCTAAAACTTGTTGCCCCCTTGAAGTGCAATTCACTTGTAATTCACCGGGGTGCGGATCTTTATATCAATGTCAAAGGAGCGCGTTATGACTCAGTTTGAATCAGTTTCTCGACGACGATTCTTGCTCACGGCAGGTGCGACGGCAGCCTCTTCTATTTTGCTCAAAGGCTGTCTGGGCAACCCTCCTGAAGACGCAGCAAACCCAACCTCTCCTGCTGCTACCCCCGTGGCCAGTGTCGTGAAGCCCGGAGAAGAACCAGAGGTCGCCACTGCAAGATTGGGATACATTCCGATCGTAGAAGCTGCCCCGCTCATTGTCGCCAAAGTCAAAGGCTTCTTCGCCAAATATGGGATGCCCGATGTGCAGGTAGACAAGCAAGCAAACTGGGGTGCAGCCCGTGATAACGTCAAAATTGGCTCTGGTGGCGGCGGTATTGACGGCGGACAATGGCAAATGCCAATGCCCTACCTGATTACCGAAGGGTTGATTACGGATGACAAGAAAATCGACATGTATGTGTTGTGCCAGTTAAACACGCAAGGAAATGGGATTGCGATCGCCAATAAACACCTGGGTAAAAACATTGGCTTAAAGCTAGACAACCAGGTTGCATTCTTTAATCAACTCAAATCATCAGGTTCTAGATTCAAAGCTGCATATACATTTCCACGAGCCAACCAGGATTTCTGGATTCGCTATTGGTTAGCAGCAGGCGGCATCAATCCAGATACAGACGTAGAATTGCTTACCGTTCCTGCATCACAAACAGTCGCCGATATGAAACGTGGCGCAATGGATGCTTTCAGCACAGGCGACCCCTGGCCCTATCGCATCGTTGCCGAGAAAAATGGTTTCTTAGCAGCCTTGACTGCGGAAATGTGGAAAGCACACCCCGAAGAATATTTGGCAATGCGAAAGGATTGGGTAGATAAACACCCCAAAGCCACTAAAGCGATTCTGAAAGGGATCATGGAAGCGCAACAGTGGTGTGATAACTTTGACAACCGCAAAGAACTAGCCCAGATTCTGTCTAGACGGGAATATTTCGGTGTTCCGGAGACTGTCTTATTAGAACCGTTGATGGGCAAGTACAACATGGGCGAACGGACGATCGACGACAAATCGATGGCAGTTCTCTACTGGAAAGACAGCAAGGGTAGCGTTTCTTATCCTTACAAAAGTCATGATTTGTGGTTCTTAACGGAGAGTGTCCGCTGGGGCTTTTTACCCAAAGAGACATTGACGACTGCGAAGGCATTGATCGATCGCGTCAACCGCGAAGACATCTGGAAGGAAGCGGCGAAAGAAGCTGGAATTGCCGCCGCCGACATTCCCACTAATACTTCTCGCGGCGTAGAAGAATTCTTTGACGGCATCAAGTTTGACCCAGAGAATCCTCAAGCTTATCTAACCAGCTTAAAAATCAAAAAAGCCTGATCAACTTTGAGTTCCGAGTGATCAACGCCGATCTAAGACTCATCCTTCATTCCTCATCCCTCACATCCAGGAGTTAATTCAATGACCGTCGCTCAACCCAACACCGTTGCACCTGTTAAGAAGTCACGCGCCGCTAATGCAAAGCTCAAAGAACGGATCGAAGATTTTGCTTATCCACTGATTGCGATCGCTGTCCTACTTCTGCTCTGGCAACTGTTTTCTTCTCTGCCAGGGGCCACACTTCCCAGCCCGGTGCGAGTTGTGCAAGAAACCTGGGTGCTGATCTTCTGGCCGTTTTACGATAGAGGCGGCACTGACAAAGGGCTGGCACTACAGGTATTTGAGAGTTTGAAGCGGGTTGCAGCGGGCTATACACTCGCAGCGATCGTGGGTATTGGCGTTGGCATTCTCGTTGGTTTGAATAAGGGAATGTCGAAGGCACTCGATCCGATCTTTCAGATTTTGAGAACTGTTCCTCCGTTGGCGTGGGTTCCCATTGCATTGGCAGCATTACAACAAAACCAACCTGCTGCCTTGTTCGTCATCTTTATTACATCAATCTGGCCGATTTTGATTAACACAGCCGTTGGCGTTCGTCAGATTCCTAGCGATTACAACAACGTGGCCAAAGTGTTGAACTTGCCCAAGTCAGAGTACTTCTTTAAGATTCTCTTTCCGGCTGCACTGCCATACATTTTCACTGGGTTACGGATCTCGATCGGTCTGGCATGGTTGGCAATTATCGCGGCTGAAATCGTGATGACTGGTGTTGTTGGCATTGGCTTTTTCATCTGGAATGCTTACCAAAACGGCCAAACCAGCGAAATCATTCTGGCACTGGTTTACATCGGTTTAGTTGGTTGGCTCCTTGACAAATTGATGGCGCACATTCAGACGCTCATTTTGCCGACCAGCCAAAGGCAATAACTCAGAAAGGATGTAGGGGCAATCCTCCTGTGGTTGCCCAAAGTCCCAGGGTAGACACGAGGGCACTACCCCTACATCTTGAACCGAATCATCTGTAGCGAATCTCCATTGAATTGATACAAGATCTCCAGTTGCCCCTTTTATCGTCTCCCTCCTCCCTCCTCCTCTTTCCCTACTACCTATGTCTAAATTTGTTGCTGTTGAAAACGTCGAGAAAACCTTTCCGCTTGCGAATGGTGGCAGCTATGTGGCCCTGAAGGGAATCGATCTAGAAATTCGCAAAGGTGAATTTATTTCGCTCATCGGACACTCTGGCTGTGGCAAGTCTACGCTGCTGAATATGGTTGCTGGCTTAGATTTGCCCACCGATGGTGTGGTGCTGCTAGAAGATGAAGAAGTGCTCAAGCCGGGGCCCGATCGCATGGTGGTCTTTCAAAATTACTCACTGTTGCCCTGGATGAGCGTTCGCCAAAACATTGAGCTTGCCGTCAACAACGTCTTGGCGCATTTATCGGTCGAAGAGCGCAAGGACATTGTGGAGCAGAACATTCAAATGGTCGGGCTGGGGCACGCCGCCGACAAGCCACCCGATCAGCTTTCTGGTGGGATGAAACAACGGGTGGCGATCGCCCGTGCCTTTGCCACCAAACCTAAACTGATGTTGTTGGATGAACCGTTTGGTGCGCTGGATGCTCTGACTCGTGGCAACCTGCAAGAAAAGCTGATGGAAATCTGCGAAGAAAACCACGTCACAACGATCATGGTGACGCACGACGTGGACGAAGCAATTTTGCTCAGCGATCGCATCGTCATGCTCACCAACGGGCCCGAATCCAAAATCGGCCAAATCCTCGAAGTAGACATTCCTCGCCCTCGCAAGCGAATGGAAGTGATCGAGCATCCCAACTATTACAGCTACCGCAGCGAACTGATTTACTTCTTGAATCAACAGAAGCAGATCAAAAAAACTGCGAGCCAGAAAGACGACCGCCGTAGCGCGTCATGGTCTAGAAAAAGTGAACCTAGAAATTGGGTTTGTGCCGTTAACGGCTTGCGCTCCGTTGGCGATCGCCAAAGAGAAGGGCTTTTTTGCCCACCACGGGTTAGATGAAGTGAATCTGGTGCGCGAATCTAGCTGGCGGGGCATTCAAGACGGGATAGCAGGCGGTTATCTGGATGCTGCCCAAATGCCATCGGGAATGCCCGTGTGGTTGACCACAGGCGGAATGAACAATAAACCGATTCCGATCGTCAGTGCCATCACCCTCACTCGCAACGGCAACGCCATTACCCTCGACAAGCGCTTTCAGGAGCAGAACATTTATACCTTGTCTGACCTCAAGCGAATGCTGCTCGAAAGTACAGATACCCGACATATGTTTGGCGTGGTGCATCCTGCGTCAATGCACAATCTATTGCTGCGTTATTGGCTGGCGGCGGGCGGCATCGACCCCGATCGCGACGTTTCGATCACCACCTTGCCCCCCGCGCAAATGGTCGCCAACTTGCAATCTGACAGCATCGATGGCTACTGTGTGGGCGAACCGTGGAACATTCGAGCGGCCGTTGAAGAGGTCGGCTATACGATCGCCACCGACCTCGAAATCTGGAATGGCCATCCTGGCAAGGTGCTGGGCGTTCGTGAAGATTGGGCAAATGCCTATCCCAACACTCACGTTGCCTTAGTAAAAGCGTTACTCGAAGCCTGTCGCTACTGCATGGATACAAATAACCACGAAGAGATTCGTGAAATCCTGTCTCGTGGAGAGTACCTGGCTTGCCAGATGGAGTATATCTACCTGGGCGACTACGGCTCCAGTGACTACAAATCATTGGTGTGTGACCTAAACCCCACCCCCAAACAGTATGCCCATCACCAGTTCTATGGGCAGGGTGTCAACCGCCCTAGTCGGACGGAGCACCTCTGGCTGATGACGCAGATGGCTCGCTGGGGCGATATCCCCTTCCCGCGCAACTGGGTCGAAATTTTGGAGCGGGTTTGCAAAGTGAGTGTGTTTAGTGTGGCAGCACGAGAATTGGGACTCTCTGATTTGACCTATAGCCGAGGGCCAATTCATCTGTTTGATGGCGTGACCTTTAGCGCAGAAGACCCGATCGCTTATCTCAACAATCTCAAAATCAAGCACGACATTTACATGGCAGAGGTAGCACTTGATGCTCCAATGGTCGCTCGTTCTGCGTAAACGCTCAACATGCCTCAGAATGCTCAGGCAAACCCCCAAAGAAACACTCAAGGTAACGGAAACTTCAATGGCTACTACAACCAAAACTACAACGCAAACTAGAGACTCGATTCACGCGAAAACTCAAGCAGATTTTCTAGTGATCAAGGATGTTTCCAAGGTCTATCCCACCCGCGATGGCGGCAGCTACACTGTTCTCGAAGATGTCAATCTCACGATTCAAGAAGGCGAATTTATCTGCGTAATTGGACACTCTGGCTGCGGCAAATCGACCTTGTTGAACATGGTCGGCGGTTTCAATCATCCCACCACTGGAGAAGTCAAACTGAACGGCAAGCAAATTGAAAACCAGGGCCCGATCGCATGGTTGTGTTTCAAGGGTATGCGCTGTTGCCGTGGCTATCTGTGTTCGAGAATGTCTATTTGGCAGTGAATTCGGTCTACCCAGAAAAGTCTAAGGCCGAGAAAAGTCTGATCGTCAGAGAACACCTGGCGATGGTGGGCTTGACGGAAGCATCTGAGAAGAAGCCCACCCAAATTTCTGGAGGCATGAAGCAACGAGTGGCGATCGCTCGTGCGTTGTCTATCCGCCCTGAAGTGCTGATTTTAGACGAACCGTTTGGAGCGTTGGATGCTATCACCAAAGAAGAACTGCAAGAAGAATTGCTGAAAATCTGGAATGAACACCGTTGTACTGTGTTGATGATCACCCATGATATTGATGAGGCTTTGTTTCTTGCCGATCGACTTGTGATGATGACCAACGGCCCTGCTGCCAAAATTGGTGAAGTTTTGGAGATTCCGTTTAAGCGGCCGCGCGATCGAGCGCGAATCATGGAAACGCCCGAATACTACAAAGTACGGAACTACGCCCTCGACTTTCTCTATCATCGGTTCGCCCACGACGATACAGAATAACATTCACAGACCCAACTGTGAATTTCCCCAACGAGGTTACGGCACGATCGATTCTTTTCCTAATCGATCGTGCTTTCTTTTGAGCCTCCAAATAGCCCTTAACGACAATGAAACTACCCTGCTCTCCCAGGGCGAGGGGTTGGAGGTGAGGGCGGAAAGGCTGTGCTATACTGCGTCAGCCTATAGATTTTGGTTTAGAAGGGGTGTGGGGGCTGCGCCCCCAGCCAGGGGTTCCACCCCTGC
>JAAUOZ010000297.1 GCA_012034655.1 Leptolyngbyaceae cyanobacterium CSU_1_3 | reverse complement strand
CCGGAAAAACTTCCCCAGTTCTGATGTTGACTGCCAAAGATACCACTTTAGATAAAGTCACCGGGCTGGATGCAGGCGCAGACGACTACCTCGTAAAGCCCATTGACATCATCGAATTGTTGGCCAGAGTTCGAGCATTAGGGCGGCGATCGCCCCTCTGGAAAGGAGACATTCTGAGTTTGGGTGATCTGCATTTACATTTGA
Source organism: Leptolyngbyaceae cyanobacterium CSU_1_3 (assembly GCA_012034655.1). Lineage (GTDB taxonomy): Bacteria > Cyanobacteriota > Cyanobacteriia > Leptolyngbyales > Leptolyngbyaceae > JAAUOZ01. Next base: position 5,915 of record JAAUOZ010000297.1, on the reverse strand, counting down.
CTAATTTGACGATCGAGCGCAACCAGATCACTTCTCAGCTTTCGGGGCGAGAGTTTCAGTTGATGGAATATTTGATGCGCCATCCGCGTCAGGTGTTGTCTCACGAGCAAATCGAACAAGCCCTTTGGGGATGGGGCAGTCAGCCAGAAAGTAATGCGGTGACAACCCTAGTTCGCCGACTCAGGCAGCGCTTGCAAACTGTGGGGGCAAAAGATTGGTTAGAAACGGTTTATGGGGTGGGATATCGGTTGTTAGATCTCAGGGATGCGGGATGAGTTACAAACAAGATCAAAACAAAAGGCTTGGCTTCTTTTCGCAAACTTGATACTGATTTGATGCTCAAATGTTCGATCGTAGTCGCCGAAATCTTGCTTACTGGTTTGCACTCTCAATGGGCAGCATTTTGATTGTCTTTGCAGGAGCGGGATATTCTTTGGCCGTCAAAGAGCAACTGCGAGTGTTTGACGCTGCATTGTACAAAAAGAGCCAACTGATCGCCGATAGCCTGGTAGGTAATGGCTCCGACCCGTTGCCGAAAGAGATGCCCATGTGGGGCGATCGATTACTGATTAACAACGACCTGGTTTACGTCCGTCTGTATGACCACAAGGGGCACTTGGTCGGATTCTTAAAAGATAGTGGACAAGGGCGACTAGAGACAAAACCAGGATATCAAACACTGCAATTTTGGGGATATCAAAATACCCTGACCTCCCGTGTATGGCTACGACAAATCACGATTCCGGTGATGCAAAACAAGCAGCGAATTGCCTATTTACAAGTCGCTGCTTCGCTTACGCCACTTCAGCACAGCCTCAACGAAGCCCGATTTTTTTTGATGTTAGGAGTGCCCACTGCGCTTGGCATTATCGGGGTGACTGGGTGGTTTTTGGGTGGGTTAGCCATGCAGCCAACTCGACGCGCCTACGAGCAACTACAACGCTTTACGGCAGATGCATCCCATGAGCTACGCGCACCTGTGGCCGCCGTTCTGAGCAATGCCCAAGTGGGATTGATGCCACCCGAAGATCCGCAAGAACAACACCAGCGACTCCAGAATATTGTCGAAACGGCAAAATCAATGAGTACGCTGATTGGCAATTTACTTTTTCTGTCGCGCAACGAAGGGCAGCTAAACCCAAAAACGCTGAAGACGATCGATATCGTTGCCCTAATGCAAACTCTAATTTCAGGCTACACAACGCAAGCCGCAACGCAAAATCTGATCTTCACAATACAGCTTCCCGAACAGCCCATTTACCTCAAAGCCGATGGAGAATTACTCAGACAAGCAATCGTTAATTTACTCAACAATGCTTTCAAATATACGCCACCAGGGGGAACGGTGCACCTGCGAGTAGTGGCGCAATCCCATCGGACGATCGTTCAGGTCGAAGATAGTGGCATTGGCATCCCATCAGGTGATTTGCCCCATGTATTTGAGCGATTTTATCGAGTAGATACGGCTCGATCGCGGCAGACCGGAGGCTTTGGGTTGGGGTTGGCGATCGCTCAGCAAATTGTCCAGGCACACCGGGGGCAGATCACGGCAACGAGTCAGGTTGGCAAGGGTTCGATGTTTCAGCTTGAGTTGCCGCGAGGGATGAAGCATGAGGGGGTGTCCTCGCGAGAGGGATGACATTTCTTTGTCATATTTATTCACCACAATTGGAATGTAGTAGTTCTAAATGACTTCTGAGGGTGAGAGGCTCTGTGAGAAAGGATTCCGCAGAAATCCCTGCTCACAATCAAAATAGGATGGAGCGCTACAAGCGCTGGGGTGAAATGGAAGCAAACTAGACGCTGGGTTTTGCGTCTGATCAATCAACTAGGGTTTTAGATGCTCTACCGAGAACTCTTCCTGATTTTTTATGAGTCAATTCGAGATTGACAGACTGCTGATATAGGCGACTGGTTCAGCATTTTTTGACCTGTGCAGATGGTGTGTGAGTGTAGATTTCAATCGTAACCACCTTCTTTTTTGGAACACGTTTATGCCTTCTAATCTTTTGCAAAAATCACTGATTTCTCTTTCTTTGGTTTCGGTGGGCGCGGTGACAACGGCGATCGGATCTCACCTTGCACCAACCAATGCGAGACAAACTGAACCATTGGTTGCTCAGGTTCCTGCAATTCCAGGGGGCAATGTTAATTTCATCTCGAATGTGGTCGATCAAAATGGTGATGCCGTCGTGCGAATTAATTCGTCTCGCACAGCAAACAATCGATCGAGACAGGGTGGGCGAGTTCAAGGAACAGGGTCGGGGTTCATCATCAAGGCAGATGGGTTGGTGATGACGAATGCTCATGTGGTCGATCGCGCCAGCAGTGTCACGGTGACGCTGAGGGATGGTCGCGAATTTACAGGTCGCGTGGTCGGAGAAGACCCCCTGACCGATGTGGCGGTGGTAAAAATTGAGGCGAACAATTTGCCGACAGTGAATTTGGGCAATTCCGATCAAATACGATCGGGAGAGTGGGCGATCGCCATTGGCAACCCACTCGGACTTGACAACACCGTCACAGCCGGAATCATTAGCGGTACGGGGCGATCGAGCAGCGAAATTGGAGCACCCGATCGTCGCGTCAGTTTCATCCAGACCGATGCAGCGATCAATCCAGGAAACTCTGGCGGCCCGCTCTTGAATCAACGGGGTGAAGTGATCGGCATGAACACAGCGATTATCGGTGGTGCACAGGGCTTGGGGTTCGCAATTCCGATCAATCGCGCTCAACAAATTGCCAATCAACTAGTGGACAAAGGAACCGTTGACCACCCCTATCTGGGTGTGCAATGGTAGACTTGACCCCGGCTCGTCGAGATGATCTGAACCGTGCTTCTGAGTTGGGGATGAAAGTGGAAGCCGATCGCGGTGTCTTGATTATGGAGGTGGCTCAAAATTCTCCCGCAGCCCGATCGGGGTTACGCAAGGGAGATGTGATTTTGGCAATCAATGGTCAGCCAGTGAAAGCCTCCAACGATGTACAGCAAGTGGTTGAGGTCAGCACGATCGGTCGAGATCTAGCGATCGAGATCAATCGAGCGGGTCGCAAGTCCATCCTCTCTGTAAAACCGGGTGCGTATCCAGTCAGCGAACGCTAACATTGCTTCCAAAATATGCTCATCTCTGCCACATTTTGCACTCCAACGACCTAATTGATTGACAAAACTCAAGTCACCCTCATTCCCAGGGAGGAGGGCTAGGGTAGAGTATTCGTGCAAGCGTCCTATTACTTTCCGACCTTTGCCCTTCGACTTCGTTCGAGGCACAAGCTAGCTGAGTGAAGTCGAAGACAGCAGGTAACTCAGGCAATCAGGGGCAATGGCTAAAACTGAACGGTCAATTTCGCCGTGCCTCAATCGCTTAAAATAAAGCTCTGCCCAGCCTCAAAAGTTTCTATGAAAACGCATTTTGTCACCCTAGAAATTGATCTCAAAGCATCTCCGATCGCCCTGCAACACGCGATCGAACTCGAACTGCAAAAGCAGGGTGAACCGCTACGCTGGGCAGTCACAGAGGTAGATACCAAAACACAAAAAGCACTTGTTGAAGCGATCGTAACCACGTCGCATGATTAAGCATCCCTACACCGCTGTCTTGATTGTGCCAACTGGAATTGGAGCCACAATCGGAGGATACGCAGGAGATGCCCTTCCGGTGGCCAAAGCAATCGCTCAAGTCGTCGATCGCCTGATTACCCATCCCAATGTGCTCAACGGGGCCCAACTTTATTGGAACCTGCCCAATGCCCTTTATGTAGAAGGCTACGGACTCGATCAATTTGCCGCTGGAAATTGGGGATTGCATCCCGTTCTGCAAAACCGTATCGGCTTAATTTTAGATCAGGGCATTGAGCCAGAGTTGCGATCGCGCCATCTCCAAGTTGCTGACGCAGCCAGAGCCACCCTAGGACTCACCCTGACTGAATATATCCTCACCGACCAACCCCTAAATGTAGAATTGAAAACTGCACCCTCCGGAGCAACCTGGGGAACAATTGAACACCCCGATAGCTTACTCCGAGCCGCAGATAAACTGATTCAGCAGGCCGGGGCCGAGGCGATCGCTGTGGTGGCTCGATTTCCGGATGATTTTGATAGCGAAGCTTTGCAGAACTATCGTCACGGTCGAGGCGTTGATCCGCTTGCAGGAGCAGAAGCGGTGATCAGCCATTTGATTGTGAGAACGTTTCAAGTTCCCTGTGCCCATGCTCCTGCACTTGCACCCTTACCCCTCGAACCCGATCTCTCACCGCGATCGGCCGCCGAAGAACTAGGCTACACTTTCCTACCCTGTGTGCTCGTCGGTCTCAGTCGCGCGCCCCAATTCATCACTCGTCGCCCTGCCAGCTTTCAAGGAGACGACCTGTGGACTGATCAAGTAAACGCACTAATCATTCCGGCAACCGCCTGTGGGGGCAGCGCCATCCTGAGTTTGGGGCAAACAAAAACTCGAATTATTGCTGTCTGTGAAAATCTGACAAAAATGCAAGTTCCACCAGAAGTCTTAGGGATCAACGCTGTTTCTGTACGCTCCTATTTAGAGGCTTTGGGTGTGCTAGTTTGCGATCGTGCCGGGATCGCCCAAACTGCCTTACAATCTACAATCTCTCCTCTCAAATCTCTAGAAACACTCCACAATTAGTAGGCTCAAAAACCTCCAATCTCAAGAAATCTAGTAGATTTTAGTATCTGATAACCTTGTAAATCTTCAGCTATACTGTGAGACTCATCCAGACAAAATATCTGAATGATCCTGTAAATCTACCCCTATCACCCCTGTGGCACAGCAAGTTCCCGAAACTCCAGAAATGGAACCCCTCACTCGCACTCAGGTACTCATCACAATGGGGGTGACGGCCGTCGCTTTACTTCTCGTTTCCAAGGGTTGGATACAACTTGGCAATATTACGATGCTTCCAGTTCGACTGACCCCTAAAGATGCCCTCGTGGGACTAGCTCTCGGTCTCTCGATTACGGCTGCTAGTTCGATCGTTTACCGTTTTTGGGGAGCCTATCGCAAAAGCGCCGACTATTATCTGGCACTTGTCTTGAAGCCTTTGCTGCCTCTAGATTTGATTTGGCTGGGGTTGTTGCCTGGTCTCAGCGAAGAATTGCTATTTCGAGGCGTGATGCTGCCTGAGTTTGGGTTAAACCTAGAAGGCGTTCTTATTTCTAGTGCTTGTTTTGGCGTACTGCACTTGAGTAATTTGAAGCAGTGGTCTTATGTTGTTTGGGCCACCTGCATCGGCGCACTTCTAGGATATAGCGTCATTTGGACAGGAAATTTGTTAGTGCCAATCATGGCCCACATTTTCACAAACTTAATTGCTGCTTACATGTGGAAGCTGAGCGATCGCTAAAAACTTGAATGTTCGGCAGAAATTTATACAAGAAGTTTTAGATACTGAAACTACACAAGATTTATCCATACTCCTTCTTTAAGGTTTGCTTGGGTTAAGGGTCATTCTTTTGTCTAGAAGAATCGCTTAAGTATTTATCTTTGTTGTCGGCTCTCAAACTTTTTGCAGCCCAGAGACGAAAGCACTAAGGCTTCTAAATAAATCACCTTTCTGGTTCAAAGTCCCTCAAATTTGGGGGTTTAGAAGTCTGCCCAAAGCTCTAACCATCGCGAAGGATTTCATCGAATTCACGTCTCACATGATAAACAAGTGCTTTTTAGCATGAATCCCTTCCCAAAGCAAAAGCCCCCACAATTAATTGGAGGGCTTTTGGCTTCAAGCAAACTCGGCTAAGAACTAGGCACTAGCACTAGCACTAGCGCTATCCGAGACCTAACCATTGATGGCAGGAGCAGAGAGAGCCACCGGCGCAGCTTCACCCGCAGCCAGGTCGAGGGGGAAGTTATGGGCATTACGCTCGTGCATCACTTCCATACCCAGGTTGGCACGGT
>JAAUOZ010000296.1 GCA_012034655.1 Leptolyngbyaceae cyanobacterium CSU_1_3 | reverse complement strand
CCTCACCCCTTCTCCCAAGTTGGGAGAAGGGGAACCGGACTCTTGCTTGCCCCTCGCCCAAGTTGGGAGAGGGGCGGGGGGTGAGGGCGAATCCAAAGCCTTACAGTTTATTTAATTCTCATTCCTTAGGTCTCAAGAATGGTGAGTTTTCGCAATTCTACAAGGTTTCTATAAGTGATTTTAAGGACATTTGTCTGCGTCACTTTATCGTTAAAGTGTGCTGAAATTATATAGCCTGACTGACTGACGAATTTTTTCCATCCCCAAACTCCTTCTTCTCTGAGTAGGAGACGGGGAGCCAATTTAGCTCCTCGCCTGCTCTAGGAAAAGAGTTGGGATGAGGGCGATTCGAGTTTTGTCTGTCAGCCAGAGTATAAAACTCTGAAATCGTCATCCACTGTCATCCATTGACATCAATTGTCACCCATTGTCAGGAGGCTTTAATTGAATATTGACCAAAATTGTAGTCGGAGAGCCTCAATTGAATCAACGGTCAGACCGAGGAGATCACACCTCTACTCTGTGCATTTCTGTAGTGATTCCAACTGCCGATCGACCTCAAACGATCGGGCCAGCCATTCAGAAAATTTTCGCTAATACCGTCCAGCCCTACGAAGTGATTGTGATCGATCAAAGTCGAACCGATCGCACCTTAAAGGCGTTGTCGAGTTTCATTCAAGCGGGCAAAATTACTTACCTGCAAGACACAGGTTTGGGAGTGTCCAGAGCTAGAAATGTTGGCTGGAGAAAGGCATCGGGCGAGATCATTGCCTTCACAGATGATGATGCCCACACCGATTTACATTGGCTCGAAAATGTTAGGCAAACGTTCGAGCGCAGCGATCTTAATATCGGCGTACTGGGTGGGAAAATTATCCCATTCTATGAGCAAAAAAACCCCGATTGGAGTATTCCCAAACGATGGGAATATTTGCTTCCTGCTTATGATCAGGGCGATACTTTGAGTCTCTACGAAGGGACAAGTTTACCAGCAGGTGTAAACTACTCAATCTATCGATCGTTGCTCGAAAAATTTGATGGATTTGACGAAGATTTAGGGCCAAATTTAAGTCGAAACCTGCAAATTTATGGCGAAGATGCAGACCTTGCCCGTCGAATTAGTCAGAATGGTTTCAGTCTGGTCTATAACCCAAACTGCGTGGTTTATCACCCGGTTCCTTTGAGTCGTCAAAATCAAAACTTTCTCAACAAACGCCTGATCTCAGAAGGGGCAACCTTCGCATTTATGCAAATCAAATCAAGCAACTTGGGGAAAGATTTAGTCAGTCTATCCAAAAGTTTTATTCGCTATTCTAATTTTGTTTTGCAGGGCAAAGACACAGATGAATTGTATTATCTGCGTGGAAAGATTTTGGTTCTGCTCAAGTGTGGTTTATTCAAGCAACCTCCAAATTCTTTATAAGTATTTGACAAGTAAATGGAGGTGGCTGACTGACAAAACTCAGAAAATCCTCACCCTTCTCCTGTTGGGAGCTTGTCATTACCAACATTTTTGAGTATGAAGAAGGGTGCTGTCAGGTAGGAGTATCCAAACCAAACAACAAGCAATGAACTTTGAGCAGAGCCGAGAACTCCAGCAGTGAGCGGTGGAGCAATGGAGGGGGACATCAAACTAGAGGATGAGCGCCGTCGGGAGAGAGCCAGAGTCTTAAAGAAGCATCGGTCGCTTTTATTTACTGAATTTCTGGCTAGCGAAAGGTGCAGCAGGGGACGATCGTATCGACGGGGGGTGAGGTTGGCTTGCTTGAGTAGGTCGGCCCCAGGGCGGCAACGATCGGGGGGGTTTGTTGGCTGCGGAGTTGCAGCCCCAGGGTGGTAAGTGCATCGTGCCAGATGCCGTCGCTGGCGTAGAGGGTGGCGCGCTCTAGGGCATCGGTGCTGGTAGCAAGTTGGGCTTGCAGCTTGGCGGATGGGGCAACGCGCTGGATTCTACCGCGCAGGGTGACGGGTTGGTCGGGTTCTTCGGGGTTGCAGTAGATGAACACAGTCCAGCGATAGGTTTGGCTGACTCGCAGAGGAGGAGCCGTCGCAGGCAGGGAGAGACTCACCACACCGGGGGATGTTTTGGGTGTTCTGAAGGTGGTTTTGTAAAGGGGCTGGTTTGCGTCGTCGCGCAATACCCACTCGATCGCCACCCCAGAAGCCAAACCCTGTGGCGCATGAAACCAGAGAGTGGGACGGTCGATCGTCGTTCTGCCCCAGTTAGATTGGGGAACCAAAGGGCTAATGTCACTGTAAGGGCGACACTCACCCCGGCTGCCGCCCCCTTGCCCTCGCCCACCGGGTTCGCCAGGGTCAGGAGGAGTCGGCGGCACAAATCGAATCGGTTGGGGCGGACGTTTCTGAGCAGGTTTGGCGGGGGTAGGGCGGGCTTGCAGAGGAGGCGAACAGGTCAGCAGCAGCAGGGCCGCAGTGCCAATACTGCAAGCACAAGTGTAAGCCCAGGTGTAAGCATAGGGACGAGTGGGGGATTGATTCATGGTTTTTTTCTCCACGGATTTTCTGATCGATATTGAATGTGAACAATGCCGCCTGCGAGGATGAGACTGATCGCGGGGGGCACGATCGGAACCCATCCCCCTTGGAGGAGCAAAATTCCACTGAGTCCGGTGAGGGTGACGATCGCGCCCAGGCTTCCCACTCCCAGGGTAGTGAATTTCTGTCGCCACCCCAGCAAGCCCCCCACCACCGACCAAGCACCAAGCCAACCGATCTCGATCGCGGGATGCCAGACCCACAGGAGAGGGCGACGATCGAGCACTGCGCTCAACAGTTGGCTAACCATTTGCGCCTGAATCAAGACTCCGGGCAGCTTGCTGGATAGAGCCATGCCGTAGGGTGTGGGCCAATAATCGCCACTGTTGGGGGCGGTGATGCCGATCAGAACGACGCGATCGCGCAGGGCGCGGGGGTTGACTTGCCCAGCGAGAATTTGGGTCAAAGTGGCTTGTTGGGCGATTTCTCTGGGATGGGTGACGGCGCGGTAGTTGAGCAGAAGTTGGTGTCCTCGTGTGTCGATCGCCTGGTAGCCGCCTGTTCTGCCCCGGATTTTAGGAAAAACGGTGTCGCCTAATTTTAGGTTGCCCGTGGGGGTAAAAGTGGGGGTGATGTTTTGGGCGTTGAGGTAGCGAAAGGCAAGCTGCACATTGAAAGCATAGGGGGCAGTGCAGACTGAAGTTGAGTGGGGCGACATGAACAAGAGATGACGACGCACCGCCCCATCGTGATCTTGGACGAAATCACTAAAGCCGATTTGCGCTTCTGGAACGTCTGGCGGGGGCAAAATTCCGGTGGGGTCGTCGATCGGGTCGGGGCGCTTGCAGATGGCGATCAGATTGTTCTGGTTGAGTCGTTGAGCTAAAGCAGGCGAAGCCGGAAAATCGCGGTAAATATCCAGTCCGATCGCCGCAGGTTTTGCGGCTTCTAGTTTGGCTAAAAGTTGGTTGAGGGTACGATCGGAAAGAGAGCCTCGGCGGGGTTCTGTCCCTTGGGCTTGCAGATCTTTTTCGGTGATTGTGACGACGAGCAAGCGAGGATCGGGGTTTTCGGGAGGGCGCGATCGCATCAGAGCATCGAAGGCGGCCAGTTCTGCGAATTGTAGCCACCCAAACCAGCGCACCCCCCCCGACCAAACTGGTGATCGCTAAACTGGTGAGCAAAATCGTTTGCAGCGATCGCCCGATGGGTCGTCGAGGAACGATCGCAGTTTGCCCACACCAGTCTTGCCAGATAGGGGGAACCTCCGCAGGATTTTGGCAGATCACAGGAAGCCAGGTGGCACAGGGAAACTCGGACTCTAACGCCTGGAGTTTTTCTCGTGCTTCTCGGACGGCGATGTAGAGAGAAGACCCGTTAGAAAAGGCGGTGAGAAAGTGTTTGAGGAATTCTTGGGCGACTCGATCGGGAACAGATTCTCGCATCACAATCACCTGCGGCAGGTGTAAATCTGCCAAGTCTTTAGCCAGCCCTAAGCCGTCACAGGAATTGAAAATTGCTAGTTTTAGTCCGTTGGCGATCGCGGTTCTCAGTCCATATTTAAGCTGTGCGATCGTTAGACTTTCGGTGTGATTAATTTGGATGCGGCCTTTGCCCTGGCTAGAACTGTGCCCCGCGAAAAAGAGAATGTCCCATCCGGGTTGCCAAAGCCGTTGGTTGAGGTGTTGGGCTTGCGGTTCTACTAAAAATTCTAAATGTGTGTGGGGAAGTTGTTCTAGAAGGTGTTGATCTCGATCAAGATCGATGCCCTGGCGATCGCCTAGAATGGCCAAAATTTTGACGCGATTGTTCTGTTTCGAGTTTTCACTTCTGATCGCTCTCGTATATTCTGGCAAACTCAAAGCAATTTCAGCTTTTGGATAGTCTTCTAAAAAATTCCATAAGCACCAGGGTAATTGCAGCAAACTTGAATCGTCTGCCACAATAATCACGCGAATTTCATCCGTTGGATTCAGTCGAGTGCGTAGCTGCCGTTCAAGTTTCTGAAATTGAGGCGCATTTAACCAGTTATTAATCTGATCGCGTAATTCATCACTAACCTGATTAAATTCTGATTGGGAAACGTGGGTGATATCGGTTTCATCAATTTCAAATTCGAGCGATCGTCGCCATCCCAAATTTGAGTACCCCAAATTAGAATATAGGGCTTCGTAGAGCGATCGCCACCGTTGATAGAGATGCCCCAATTCTGGAAAGGGCGGCAAGCTGCCTGTAAACTGCATCGGCTGGGGTTGGTGGGTGTCCCAAAGCTGAGCGATCGCCTGGGGCAAGCCACTTTGCCAATCTCCGGTTCCCAAATTCAAAACCACCAAATGGCTCATTGCGTTCCTTAAAGTTGGAAGTCTTCGATCGCCAGCAGGGTGTCGTCAAGCTCAATTTGTAGACGAAAGCGCGTTCCCAAGGCTGAGCGAAACCGGCGCAGTTGAATGAGATTGTCCTGCGATCTCGCTTCCACCGATTGAATGATTTCGCCCGTCGATGAGAGCAGAGATAGCCGCAAATTGCTGGGGAGATGGAGGGTACGATCGAGGGGACGAAGCTGCGATCTTACGCCAATTCTGCCGTCTGTTTCGGGTTCCAATGCCACCAGCAATAGGGCAGATTGGTCGGGCAGATTAATCAGTTTTACCCGCCTAGCAACAGTTTCGGTTAGATCCGTTACTTGCCTAAAATTGAAGGCCAATTCTTCTCCAGTCAATACACTTTCTAGCGATTGCCAACCTTCTTCAAAAACATTCTGCAACCACTGCCCCAAGTTGACCACTTGCGACGCTTGAGGGGCGTGCCGAAGCTGATATAAACGCTGCTGCCAATTTTCCCGTTCTAGCAATGCGCCCCAAAGCTGAAACGGCAATTCTAACCGGGGCTGAAGCACGTCTAAGCTAGCAAGCCGATGCAGCAAATTGTCGGCTTGGGCTGCTGAAATGGTAGGCAGAGGAGCGATCGCCGCTTGAGTCACTTCGCCGGAGTAAAGCTGACGCACTACCCACAGCACGCCCAGATCCAAAATCAAATCTTGAGCGTCTACATGATAGGTGCGATCGTCGGCATCACAGTCAGCGATCGCTTTAATTTGCTCGTGGGTGGTGTAGCCCCAAATTCTGATCCAGGATTCATCAGAATTGACTTGTGCCGCGAGATAATAGTCTCCTGCCCAACCGGGTAGATCGACCCATTCTTGGGGGATGAGCAATTCACTCGTGTCGATGGTTTGGTTGGGGATGAGAATCAGACGCTGGTTGTTTAAAGTAATTGCCGTCCCATTCACGATATCCCATCCGCTCAATAACGCAGTGTTAGTTTCAGCGTTTGCACCTGGTGCATAATTTAATCGTAGCCACGGTAAAAAAGTATTCAGACAAACCTGATTCAGATAGGTTTGCCAGGTTGCGATCGCGCTTGTACCCGTTCGCGCAACCTGCCAAGCCTGCCTCTGAACCTCCGGCGAAATCTCTAAGTGAAGTTGAGCGATCGTTTCCATAATCAAAATTGAGAATGAGGGATGGGAAACTGAGAAGTCATACTAGTAGAAGTGCGGTGTAAGTTTGGCAACCACTGGAGGGTGTGGGGTGTAGGGTGTGGGGTGTGGGGTGTGGGGTGTGGGCTTT
>JAAUOZ010000295.1 GCA_012034655.1 Leptolyngbyaceae cyanobacterium CSU_1_3 | reverse complement strand
TTCAGCCGTGAGCATGATATTATTTTCAAAGTTAGCGCTACACCTGACTTTGAAAAAATAGCTCAATTCTGAAACCGTAGAGCCTGTCAGCCTTTTGAAATCGTTCAAAAAAATGTCCGAAGTATTGTTGAGACAACTTTCCAGAATTGGCCCCTGTATACCAGTTGTCATCTGAGCAAGGCTGATATGAAGCATAGCTGGCATTGTTTCCTGGTCTTCAGCCTTACCGTCATATCGTGGGGCTTAGTGATAGCACTCAAATCAACTCCCTCTGCGCTTGCGTCACCCAATGAAATAGTCACAAATGATGTTTTTCGGCAAGGCGTAGAAGCAACTCAGAACGGAAAATACTCAGATGCACTGGAAGCTTTTACCCAGGCAATTGAAGCAAATTCTAACTCTGCGGCAGCGTATGCAAATCGCTGTTTGGTAGAGATTGAACTGGCAATTTATGAGGCGGCAATCTCAGATTGCACACAAGCGATCCAGCAACAACCTGAAAACACGGAAGCTTATCTGAATCGAGGTTTGGCGTATTACCGATTAGGAAACTATCCACCTGCAATCGCGGATAACAATCACCTGATTCAACGCCAGCCTCATGATCTGAGGGCTTACTTTAACCGAGGACTGACTCAGGTAGCTTTAGGAAAGCCTGAAGCCGCGATCGCAGATTTTAACCAGGCATTGGCACAGCGTTCTGGTTCCGATGCCGATGCCGCTACACTGGCTGAAATTTACATTGATCGAGGATTGGCGTATTTTGCATTGACCGATGTGCGTGGGGCGATCGCAGATTTTAACCAGGCAATTCAACTAGATGTCAACAATGACCGCGCTTACTACAACCGGGGCTGTATGTATGGCAGACAAGAGGACTATATCGCTGCCATTCAGGACTTCACTCAAGCGCTAAAACTGAAACCTGATAGCCCCGAAGCCCATCTCGATCGAGGAGTTGCCCACTACAATTTGGGAAATGAACAACAAGCCCTCAAAGATTTGCAACAGGCAGCCCAGTTCTTTCAAAGCCAAGGCAAAACAATTCCTTATCAACGTACAGTCAACCTGATTAAACAAGTTCAGCAAGCTCAAGAGCCTGTCGTAACCTAGTTAATTTCCATTGGGTCACTGAATGCTGGATTGTAGATAAATGTTTCATCCGTCAAACTGCGTAAGAACATTAGCAAATCTTGCTTCTCTGTTGGGGTGATTTCAAATCCAGAGATGAAGTGGCTTTTGAAGGGATTCTTACTGCCGATTCCAGCGTACTCTCCAGTATGAACGGTACGTCCACCCACACGATAATGGTCAATCACCTCCTCTAACGTGGCAATGCTACCATCATGCATATAGGGATCTGTGAGCACAATATTTCGTAGAGTTGGTGCTTTGAAACGTCCCATGTCGGAAGGTTGTTGAGTGATTTCGTAGACTCCAGTGTTGTCAGGTGGAAAGGTTCCTTTGCCATCAATGTTGTAGAGACCCGTATTGTGAAAGGCAATTTCGGTAAAGGCTAACCGTTCATGCTTGACCGAATCTGAGAAGTTGAATCCACCATGACAGTGAAAGCATTCCAATCGTTCGCTGTGGAATAGCTTCTCTCCTCGTTTTGCTGATGCAGAGATGGCATTTTTGTCACCGCCAAATCGATAGCGATCGTAAGGCGAATTAAACGAAATCAGGCTGCGCTCAAACGATGCTAACGCTTTTGTAAGATTGCTGAGATTAATTTCCCTCTTATCATTACTAAATGCTGCTGCAAAGAGTTTCTGGTAAGTTGCATCCTGGTTTAGCATCGAAAGGATCTGATCTTCTCTGCCCACCATGCCTAACTCAACCGGATGTTCGCCAAACATGGGAACCAACGCCTGGGTTTCCAGTCGAGTCATCAGGGGATTTGCCCAAGTCAACACGGAGTTGTAGGCAATATTTGTGAGGCTCATGGAGTTGCGGGGGTGCCTCTCTCCCGTTGCACCAATGCCAATGGGTTTGCCATCGGTAAAGGCGCGTTTTTGCTCATGGCAGGATGCACAAGAATAGTTACCTGTGATTGATAGACGCTTCTCGTAAAATAGATGCCGTCCCAGTTCGACCTTCTCAGGGGTCATCGGGTTATCCGCAGGTACGACAGGTTTGGGTAAATTGGCAGGCAACTTCCACTCATAAGCCGATGGAGGGTTGGAAGCTGCTAATGCTTGGCTCAACCCGATCGCCAACAGGAACGACAGCGTCAGCGCGATCATCCGTGCGAATTTTCGCTTTTCTTTCAACGCCATTACTCAACCCGAAAGAACGTTTGCGTTGCCGCAGGTTTACCCATAAATGATAATCCAAGACTCGTCATGATGCCCATACAGTCCTTATCATTGGGTTCAGACATACATCCTGGAGCTGTTTTGGATTGATTTTGGTTCAAATTAGAAGTTGCGACCAATTGCACCAGATCGGCGACAACAAGGTTTCCTGACGAATTGAAGCGGGTAAAAATAATGGTTGGGCGATTAACATAGATACAACGAGTGGGTTTCTCACTGCCCGTTGCTGCTTGACATCCAGCACTCCCTAAATGAATTGGAAAGCCACTGGACGCTGCGCCTCCATGCCCCTCATGCTTCTGCTTAGGCTTAGATTGAGTCATCGATGGGCTTTGCAAATCAATGCGGGCGAATTTATAGCCGAACTGCCAGTTCCACCACAACCCGGTTAAATTGAGAGGTGATGGAGCCAGGGCAGAATCCTCATGGTTGAGGTTGGCAGGGACTCCCAGGGTGAATTTTAATCCGGTGTACTTGCCTTTTGGGACAGTGCCAATGATGCGATCGCGCGTTTCCACCGTTCCATTAGCGCAGGCTCCGGTTTTGTCCTCAAAATCAAGCAGCGCAACGTTCTGGTATTGCCACTTGCCGTCCTGTTCCAGGGTGACGGGAACTACTCTTCCATTCGCATCAATCAGTGCCACCTCTGAAACATAAAACCGGAAGTCAGAAGCAACCTGGCGGACAGTAGGCTTGCCCAACTGATAAGTCGTTTTACAGGAAAACGGTTCGCTGCTGACTTTAGCTGTAAATCGGATGGTTACAGGCTGGGTTTCTGCTGCCGTTGCAGGTTGGACGATCTCTCCTGAGAAGCTTGCAAGGAGCGAAATGAGGGCAATCAGAGAGGGTTGAATGGTCGATTTCATAGGTATAGGGTTGAATAGCAGGGTTGCCTCCGTCTAATCAGAGGGATTGAACTTTAGAACTTCGCTCGCACTTGAAAGCCAAAGATTCGACTATCTCCAAAGGATGCCAACGTTTCAGGGGGGCGAAACGCCGCCGTGACATATTCCTGGTTGAAGAGATTATCAACGTAGAAGTAAATTCCCACGTTTTTCCATTCGTACCCAATCCGAGCATTGATTAAGGCAAACGGCGATTGCTTAATGGTGTTGGCATCATCGAAAAAGTAGGTGCCCAGTCCTTGCAAATCAACCCTGCCAAAAAAGCCACTGTTGCGGTACTGCACTCCCAAATTCAGCGTATAGTCAGGTGCATAGGTGAGGCGATTGCCGCTGAAGCTTACTCCGGTGAAGGGGTTGCGATATTGGGTGAACTTGGCATTGGTGTAGCCAAAACCTGCGACCACTTCAAAACCTTGAAACGGTTTTGCGGCTAATTCCAGTTCAAACCCGCGCGTCCTCACGCCTCCATTGGTAGTCACAGAAGCAAATCCAAACTCATCGGGCAACAGCAGTTGATAGTCATCAATATCACTCCAAAATACCGCCACGCTTGCTGTCAGGCGATTATTGAACCAGTTTGATTTCACTCCTAACTCATAGCTCCAGGCTTTTTCTGGACGCGCTAAAAGCTGAGTCAGGTCATCCGACGCATAATTTTGGGAGCCTGGTTTATACCCCCGTGCCACACTACCATACGCCATCACTGCGGGACTGAACCGATATTGCACCGCGAACCGAGGCAGCACGATATCCCCATTAATCTGAGAATTGTTAAGGCTTGGACCAACAGGAACCTCACCCAATCCAGGCAATTCAAAGGTGTTTGAGCGGCTCAAGCGATCGCCAAAGGTTTCGTAGCGCAACCCTGCTGTCAACGTGAGTGGTTCGATCGGTTTGAAATCAATCTGTCCAAAACCAGCAAAGGTGGTTTGATCATACAAGCCCGTCAGCCGTCCAAAGCCACTATCGGGTAGCCCAAACAAGGAGGCGGCGAGTGGTGTATAGAAGGTTTTTGAACGAATGTCGAGCGATCGTGATTGATAATATCCGCCCACCACCCAGCGGAAGCGGTCGGCGGTTGCAGGTGACTGAATCCGAATCTCCTGACTCCAGATGGTCGAAGGCTGTACAGATTCTCCCCGCAGTAGATCGATCGGGCTGTAGTCAATGTCTGAAATGTAAGTCAGATCCGTGCGATTGCGGGCTGTGGTTGCAATCACATTGACGGCTGCACCTTCGTAGGCAATTCGCAGCGATTGGGTATTGATTGCGACATCGAGAGACCCTGGAATGTTTCGCTGCACTTTAAACGGATCACGCTGACTGAGCAGCACAAACGTCGCATCACCATCCTGATTACTGCCAACATTCCCATTAAAGGAAATGTTCCACTCTTTGGAAGGAGTCCAAACAAAGTTGGCGCGTCCAAACAGAGACGATTGAGCATCCGCATTTTCGCCCAGCAACGTATCTCGTGTGAAGCCATCCCGCGCATTGTAGGAACCCGATAACCGAAACGCCAATTGGTCTTTCACCAGTTCATCACTGACTGAGAGATTCACCCGCCGCTGGTTGTAGTTGCCATAGACACCACCGATTTGAAATTCGGGAATTTTGGTGGGGGCACGACTGATGATGTTCACAACTCCCGCCTGACTACTGCGACCATACAGGGTGCCCTGCGGACCGCGCAACACTTCGACTCGTTCTAAGTCAAATAGCTCACCAGGCAGATACTGATGCACATTTTCGTAGGAAACGCCATCAATGTAAAAGCCGATCGCGTCGCGCACGAGATAGTTACTGTTGCCAATCCCGCGAATGGTTTGGAAATTGAAGGCACGTTGCCCCAGGGTGGCAAAGAAGTTGGGGACGTTAGCAGCAACTCTACGAACCGAATTGATGTCGGCATCTTCCAATGTTTGTCGAGGAATCACCGTCAAGCTGATGGGCACGTTTTGAGCGGGTTCAGGGCGCTTCTGAGCCGTGACCACGATTTCCTCTTCTTCCAGGCTTGGAGTGATGCTGAGGGTAAGGGAGCGACCACTCGATCGCACCTGAACCGTAGCAGCTTTTTCTGTCCCAGTGACAGTCACCCGTACCGTAGTATCATTCAATTGCGTTACAGAAACAGAGGCAATGCCATCCTCCGAATCGCTTGACTGAAACTCCTGTCCACCTGGCAGTGCCAGAACTGCATTGGAGATTTCAACGATTGTTTTGTTACCGTCTGTTGTGGGTGCAGGTGCAGAGAGTCCACCGTCCACCGTCTCCAAAATTACAGCTAAACCCTGCTCTGTTGGGTTCAACCGTACCCCTGTAATTTGGATTGGTTTTGGTCGAGCATCCTGTGCCAACCACTCTCGCACGGTCGTGAATGCTCGCTGTCGATCCTTGACACGCGGAATCTCTGTAATGGCGGTTGCAAATGTTTCGCTGCGATCGCGGATACGATTAATTTCGCTGCTCTGTGCTAAACCCTCTGTGCCTGTCGGTTCTGACTCTGCATTGACAGGTTGAATAGTTAAACATACCAACGCACCTGCCAGCGTTAGCAGCCCAAGCTGTCGTTGATGCACGTTTCCTCACACTCACTCAATACACCAGGTAAACCATTGAGGCTCTACTCAATTGCCTGTAGCAATTAGCCAGAACTCTAACGAATGCTTGCCTTCCAGCAAACAATTAAACTTCCCCACATTATTGAAGCATCAATAAGTTTTTGTCAAAAGACAACTTGTCAAACATGCGAAATCCCTAGTCCACTCATTGCATTGCTGTTGTTTTCAACAATGGTTCGGAAAAATTTGAGCAGGTTTTAGACCTCAAACCCTGATTCAGCCGTGAGCAGGATATTATTTTCAAAGTTAGCGCTACACCTGACTTTGAAAAAATAGCTCAATTCTGAAACCATAGAGCCTGTAAGCCT
>JAAUOZ010000294.1 GCA_012034655.1 Leptolyngbyaceae cyanobacterium CSU_1_3 | reverse complement strand
AATGGGTTCCTCTTCTCCCATTTTGGGAGAAGGGGTTAGGGGATGAGGGTCTTAAGTTTAATTCCACCTACCTAACTTATGAAGTAACCCATGATGAGTTAGTTGCTTAGAACTTTCACATCGGGAGGCACGTCAATTCACCACAGTCACACATTTAGCGGGTCAAGCGTAATGCCTCAAGCAGTATTATTTCTATCAAGATTTTTATTTAGTCTATGGATTGTGCTAGTCGGCGCTTTTCTATTTCTGCTGCTATCTAATGCGCCAAGTGTACCCAATACACCTTTTGCCAGTGCATCGATTAACACTAATAATAGCCCTGACATTCACTTGCCCAACCGTATCTTTACCTGTGCGGAAACAGAGCAGCAGTTTCAGTGCCAGACAACAATTCAAAATCGTTTGTTAGACCTTAGATTCACAAAGGGAAGTGATTATAAATATAGCCTCAGTAATTGTCGTGCTTTGTATGACGGGCAGTCAGTTGGCTGTCAAGAGACAGGACAGACCTATGCCCCCATGCTTAAAAGCATGTATAAAATTACAAATCTGGGATTGAGTCCTCAACAGTCACAGGCAGTCAAGCAAAAATACTGGGGTATCAATGCGCTCATACAATGGGGTGATCTTCGTTTGATATGGATCAGTACAGGGCTATCTCTTGCAGCAGGTATTAGTATCGCTTTCTTAGCCTGGTTGCATCCAGGGAAATTCAGCAAAGTCTTCACAGGCTTTGCTTGTGGATTCGGGGTATATCATTTTGTTAGCGGTTTACTGGGTCGCGTGCCGTATGACGTTGTGATACCTTACGGATTTACGTCTGATACTTGGGATTGGTTTGTGCATGGAGGAGCGATCGCCGCAGGTTTTGGCACAATGATGTTCATCTTCTCTTGCTTTGGCAAAGATTTAATCGCTTTGCCGAGATCTTGATTGGGATCAGCAGTGGTGTAGGAATTTTCAGTCTTTGCTGGTTATTTCTTGCCTGGAATTTGACTGCACTCTTTCTGCAAAACGGGAATATTGCGATGTATCTTTCTGCTGTCCTTGCAACGATCGCTGTAATTTTGCTTTGGTCGCGCACGGAGCTATCTCTCAAAATGTTCCTCTGCCTCGGCTGTGGTGTTGGGGCGCTGGCTTTAGCCACAAATTTTTTCCTGCTCACTCTGTTTAAGCTGGGATATGGAGATTAAGGAACATGCAAGCTCGAAATACCTTGTTCCTTAACTTCCTAAGTTAATCAAGCCTTGATTGTCCCAGCGATCGCCTTCAAACTACTCCTCTACATATGACTCCGTAGTCTAACCATGATGGGACTGATTAACCAAGATCTTAGTGAGGCAGAGCGTAAATTTGGCGTTGGACACTTTGATCTGATTGTGATTGATGAAGCCCACCGATCGGTTTATCAGAAATACCGCGCCATTTTTGAATATTTTGATGCCCTTCTGGTCGGACTCGCCGCGACACCAAAAGACGAAATCGACCCTAGCGGTATCTGCGGAGCAGCGCGCAACACCTACAGCCTGTTCAATCTAGAAACGGGCGTTCCCACCGATTACTACAGCCTAGAAGATGCCGTGAAAGATGGATTTCTCGTTCTACCCAAATCCGTCTCAGTCTCGCTCAAAATTTCATTGGTTACAGTGCTGGAGCGAATTCGTGCGACGGCTGCATGATTGTGAGTTCACGGCTTCACTTTACTTTGGCTTAACCATAACTACTTCAGGGTGCAATCTCGTTTGAGGTCACCTCAGAATTCGGAAAAAATTGTACGTTAAGGATTCGCAACCGTTCTTAGTGAGCAAAATTTTCCTTTTCTCACCTTTTGACTTTGCTTTCAAACATAATCGCCTGTGAAATTGATATGCTCCCAGCCAGAGGTGACAGATATTGCCATAAGGAATGTGGATTTATCAATGCCGGAGATCTTCGCCCTCCTCCCGTAACTCCTTTGCCCAAGTTGGGAGAAGAGGAGCCGGACTTTAGATAATTTTGCCAAAAAAGGTTCACGCAGGCGATTTGAGACATTCGCCTACAATTGCGATTTCTGAAAAACCAGGATACCATTCACACGGCGTTACAAAAGTTCACTTGACGTAACTTAGGACATAATCCAATGAAACTAAAAGCGAATGTTGTCAAGCTAGTCGGTCTGGCCGGTGTTTTGAGCCTGGGCACGATTGTGAGCATTCCCACGGCCACCCATGCAGACCCCAGCGCTGGCACAATGACGCAGCCAACCAAGCCCGTTGCGAGTCCTGCTCCGATGGCGAGTCCGAGTGCAGCGACGACTCAAGATACGATCGTTGGCATTGCCTCCACCAACAGTTCCTTCAAAACCCTGACGGCTGCCCTGCAAGCTGCTGGCTTGGTTGAAACTCTGAATGGTTCTGGGCCGTTTACGGTATTTGCGCCCACCGATGCCGCATTTGCCAAGCTACCCAAGGGCACAGTCGAAAATTTGCTTAAGCCAGAGAACAAGGCAAAGCTGATCCAGGTTCTCACCTACCATGTGGTTCCAGGGCAGGTTCTTTCGACTAGCCTCAGACCGGGCCCGGTCAAAACCGTTGAAGGCAACTCTGTAAGTGTCATGGTGGGAACCCGTGGCGTAACGGTTAACCAGTCGAAGGTGACAGGGGCAGATATCAAAGCCAGCAATGGCGTGATTCATGTGATTGATACCGTGTTGCTGCCGCCAACGAAGTAACGATCGCCCTCCCAAATTGCTTAGGATCGAGGATTAAAAACTTGCCCTCACCCTTGCCTGGCTCCTTCTTCTTCTGGGGAAAAGGAGGCTGAGAGGATGAGGGCTGTTTTAGCGACATCGAATCTATGTAAGATTAGTGCTCATAATTAGTGCTCATAGTTTTGAAGCGTGAACTCTGAATCTGTTGCTGCTCTGAATCTGTTGCTGAAAGTCGGATTTCCGCCCCTCCCCGCCGATCGCCTCAAGCTACAATAGACAAACATCCGTCTCAAACAGTGCAGCAGAGAGGCTTTCCATGCAATCACCCACGCTACTGATCTCAAAAGAACTGCCCAGCCTAAACTATACCTATACCCCCGATCGCTTCGACGAAACTTGGGAAGCACCTCTGGCTATCCTCCTCGGACTCGGACGCGCAGCAGGAGCAGACTTTATTGAGTTCTTTTTAGAGCGAGTCAACTACATTAGCTGCATGGCAGAAGATAACGCGATCACCAGTATTTCGCCACGACTCTCGACCGGGGCTGGGGTGCGCGTCTTTCGGGGCAAAGCCGACTGCTACGTTAGCACTAATGATTTGTCCTTTAATGGTCTCAAGGCTGCCCTCGAAAAAGGCTTGTCGATTATGGGGTTGCAGCTTCCTGCACCCAATTCTTTTGTTCCAGAAATCAACTTAGAACCCCTCAGAGACTATGCCGTCAAAAAGGGCAAAGAATCCTGGTTAGCCAACTGTAGCTCTATGCGCGAAATGGGCGATGTGTTGTTGGCGGCCAATGGCGAGTTAGACAAAAAAGCAGAATATGTCCAATCCCGGCGAGCGGTCTATTTTCGCGATTGGCAAGAGATTTTGGTTGCCTCTAGTGACGGCACATTTGCGCGAGATATTCGCCTGACACAATCTGTCGGCTACAGCCTGCTCTGTGCCGATGGAACCAATCGTTCTTCGATCAATAAGCGAGTCGGTAGCACCAGCGATCCGGCCTTTTTGAGAACCTGGATGTATGGCAAAGATGCAGAAGAAGTGGCTGAGTCTGCTTCTAAGATGCTCTACGCCGATTATGTGGAGTCGGGAACCTATCCGATCGTCATGGCCAACGAGTTTGGTGGGGTCATCTTCCACGAGGCCTGTGGTCACTTGCTCGAAACTACCCAAATCGAGCGCAAAACGACTCCGTTTTTGGAGAAAAAAGGCCAAAAAATCGCCCACGAAAATCTCACCGCCTGGGACGAAGGACTGACGGGAGATGCCTTTGGCACGATCGATATGGACGACGAAGGAATGCCTGCTCAACGCACCCTGTTGATCGAGAATGGGATTTTGAAAAACTTCATCGCCGATCGGGCAGGTTCTGTGCGTACCGGGCATCCCCGAACGGGTAGCGGTCGTCGTCAAGGTTACACCTACGCAGCAGCCAGTCGGATGAGAAACACCTACATTGCACCAGGTGAGTTTTCTATCGACGACTTGTTTGGGTCGATCGAGAAAGGCATCTACTGCAAAAAGATGGGCGGCGGCAGCGTCGGCCCCACTGGGCAGTTTAACTTTGCCGTAGACGAAGCTTACCTGATCGAAAACGGCAAACTCACCAAACCCCTCAAAGGTGCAACCCTGATCGGGGAAGCCACCGAGATTATGAATAAAATTTCCATGTGCTCTAACGATTTGGGGTTAGCAGCAGGCTTCTGCGGTTCTGTGAGTGGCAGCGTCTACGTCACCGTCGGGCAGCCCCACATCAAAGTAGACTCGATCACCGTCGGCGGCCGCTAAAAACCTTTGAGTTTTGAGGGCTGGTGCAAAAAGCCTAACTCGAAGCCCAAACTCAGAACTGAACACTCTTTTCCCCTCATTTTTCATGCCAAACATTACAGAAATCGCCGCTTCGGCCCAAGAGACTGCTCGTAGATTGGGCATCAAAAAGTACGACGTATATGGGGCCTCGATCGACGAAACCAGTGCCCAAGTCGATCAGGGTGAACCGCAACAGGTCAAAGCATCGAATCGATCGAGCGTCACCGTGCGCGTGTGGAATGATGACAATACCGTCGGGGTGACTTCAACCACCGATGTCGATCCGGCGGGGCTAGAACTGGCCCTCACAACGGCTCAAGAAGCCAGCCTGTTTGGGGTACGCGACAATGTGCCCGACTTTAGCCCAGAATCGACGGCTCCCACGGCCAATCACACCGCCGAAAAATATCCCCAGGCTCCCGTTTCGACGCTGCTAGAAAAGCTAATTGTCGCCGAGAAAGAACTGATGGCAGCCCATCCTGCCATTCGATCTGTGCCCTACAACGGCTTGTCTCAACGAGATATCGATCGCTTCTACCTCAACAGCGATGGCGCAGTTCGTAATGAGTCCCATTCTTTTGCGTCGCTTTATCTCTACACCAAAACCGAGGAAGAAGGGCGTAAACCCCGCAGTGCTGGGGCATTTCGCGTTAGCTACGGGCTTGATAAATTAGACATTGAGGGTTGCCTCAAAGAAGCTGCCGAAAAAACCATCAGCCACCTGAATTACGAGAAGATAAAAACGGGCAAATATCGCGTGGTCTTCTCTCCTGAAGCGATCCTCAGCCTGATCGGAGCGTTCTCGAATCTGTTTAATGCCCAAAGCATTCTCGATAAGCAAAGCCTTTCGACTCCAGAATCTTTGGGCACTACGATCGCCGCTCCTTTGCTCTGCTTGTGCGACGATGCCCTCCACCCTCAAAACGTTGGAGCGGAAACTTTTGATGGCGAAGGCACTCCTACCCGCCGTGTTCCCCTGATCACCAATGGCGTGTTGTCAAATTTTCTGCACAGTGCAGGAACGGCCAAACGCATGAATGCTCAGCCGACAGGACATGCAAATATGGGCGCAAAGGTGACGATTAGCCCTCACTTCTATCACATTTTTCCCGGCGAAGCGGCGGACCAAGAATATCGTTTGGAAGATGCCGATAACGTAATTTTGATCGACGATTTGAGTGCCCTCCATGCAGGTGTGCAATCGCTGCAAGGCTCATTTTCGCTTCCCTTTGATGGTTGGCTGATTCAAAATGGCAAACGGGTCAGTGTCGAGTCTGCGACGGTCGCGGGCGACATTCGGGAAGTGCTGAAGTCGATTATCTACGTCGAAAAAGATGTTGAATTCACCGGATCGGGCGTTGCGCCCAGGGTCTGGGTTGATGGCTTATCAGTGACAGGTGAATGATTTTGAGTTGAATTAAATTAGTTTTGGAGGCACGATCGCACTCGATCGCACCAGCCCTCCCAGAACAAGCTAAAAACTGGAAATTTCTGGAACTCTGGGTCGATCCAGTTCTTTTCCCACCTAAAATTCTCATGCTCGTGGGTGACTAAGACGGCACTTGTCGTATTTTTAATCCTGCCTCTGACTATAAGCTCGTAAGTAGGTAGGTGGAATTAAACTTAAGACCCTCATCCCCTAACCCCTTCTCCCATTTTGGGAGAAG
>JAAUOZ010000293.1 GCA_012034655.1 Leptolyngbyaceae cyanobacterium CSU_1_3 | reverse complement strand
CCCCTAACCCCTTCTCCCAAATGGGAGAAGAGGAACCCATTTTCTCCCCTTGCCTGCTCTGGGAGAGGGGTCGGGGGTGAGGCTAATGGCCAGGCATCTGACATTTAATTAAGTCTGTATACTTACCTCATGTCGTAGCCAAACAAGTTGGGATCTACTTCTCCCTGCTGCAAATCTGCCAGCCCATAGTCTGCCCAACGCCGCTCTACCATTGCCGCAACATCAGGATCAGACTTCAACGGGTCTGCCCAAGGGCGATCGGTTTCTGGGAAGATTTTCGTCGTTGCATCGATGCCCATGCGACTACCTAGCCCTGGTTTTTCGGTGGCAAAATCTAGCGAATCAAAGGGATTGTGCGGCAAAATGAATACGTCGCGCACCGGATCAACCTTAGACGTGATCGCCCAAACCACCGCTCTAGGATCGCGAATGTTGATCTCCTTATCTACGACGATCACAAATTTTGTATAGGTAAACTGCGGTAGTGCGCTCCAAAACGCCAAGGCTGCTCGACGGGCCTGGCCAGGGTAAGCTTTGTCGATCGAGATCACCGCCGCCTTATAGCTGAGCGCCTCCATCGGCAAGAAGAAGTCAATAATTTCGGGAACCTGCTGCCTGAGAATGGGCGTGTAAATGCGGTTGAGGGCGATCGCCATCATTGCATCTTCTTTGGGGGGGCGGCCGCTGAAGGTCGTTAGATAGATCGGATTTTTGCGATGGGTCACACAGTTGAAGTGAATCAGAGGTGCTTTCTCGTTTACCCCACCGTAGTAGCCCATGTGATCTCCCGCTGGGCCATCCACGCCTGTCTCCCCTGGAGTAATAGTTCCTTCGAGGACTATTTCAGAATCGGCAGGCACTTCTAGATCCACTGTCTTACATTTAGCCAGATGGATTCCTTGACCGCCATAGATTCCGGCAAACAGCCACTCAGAAAGATCCACAGGCAACGGAGTCGCCGCCGCCATAATCACCAGAGGATCAACCCCCAGAGCGATCGCCACCTCCAGGTTTTTGCCCATCACCGCCGCCTTTCGCAGATGCCGGGTAGCTCCTCGCACCGAAAGCCACTGCACGGTCATCGTGTTTCTAGACTGCAACTGCAACCGATAGACCCCAACATTCACAATCTTGGTTTCGGGGTCTTTGGTGATCATCAATCCCAAGGTAATCACTTTGTTGGCATCCCCTGGATAGACCCGCAACAGGGGCAGTTTCGTTAAGTCCACTTCGGTATCTTTAAGCACCACCTGCTGGCACACTGGGAAAAGATCGCGATCGGGTTTCGCCTTCACCACATCAAACAAAACTTTGCCCAGGTCGATCGCTTGAGAAATCTTTTTGGGCGGTCTGGGCTGATACAACAGTGCCAACTTCTGGCCCAGCGTTTCCAACTCCTGCGGGGCTTCCATGTTCATCGCATAGCAGACCCGTTTGACCGTACCCATCAAATTAATCGCCACGGGATAGGGCGACCCTTTGACATTCTCAAACAGCAAGCCTGGCCCGCCTCGCTGCAACATACGATTTGCGATTTCGGCAATCTCTAAGTCTGAATCAACGGGGGCACTGATGCGGCGGAGTTCTCCCCGTTGCTCAAGCTGCTTGATAAATCCTCGCAAATCTCTCGCCATGATGAAGCAATGTAAAGGTCTTTTCTCATTATGAGGGATGAGGGGGAGGGATGCTTAGGGGTGTCAAGTTCAGCAAAAAACGCATGGATTAAATAATTCCGTCCACTGCAAGGTTGTCTCGCTCTCGCCCCAGCCCTCTCCCAAGCCTTGTCATTACCAACAAGGCTTGGCAGAAGGGGTGAGGGGATGAGGGCTTCCGAGGGCATTGCGTAAGTTCTGTCAGAGTTATTTAATCCACGATCGTTTGATTTGGTGAGATCATAATTTTTTTCAGTTTTGCGGCCGTTCTGAGAATCTGCCCTGCCAAAATTGCCGCTCCAAAACCATTGTCGATATTGACTACGCCTACCCCCGCCGCGCAAGAATTGAGCATTGTCAACAGGGGGGCAAGCCCGTTAAAGCTAGCTCCATAGCCGACACTGGTGGGCACGGCGACGATCGGGCAGTCGGCCAGGCCGGCCACCACGCTGGGCAGTGCCCCTTCCATGCCGGCCACGACGATCAGCACGTTGGCATCGGCAATCATAGGTAAATTGCTCAACAGGCGATGAATGCCAGCCACACCCACATCCCAAAGTCGCTTCACCTGAAAGCCAGAGAGTTCGGCGGTGATGGCCGCCTCTTCGGCAACGGGCAGGTCGGCGGTTCCGGCGGAGAGGATGGCGATCGTGCCAGGGATGCGGGGCGCGGCGGATGGGTGCTTCGTTAGAGCGCAGATTCGGGCGAGGGAGTAGTATTCGACATCGGGCACTAGCTCCTTGAGACAGGCGTAATGGTAGGTTCGATGCGGGTGGCCATGACGACGGAGGCACGATCGCGCATGGCTTCCATAATTTGGGCGATCTGTTCGGGGGTTTTGCCCTGGCCCCAGATGACTTCGGGGAAGCCAGTTCGCAAAGCACGATGATGGTCAATGTTGGCAAAGTCTCCGACTGGCTCATAGTCAAGATGTTTGAGCTTTTCTAGGGCATCATCAGGGCTGACTTTTCCAAGGGCGACAGCGTTGAGGAGGGTTTTGAGGGCTTCGGGTTGGGTCACGGTGGAGAAGTCGAGAGAGAAAGGCGGACGCGATCGTTGAGATAGAAGCCGCCAGGACAGTCCCATTATCCAGCACGTCAACGGAGACGATCGACTCGAATCTAGAAGGCTGGGCATAGGTTCGGCTGACGCTTCTGAGAAAGGGCTTCGCCACGGTGCACAAACGGTGCACAAGAGGGGTGAAAGAGATCGGACTGGTTTTTTTGCGGTAAAGTGGCTCCATATCGGATGTCAAGCATTCGCTCTTCTATTCCTGTCTTCTGCCCATGTCGCGATCGCGCTCTCTCCGCTACTATGTTCTCGCTCGGATCTTGCTGGCCCCGTTGATGCTGTGGCTGATTACCTCAGTGGTGTTTTTGCTACTCAGAGCGACTCCAGGCGATCCGATCGATGCCATTTTGGGTCCGCAAGCGCCGCAAGCCGTTAAAGATGCCCGCCGCGCCGACCTGGGGTTAGACAAGCCTTTGTGGATGCAGTATCTCAACTACATGACATTGCTGCTGAGATTAGATCTTGGTCAATCGTTTGTCGGCAAAGGGCAATCTGTTTGGGGAATTATTCAAAAATTCTTTCCGGCGACGGTGGAGTTGGCGTTGTTTAGTTTGGCGATCGCCTTTCTGGTGGGCATTGCAGTGGGGATTGGATCTGCGTCTCGCCCCAACAGTTCATTGGACACAGGAGGGCGACTGTTTGGCATTGTCACCTATTCGATTCCCTTGTTTTGGCTAGGAATGCTGTTGCAGTTGGTGTTCTCGGTGCAGTTAGGAATTTTTCCATTGGGGACGCGCTTTCCGGTGACGGTGGCTGCCCCTCAAGGGATGACGGGTCTCTATACGATCGATAGTCTCTTGAGCGGCAATCTCAATCAATTTTTCATTGCACTCTACTATCTAGCTTTGCCCTGTCTCACCCTTGGCATCTCGATTAGTAGTATTTTTGAGCGCATCGTCCGGGTGAATCTCAAACAAACGCTGCAAGCCGATTATGTCGAAGCCGCCAGAGCGAGAGGCATTACAGAATCTAAAATTCTATTCAATCACGCGCTCAAAAACGCCATGATTCCCGTGATTACAATTCTAGGACTGACTCTAGCCTCATTACTAGGAGGAGCCATTTTAACTGAAATCACTTTCTCATGGCCGGGTCTAGGCAGTCGTCTTGCCCTAGCACTCGATCAACGCGACTACCCTACCATTCAAGGTATTGTCGTCTTCTTCGCGGCGATCGTTGCCCTAGCCAGCATCGCGATCGACCTGATCAACGCCTACATCGATCCTCGAATTCGCTATTAAGGCGATTTCTAAACAAGATATAACCTTCTGACCTTTGCCCTTCGACTTCACTCAGGGCGCAAGCTATACTGCGTCAGCCTATAGATTTTGGTTTAGAAGGGGGTGTGGGGGCTGCGCCCCAGCCAGGGGTTCCACCCCTGCACCCCGTCCAAAATCTTTAATTTTATACCCTGACAAAGTATAACCTGCTTGCTATAAATTTCCTAACAACCTTCCCGCCTCCCTCACTTTTTATCCCCCATCATGGTCATCCGCGTCAAACAACTCTTCTCTCATCCTGTCAAAGGTCTCACCCCCCACCGCGAAACTCGCGTCGATCTCCGCGCTGGGCATGGCATTCTTGGCGATCGAGCCTTCGCACTCCTCTACGATTTGGCCCAAAGTGAAACCCAAAGTGAAACCGCCAGCCCGATCGTGCCGTGGATGAAAAAGAAAAGTTTTGCAATGCAGTGCGATCGCCCCGAACTCGCCGCCTTAGCCTGTGAATATGAGCCTACTACAGGCGTTTTGACCGTGCGACACGAGGATGTAGAAATGCTGGCTGCTGAGACCCATACAGCGATCGGGCGCACCCAGATCAGTCAGTTTTTCACCGACTATCTCACCACCGTTTCTGAGTCAGATATTGCTCCTCGTCCGTTGCGGCTGGTCGGCGTTGGAGATGGCACAACCCGCTACCCCGATCGCGAAGCAATGCATTTATCGCTAGTTAGCACAGCGACCTTGGAAAACTTGAGCCAGGTGGCAGGGCAGTTTGTAGATTCGCGGCGATTTCGCCCAAACATCGTTATAGAAGGGGTTTCAGCTTGGGAAGAAATGGATTGGATTGGCAAAGAATTTGAGATTGGAACTGCCCGCATCCAAATCGCAGCCCGCCTGACGCGCTGCCTGAATATCAATGTCCATCCTGACACTGGAGAGCGCGATTTACCGTTATTTTCGATGCTTCAGGAGACCTTCCATCACAAAGATACGGGGGTTTTGGCGACGGTCATTCAGAGCGGAATTGTCACCGTAGGAGACTGTTTGCTGCGCGACGAATCGATCGTCCCACTCTCCGACTGAGCATGTCACTTCATCGCAGTTCTGGGCGTTGGCAACTTGGGTTTGGGTTGGCGTTGTTGACCACATTTCTCTGGGGCATTTTGCCGATCGCCCTCACGATCGCCCTCCAATCGCTCAACCCTTACACACTCACCTGGTTTCGTTTTTTGGTCTCTTTTGGGTTGTTAGCAGTTTATTTGGCTGGGTCTAGCCAATTGCCCAATCTGAGAAACTTGTCAGCCCGATTGTGGAGCTGGCTAGCGATCGCGACGATCTTTTTAGGGCTGAACTATCTATTATTTCTCGAAGGGCTGAGTCGCACGTCTCCGGCAACGGGTGGGGTTTTTAACCCACTGTCTTCGACACTGATGGGGTTGGGGGCGCTGGCAATTTTCAAGGAGCGCTACACCCTGCGTCAGTGGGTTGGGTTAGGAATTTTGCTCGCAGGAATGATGTTGTTTTTTCAAGAACAGTTGAGAACGATCGCGAGTCATGTCGATCGCTATCTGGTTGGGGTTAGCATCTTCGTAGTGGCATCGTTAGCGTGGGCAATCTATGCGCTGGTGCAGAAACAATTGTTGCGAACTCTTCCTTCTTCAGCAATCATGCTTGTGATCTACGGCGGTTCTGCGCTGTTGCTGACTCCTATGGCTACACCCCAAGAAATTTTCACTCTAGACTTGTTCCAATGGGCAATCTTAGGATTTTGCACACTCAATACTTTAGTAGCCTATGGAGCGTTCGCAGAAGCGTTAGAACATCTGGACGCTTCGCGGGTAAGCGCAATCATTGCCCTAACACCCATCATCACCATCAGCGCCGTTTTAGCACTGTCATTCCTGTTTCCCAAACTTGACGTTCCGAATCATTTAAGCGCGGTTGCGATCGTTGGAGCAGGCTTCGTCGTTGTCGGATCGTTGACGATCGCCCTGGGCAAAATTCAACCAATCCCCAGCGATTAGAAGCAAGCGCAAAAATAATGCCATTTTAGATTTTAGATTCAATCCAAAATGGCATCACCTGAGATTGCAATCGCAGTAAGCATCCTCCGGCAGAGCCGGAGGCTTTAGCATATGTGCGCCGCTCAAAGCGGCAAATCAGCACCTCCTGAAGGAGGCAATCGGGCGACTCTACTCGTTGAAGAAATTTAATTGATCCACCCG
>JAAUOZ010000292.1 GCA_012034655.1 Leptolyngbyaceae cyanobacterium CSU_1_3 | reverse complement strand
TCAGAGCCATAGCATCTCAAGGATTTATACTTCCATTCAGCAATGCCATCGCATTGACCGGCAAGCGATCGACCTCATCTAATATGACTTTCATGTCACTCTAGACGAGTCTATTGTAACTGTTCAGTACAACTATCGGAATGCTGAAATCCCCGGGCAACTGAAGGGGTCTCTTCAGTATGGTTGTAAAACTGATGAGCAACTCGTTCGCCTCGTGGAAATGAAATGGCATCGCCTTCTCCATCCCCGCGTCCCTCGTGGCTTTGTCTGACCATTCGATGAAGGACATCACAACTGTATCGTCCGTGCCTGCACTCGCAGCCCTGACAAAGCTCCCATACTCCTCGGCTTCTAGTCTTGCCTCATTGCCGTGGTACGACGAGGCATCAGAACCAGATTCATCCAGCCAGCACTCAATGACACGTAACGCTCCATGCTCTTTTACAATCTGCGCTGAGATCTTTGCCAAGTCTTCATAGGTGGTTCTGTTCTCACAAAGAACTGGAGCAAGATAGCAGTCGATGTAGGTCATGCGTTTCTCACTTCATCTCATTGGGTGGCATGTGTAGACCGATCATATTTCCTTCTGTATCGACAATCAAAGCCATAAATCCATATTGACCGATCGATGTTTTTGGCTGTTGGATTTGACCACCAGCGGCAACGACACGCTCTAATTCTGTAGCCACCTCATCACAGTGAAAATAGGGTATCGTGCCACTCCCACCAGACTTGACTCCTTCCATTGTGACCAATGCGCCAGAAGCACCAACCTTATCCATCGCCATCGGAAATGCCCACATATCCATTCCAGGGCTTTCGAGCTTTTCCAGCTTCATTTGAAACACAGACTCGTAAAAACTCTTTGCTCGATCCATGTCCTGTACATAAATTTCACACCAAACAATGGGATTAGATTTCATCATAGGAACCTCTCAATTTTGCAATGACAGTGTCTTTTCTGGGAAAAGCTTCAGATCTTTACTTTTGGGGTTTCGGTAATAATGACAGCGCTGAAATCGTAATCACGAAGCAGTCTGTCATCCGTTCTGTTTTCGGTTTCTCTTTCCATTTCCCTTTCCTCAAAATGCTGTTAGATAGGTCGTAAGGCGATCGAAACATTCTGACCAACCTGTGTTGTGAGAGTCGCGTGATTCAATCGATTCAAAGATGGCTTGCTGGAAGGTCATCAACGTTTTGTTGCCCTGTTCCTCAAACGTGACAGTGACCAGTGTTCCATGTTTAGGTCGGCTGTTCTCATCTTCCCAAGCAAAGGTGAACACTAAACGCTCCGGCTCAATGATTTCGCGATACACGCCTTGCATCCAATGGTCGTTACCTTCAGGAGAGCGAATACAGGCTCGATACATCCCACCAACCTGTACGTTCATGTGGCAGGCAATCGCCGTAAAATCCTTTGGACCTAACCAATGAGAGAAATGTTCGGGTTGAGTCCAAACTTTGAATACTAAGCTGCGAGGCGCATCAAACACGCGGGTGATCGTGAGTTGGCGATCGCCGATTGTCATGGCATTGTTCATATTGTTCATGCTGGTGCATCCGCATATTGCTCTGTTAGATGTTCACCAGATTGGATGGCACTGGGTTCCATATACACGAGTTCCCAGATGTGTCCGTCTAAATCCTGGAAGCCATGCGCGTACATAAATCCGTGATCTTGCGGTTCGTTGTAGGTTTTGCCGCCAGCAGCAATCGCCTTGCTCACCATCTCCTCCACAGCAGTTCGACTTTCACTCGACAAACACACTAATACCTCAGTGCTTTTTGTCGCATCACAAATGGCATTCGGTGTGAACGATTTGAATTTTTCGTGAGTCAGGAGCATCACAAAAATGTCATCGCTCACAATCATGCAAGTCGCTGTTTCATCGGTAAACTGGGGGTTGAAACTGAAGCCAAGTTTTGTGAAAAATTCGATGGATTGCTTCAGGTTCTTGACCGATAGATTGACAAAGATTTTTCTAGACATAATTCCTCCAATGATGGGTTTTTCATGTGAGCAACAAGCGATCGTGTGTTACCCACATTCCAGTTCTATTTGAGCCGCGATCGCTTGATCTTGCTGCAAGATTGAAT
Source organism: Leptolyngbyaceae cyanobacterium CSU_1_3 (assembly GCA_012034655.1). Lineage (GTDB taxonomy): Bacteria > Cyanobacteriota > Cyanobacteriia > Leptolyngbyales > Leptolyngbyaceae > JAAUOZ01. Next base: position 4,091 of record JAAUOZ010000292.1, on the reverse strand, counting down.
TTCTCCTAGCTGATGCCGTCTGCTGCCCGCTCGATCGTGGCGATGTCGATCTTGACCATTTGCATCATCGCCTCTTGGGCACGTCGGGCACGGGCTGTGTCGGGGTCGTTGAGTAATTCGATCATCCGCCTGGGTACGATCTGCCAGGAAAGTCCCCACCGATCTTTGACCCATCCGCAGGCAACTTCCGATCCACCCTCTGCGATCGCAGCCCATAAGCGATCAACTTCAGCTTGGTCATCACAATGGATTTGAAACGATACAGCTTCAGTGAACGGAAACTGTGATCCGCCGTTTAACCCAACGTATTGCATACCAGCCAACGTGAATTCGACCGTCAAGACCATTCCGGCGGATCCACTCGGCGTATCAGCAGGAGACTTCAAAATGCGATCGATGTGCGAATCTGGCAGCAGCGAGACATAGAACTCAGCCGCCTCCTCAGCGTTGCCGTTGAACCACAAACAAGGGACGATTTTTTGAGTTGTTAACACTAGATTCCTCCGGTTAAATTTCTGTCTTTAAGTCGCTGATTTCAAACGCTACACATCGACAATCATCTCGAAGCCGCTATAGATCATCCGCTTGCCATCGAACGGCATTTCAGCATTTGGATTCTTTTCAGGCTGCATCCGAGGATCGGACATGACTTTCGCCGTGCTCTCTGCATGTTGCTTGTAAACTTCTTTGTTGACTGTAGGAACCGCTAAAACAAAACCATCAACGTAAGACATTGAATTTTTCTCCTGATTACAATTCTTAGATTGGTTTTTGGATTAATTGGTGACAATGATTGAAGGCTAATTAGACTGATGCACAAATCACATTATTTTTTGCGATTCTGTTTTTTTTCGTTTGCTTGTAATTCCTGGAGATAGTCGTCTAGGCGATCGAAACTTTGTTCCCAGAGTTGCCGATAACGCTCTAACCAATTCGCTAGATCCTTCAGTGGTTCTGGATTAAACTGGCAGGGTCGCCATTGGGCATCTCGACTGCGGGTAATCAGTTGAGCCCGTTCTAATACTTTGAGATGTTTGGAGATGGCAGGCAGGCTCATCTCAAAGGGTTCAGCGAGTTCTGTGACGGTCGCTTCTCCCTGAGTGAGTTGCGCCAGAATTGCTCGACGGGTGGGGTCAGCGAGGGCAGACAAGGTGACACTCAGAGAATCAGTGGACATTTAATATTTAACCGCGCAGTTAATTAACTACTAGGTTAAATGTACTATTCCGATCTGTCAAGGGCAACCTCCATTGTTCTGGTGAACTTTTGTGTTGAAGCTCCATTGGTCGTTACGTCAAATTAATGGGCTTAACTGCAACAATGCTTTCCTCTGCGCCTTGCTGTACCTGTTCTGCCATTGCTCCGATGGTTTCTTCGATCGGTATAGTCGGATCAACCCGATGTTGATAGTAGAAATCCATGGTGTTAATTCCCAAGCGCTGCAAAGAGGCATCACAAGCAGAGCGGACGTAGTCAGGTTTACCATACTGATAAAGAATGTAAATGCGAACGCTCAGCAGATGCTCGATCGAGCTTCCCGCTGCATCCAGAACGATGGTTAAATTAGTCAGCGCCTTCGAGAGTTGCCCCTCAACGGTATGGCTTGAAACTTGGTGGTTCATGTCCCAGTCAACCTGACCAGAAATGTAAACCGTGCCCGTTGCGGTATCGACAACAGCATGGTCAACTTCCTGAAAACAGCCCTGCCTCATGAGTGTAGTGTTCTTTCCAGTGAGCGCGGCGCTGGGAGCGATCGGGGCACGGGTTGCTCATCTGACGATTGTTGTTGAGAAGAAAGACGAAGAGCTAGGGTAGCTAGGGCATTATCTTGGGGGATGAAAGAAATCTTCTACAGGTTGTGCAGAGTTCCGATCGCTTTGTCGTTTTCTACCAAGAACCTGTGCGATTTAGAAAAGGCGAGAACTCTGGATCTGACCCACGTAAAGGGAAGCTGCCCTCTACCCGATATCCTTGATTCAGTCGGAATTGGAACAATCGCTCTGCTCCTTTATAGCTGTTGACCTCAGCGTCTTGCCAAATGACTTCGGCGGTGCCTGTGAGATAAAGCAAATTGCCCTGACCAAAATCTACAAACAGCAGTCCTGCGCGGGGATTCAACTCCAGATTGCCAAAGGTATTAAAGTGACCATTGCCAGAGAAGTCAGGAATGGTTAAGGTCTGATGATCATCAATGCGCACAAATCCGGGTTTGCCACCACGATGGGAAACATCTACACCGCTCGCAGCACCTGCCAATTTTTCTTGATATGCCGTTGCAATAAAGAACGTATCAGCCGCTGTAATTATGTCTTGTTCCGCTGTTCCCAACGCTGTGATCTGATGAACTAATTTGGGGAGCGATCGTCTATCCTGACTTATTTCAAACCTGCGTGCCTGAATGTACTGAGGACAGTTACCAAAACTTTGTCTTACTTGTACTTCAAAGCCGTCTAAGTGAGTTCCTGTAACAGTCCCATTGAGACGATTGCGACGGCGAGTATGCAGTTCTATGCCGAGTAAGCCGATATCAATTCCATCAGCAAGCGTGGTTGCTAGAGGATCTCCAAAGAGAGGTTTAGCGACCACTTGTAAGGTGCGATCGCCTGACGAGGAGAGAAAGCCCGGTTCCCCCACTAGAATGGAAGCCCAAGGATTCCCAACTGCATCGACACTGCCCACAATCACGTAGAGCAGTTGGGCAAAGAACTGCCGAAACTGATCAGGGAGATAGTCTCGAATGACTCGTCGTCCTTGTTGATCCATCCGCTCCTGGATGCCGAGTCGGGCTTGAATTGCCAGTTCGCCCCGGTGAAAAGGGGATTCGGTTCCTGCCCAGCCTAAATTTACCATCTTGCTTTCTCTCCTTTCAAGGGGTGCTGATTTGCCTACAACCCTGCCATGGGGATGTAACCAGAGAGTTGTTTGACGCGATCAATCCAGGTCAACACATGGGGATACGGAGCCAAGTCAATTTTGCCATCTCGTGCCAGGGCGATGTAGGGGAAGACGGCTATATCGGCGATCGTGGGATGCTCAAACTCTAACCAGAGGCGATCGCTTAAGTGTTGGTTCAGTTGTGTCAGGACGTGTTCTGATTTCTGCTGCGCTCGTTCAATGTTGATGTTAGTTGTGCCAAATAAATAGTAAAGCCGTGCCTGTTCAGGGCCTTGACGCACTTCTCCGGCTGTGATGGATAACCAGCGAACAATCTGCGCTAACGGTAATGCCTCTAACGGCAGCCACTGGTCGCCACCATACTGCCGTGCCAGATAGACCAAAATAGCTTGAGCATCCGCTAGTTTGGTATCGCCATCAACCAACAAAGGAACTTGTCCAAATGGATTGAGGGCAAGATATTCTGGCGACTTTTGTTCACCTTTCATCAAGTCCACTTTGATCCACTCATACTGGACGGTTAACAGTTCTAGTAGCAGTCTGACCTTGTAGCAATTACCAGACATTTCGTGACCATAGAGTTTAATCATGCGGGTTCTCCTGTTAAATCAAACCGTTCGTGTTATTGAATTCAAAATCGAAGTCCATCAATTAAACGGAACCTCGGCACAGTACGGGAGCTGATTGTGATGCGAGGTTTCGCGCTGAGCCATGAGATAGAGTGTATGTACCGAACGCTCGGTATATTGCATACTGTACTGAACGGTCGGTATAATTGTCAACAGATCCCTCAATCTTTTTTCACGAGTTGCAAAGCGATGTCTCAGCAAACCTATGTTCCTACTCTGCTCAACTTGTTCCGGCAGTTTGGATACGATGGTGTCACCTTATCCAAAATTTCTCAGGCAACAGGATTAGGCAAAGCCAGTCTCTACCACCACTTTCCAGGGGGCAAGGAGGAGATGGTGGAAACGGTGCTAGCGTCGTTGGAAAAGGGATTAGAGCAAATTATTTTGGAGGTCGTGCAGAGTGAAGGCGATGCTTTGACCCGGTTGCAGCAAATGTGCGATCGCCTGAGCAAGGCATACGAGCAGGGGCAAAAACCGTGTGTCCTGGCGGCTTTAATGTTGGGTTCAGCCAAAGATATTTTTCAAGAGCGTGTACAAATTCTTCTGCAATTGTGGATTAATGCGATC
>JAAUOZ010000291.1 GCA_012034655.1 Leptolyngbyaceae cyanobacterium CSU_1_3 | reverse complement strand
CGGGAGAGGGACTTTGAACGCTCATCTTTATTTCCGGCTCCCCTTCTCTTCTGGTGGGAGAAGGGGTTGGGGATGAGGGGAAAAGATTTGTCAGTCAATCAAATTCGAGACATTACTTTAATAATTACCTCTTAGACTAGGCGGCCTTCATGCTGATTGTTGGAGAAGCTAAGTAAATTCCGTAAATTTGCATAACCTCAACGTGTTAGGAGTGATAGTTGAGTGGTGAGTCACACCCGATCGTACAGTCACAGAAAACGGCATGGGCAAAGCATCAGATTACTGGACATTCCTTCGATTAGACCCGTCTGGAACCTATCGCAGCCTTGAAAAGCTTGAAATCAAGGCGTTTTTTCAGCAGCAGTTTCCCGATCAAGACGATTGGGAGAGTTTGACCCATGAAGCGATTCAGAGCCATCTATTTAGTTTGTTGGATGGCTCGATCGAACTTCAGCAAGCAGCGATGTTCAGTTTGCGCTGTTTCATTTCGCATCAAATTGTTCAAACCTGCCTCTCGCTAGTGAATCAGTTTGGCAGTTTTTACCGTTTTGGGTTGACCGACCTATTGCCCCTGGTGTTGGACGACGATGGCCGTGTTCCGCTCAGTTCTTACGCTTCCCTGTCCCAACAGATTCTCAAGACGTTTAAGCCCGGTTCTGGCAGCTTTTCTCACTGGATCACTCGCCTGGTACGACAACATCGTGAACTCAATCATCTGCTGTTAGAACATGGACTGTATCTGATCAGCGATTGGGCGATTTTGAACGATACGCCGATCGATCGTCTTCGTCGCATTCTCAACGAGTTCTTTTCCCTAGCTCCTGCTGAAATTGAGCAAGCCTGCCATCTATTAGAGAGCTATCGCGCCATCTACTTACCTGAACATACCCACAGTCGCCAATGTCAGCCGCCTACCGAAGATCAACTACAACGCATGAGCGATCGCTTTCAGCAGCAAACTGAAACTCGCATCAGACCTGACACATTTCTGAATTACCTTGAAAGTTTGGCAAAGCAACTACGGCAACATCGGATCACCGCTCGGACGGGAAGACCTCCTACTCAACCGATCGAGGATTCAGAAGCTCAAGAATATCCAACTGAAAATCAGGATGAGTCTTGCGATCCGGCTACTGAGAATCAGTTTCTAGTGAAGTACCGACAAGTCTTTGAGTCTGCGTTGGACAATGCGCTACAAACTGTGGTGCAAGACCGGATTCAGAAAGCCAAAAACCAGAGAAGCGCGATCGCTTTCAGCAAGCATTGCAGTTGTTTCACTGTCAGCACCTGACGATGAGTGCGATCGCGCTAGAAGTCGGCTTGCCTCGACAGGACAGCGTAACTCATCTCCTCAAGCTCAAAGAATTTCGTGCCGATGTAAAGAACTTGATGCTGTGTCAACTGAAGCGCACCGTACTGGAGTTGGCAATACGCTATAAAACCTGTGATGATCTCACGGCTCTGAGTGCTGAAATTGAAGCTGCTCTAAATCAACAAATCGAAGCATTGATAGAGGCTGAGGCAAAGCGATCGAAATCTCCCAAAGAGTATCTGACGGATAGTGTGTTCTCAAAGCGGCTGTGTTTGTATCTCGACCAATTACTGAATCCACCGTGATCCCCATATCCTGACTGCGCCCAGAAAGATGAATCAGTAACCCAAATAAATGGTGTCCTTTTTTAAGGAAAGCTGATTCAGGAGCTATGAAAATGATAAGTGATCGACGAACAATCCAGCCTATGAACTCCCTCCCTAACTATGAACCGACAAATGCAGAAATGGTTCCCCTGGAATCTCATCAAATTGAACAGGCGATCGCAATCAGTCGGCGAGTCTCTGACCCCGAACACCGTTGGCAAGTTTATTTAAACGCTTTGGCGCTGGCTGGCTTTGAGCAATGGTTGCAAACTCGCACAACTGAGATCAGGCTGGATGCTTCGCAGTGTCGGATCTTGGAAGCCAATTCTCTGGATGCTCCAACGGCGGTCTGTCAGCTACAAGCCAATGATTTTAAGCTATGTTTGATTGCGATTCCCAGCTTTCCTGATAGTGTTGTCACGCTTCCTGATCGTGTGATCGATCATTCAAATTTAATGGCTCAATTTTATATTCCAATTGCCATTTATGAGGAAGCCGAACAGGTAAGCATTCAAGGATTCCTTCGCTATGACGAACTGATGCGAAATCGTAATTTGCAATCGATTCGATCTGATATAAACGGAACGTATTCGATTCCTTCAAGCTGGTTTGATAGTGATCTCGATCGACTTCTTCTTTACTTAAGTTGTCTTGATCCCGTTGCGATTCCGTTACCGACTCCTGCGATCGCTCCGCTGCCATTGCGTCAGTTGTGGGTGCAGCCTGTCATCAATGTTGGACGATGGATTCAGCAACAAGTCAATGATGCAGTGGATTGGGTGATGTTGCCTCCGTTGAATTTAGCGCCTGCCATGCGTGGTGCATTCACAAATTTGGGGAGCGAGGTGAGTCAGCCGATCGAAGAGCTTGCCGCCATTCTCACAAATCTAATTCGAGGCGGAATGCAGCCCCCAGACAACGCGAGAACTGCCTACCAGGAACTGCAACTTGGCGATCGCTCCCTGCGGCTTTATGCAATGGTCGCTCCTCTGACAAATGCTGAGGAATGGTCACTGTTACTGATTCTGCGATCGTCCACCAACCAACCGCTACAGGGGATTTCATTGCAGGTGAGCGATGGTGTTGAGGTAATTGTCAACCAAACACTAGATGAATCGGTGACTGCTGATTTTCTCTATGGAACGGCGATCGGTACTTATGATGAACAATTCATTCTGACGATCGCTCTTGCGGATGGAACCGCCTTGACCTTGCCGCCTTTTGCATTCCAGTCTGACGTGATTTGAGCAATCCTATGTCTTCACGGTTTTATCTCAAAGTTCAACAAATTGAGCAAATCTGTACCTTCGAGTTGTCTTGGGGGCAAGGGCAACAGTTAGCGGCGAAGTTAGCTTTTCCTGCAACCTTGCGATCGCTCTACCAGACCTGGCAAACAACCTACCACAACTTCTATAGTTCAAACACTCGTGCGCGTCCGGGAAACATGGGGGTCGGTGTTCTGCCACCAACGGATTGGCGCGCCCGTCTTGTACAAGCAGAAGCCGCTTTGTTAGCCGAGTTTTATTACTGGTTGAGTAGTGCAGAGTTATTGCTGATTCGGTCTACGATCGCCAAAGCCGCTCAAACATCTGAAGCTCGGTCTGTCGATCTCTTTCTCACCTGTGAGCCATTAGAATTGGCCCGCCTGCCGTGGGAGGCTTGGGAAATTGGGGTCGAGTTTGGCACAACAAAGCCAATCCGCATTGCCCGCACTCCCATGAATCGTCTGGATTCACCCAAGCCACAGTCCCATTCCAGACGAATGCGAGTGTTAGCCATTCTGGGCGACGAGACGGGACTGGACTTCAAAAACGAACGAGAGGCGATCGCAACCCTCTCTCCAGAAGTTCACTTTGTGGGATGGCAAGCAGGAAAATCAACCACTCATTGAAAGCTGAAATTTGCGACGCGATCGCCGACCCTCAAGGTTGGGATATGCTGTTTTTTTCGGGACACAGTAATGAGACGATTTTGACCGGGGGAGAGTTGATGATTGCTCCCAACGAGTCGATTTTAGTCAAAGAACTGGCTCCTTTTCTCACCGTTGCCAAAGAACAAGGATTGCAGTTTGCAGTGTTTAATTCCTGTATGGGGATGAGCATTGCTGAAACGTTGATCGGTCTGGAATTGAACGAGGTTGCGGTGATGCGTGAACCTATTCACAATTCTGTTGCCAAGGAGTTTCTAATTCAGGTAATTGACAGTCTCGCCAGCTATCACGATGCTCATACCGCTCTTGTGTCGGCTTGTGGCTACCTTAAAGCAAAAAAGAACCTGACCTATCCATCCGCTTATCTGATTCCCTCGCTATTCCGCTATCCAGATACAGCCTCGTTTCAACTGAGAGAATTTGGTTGGAAGCAGCGTTTTAAGCAGTGTTTACCGTCTCGACGAGAAGCGATCGTCCTTTCAGTCTGTCTGTTGTTGAGTGTGATTCCTCAAGTACAATCGTTCCTGCTCGATCAGCGTCTTTTAATGCAATCGTTTTATCGAGAAGTTTCTAATCAGTTACCTTCTGATACACCTGAAATTACGCTGATCCAGATTGATGAAGAATCCATTCGCAAACGAGGTATCAGTTCACCCAATCCAATGGATCGCAAGTATCTAGCAGAACTGGTCGATCGCCTGACGCAACGAGGGGCAAAAGTCATTGGCGTAGATTATTTTCTTGATCGTCAGCAGCCTGTTAACGATCCAGTTTTAGCAACTTCGGTTCGCAAAGCGGTTTCCAAAAATGCAACCTGGTTTGTGTTTGGGGCTTATATAGACGACAGTGGAAAGCAAGTAGGGGTGTTACCCACGACGCAAATTGCTAGTCGATCGTGGAGTATGCAGGGCTATACGAATGCACCTCAATGGTATGCTACGTTGCCTGCTAATGGAAGTAATTGTGCTGACTGTCCATTTGCTTATTTGCTGGCAATGTCTCACCTACTGCACCAGAATTCAAGTCCACCCAAGCCTACTCTTTCAAGCCTGTCAGAGGAGGAGTTTCAGGAGAAGATTCTCAACGATGCTCAGGTGCAACAAAGCAATCCGCAAATTACGTTTCTTAAGTCATTACACAAGCATCCTGTCACTGAGTTTTCTCGCCTATTTGGGCAGCGATGGGGACAGCCTATTCTGGATTTTTCGATTCCGCCCGATCGCATTTTTCAATCCATTCCGGCATGGCATCTTTTAGATGCTGAAAAGGCAGGCTCGATCAAAGATTTGAGTCAGCAAATTGTAGTGATTGCGCCTGGAGGCTATGAAGAGGCAGGCATTGGACGGGACAATGATACCTTTGATGCGCCTGCGGCGATCGCTCATTATCGGGATTCTCCATCTTATTTCACAGGTGGCGAAGCGTTGTCGTATATGATGCATCACTTTTTGTCTCAGCGATTGGTGATTCCGATTCCTGATGTGTGGATGGTGATCATCGCAGCGATCGCAGCCAAAGGTCTCTTTCTATCTTCCTGGAAACAAAAGCGCTCTATCTTAATGGTTAGCACAACTGCTTATAGCGTATTGAGTCTACAATTGTTCATTTCGATGGCGATCGTGTTGCCCATTCTATTACCGTCTGCGATCGCTTGGTCATTCTTCTTGCCATTTTGGAGACAGCCCCATGATTAATTCACGTCTAATTTTCCTCCTGATCCTGACCTCGTTATTTGCGTTTTCGGTTTGGGGATCAGACTCTGTGATGGCTCAATCCAAGCAGCGATCGTCCTGGGAAGATGTTTGGCGACGGATTGTTGGACGACGAGAGCAAGATCCTCCTTTAGGATCGCGAGGCAGCGGCCTTTGCTTGATTGCACCCACCTTAACGGGACAGGTTCCGCTTCCGGTGTTGTGGCGATCGCAGCCTTTGTTTGTTTGGCAGGGAGATGTGAAACGGATTGAAGTCTATGATCAGGCTCAAACATTAATGTGGCAGCAATCGATTCCAGCAGCCCGTCAACAAATTGAATATCAAGGTAAGCCTTTACAAGCTGGAAAGACGTATGAACTGAAGCTCTTTACAATGCCCCCCTCGCAACGTAGTCAACGAACTTTTTTTCAAATAATGGAGACAAAGCAGCGAGAACAAATCAATCAGGACTTAAAAAAACTAGCACAGAAGCCGGGATTAACGCCGATCGCGCTCACACTGCAACGGGCTGATTATTGGAGTGTAAAAGGACTGTGGGAGGAAGCGATCGCTGAACTCTATCAAGCAAAAAATCCCTCGACAGAACTGCAAGAAATCCAGCGAGCGATCGCACTTCAAACCTGTGAGAGCGGTAAAAAACTTAACTAAAACCTGTAGAACTCGATGTCTGAGCAACTAGTTGGACTGAGAAAGAAGTGGGTGCGACCTCCATCCGATACATTAAGCAAAACAAACAACCTTTTGCTCCATAAGGGTTTGAGTGGGTGCGACCTCCATCCGATACATTAAGCGTAACTACTCAGGAGGGTAACTGAAGGCGTGAAATGCCCATAAAATGGATATCGTGTTTAGCACCCTGAGAACAAATGATACTTTGCGAAGGTCAAAGAGAAGTAATAGCAGCACAGGGCGTATTG
>JAAUOZ010000290.1 GCA_012034655.1 Leptolyngbyaceae cyanobacterium CSU_1_3 | reverse complement strand
CACGTTGGTCTGTAGATGCAAAGTTTGGCACTCTGCTGCTGTAGCTGAGTTGCGTTGCTCGTGGGTGGGGGGGCGGCGATGATTGGTTCGGGGGTTGCAGGCTCAGGAGTTGCAGGCTCAGGAGTTGCAGGCTCAGTGAAGGCAAGCTCAATTTCTGGCGCTTCTTCAGGCTCAAGCGGCGAAATAGGCAGGGGATCAGGCGACATTGGAGGGGTCACTAAAGGATCGGGGGAAACAAGGGGATCGAGGGCGATCGCATCGGCAGATAGATTCACGATCGGATCGAGCGATTCCGGATCGCTCTGACCTGCACCTACATTTCTGAGATTGAAGCCACACTGGCCGCAAAAACTCGCATCCGCCTGAACGGTTGCCCCACAACTGGGGCATTGCATCGTTGCCGGAAGTGGTGTGTAGCAAGCCTCACACTGAATTGCCCCATCCGGATTTTGATGATTACAATTTGGACAAACAATCATGCACAATTCCCCATTCACCAAAAACAATCATAAAGGAAGTCGGAGAGGTGTCAGAGCTTTAGATTTTTTTGGCACAAAATTGCATGCCTCAGGTCGATTGCAGGTTTTCCCCTGCTGCCTGGTCAAGCAGCCACCAAAGCGTGCCTTGAGGTTGAATCGATCGTGCTGGATAGGTGATCTCGTCGGCGACGGGTGCAAAAATTTGGGCGAGGGCGGGCTGCTTGTTGGCTCCAGCGATCATAAATAGAACGGTATGAGCCTGATTGATCGTGGGAATGGTCAAGGTGATGCGCGGCTGGCCGTCTTTGTTGCCGACGGTGACGAGTCGATCGCGCACCTGCAAGGCTTCCGTCTGGGGAAATAGCGAAGCCGTGTGAGCATCGTCACCAATGCCTAACAAGATCACATCAAAGGCAGGAAATTCGCCCGATCGCGTCTGAAAGAAGGCTTGCAGCTCAGCGTTGTGTTGTTGGGCAGCGATCGCGGGGTCGGCTGCGTCGGTGGGCATGGGGTGAATATTGGCAGGTGGGATCGGCACTGTGTCGAGCCATGCTAGTCGCGCCATGCGTTGGTTGCTGTCGGGGTGGTCGGGCGAAACGTAGCGCTCGTCACCCCAAAAAATATGTACTTTATCCCAGGGTAGCGCCTGGGTAGACAGCTTTTCGTAGACGGGCTTTGGGGTACTGCCGCCTGCCAGGGCGATCGTGGCTCTACCATTTTTGGCGATCGCTGCTTGCAGCTTTTCGACGATAATTTCGCTCGATCGCTCCACTAGTGCCGTTAGATCGGGCAAGATTTCTACAATTTTGTTCATGGGTTGTGATTCTAAATCGCCACTTGCCAGGATAAGGGAAGAGTGGGCGATCGTGTCCTACTCTCCAGGATGGTTTCACATCCGACACAATAGAGTTGCAAGATTCTAAAGTTGCGAGATTCTAGAGTTGCGGCACTCTAAGAGGATATTTGAAGCGTTGCAGTCAGAAAGAAGTGGTAGCGGAAAATGGCAAAGTTTCTGCCAGAGAAGCGGTTGTCGAGATAGATACAAGCGGAAGGAGAGAGTCTGTGGGTTACTCGGTGAAAGATTTGGGTGCAGATGTCTTGCTGATCGAAAATCTGCTAGAACCGTCGCTCTGTGCCCATATAGTTGAAGTAGCAGAATGTTCTCATTTTGCCCCTGCTTCAATTTTGATAGCGACGGTCGATGCAGACGTTCGTAGTAGCGGATTATTGCCTTTGAATCTCAAAAATCCATTGCTTAAGTCTACAAACGATCTGCTGATCGGCAAAATTTCAGTGATTCAACAGGCGCTCTTCACCTGCTATGGGGTAAAGTTTCCCTATGCAGAGACCTGCTCAATTTTGCGCTATTTGCCAGGGCAGCACTACAAGCGCCATGTAGACAATGTTTTGTTGTCGAGCCGCTTCCAAGAAATTGAGCAAGGAATTCCTACGCGAGATGTGAGCGTGGTGGGCTATTTGAATGAAGATTGTGAAGGAGGCGAGACGCTCTTCGATCGTCAAAACATCAAAGTCAAACCTCAAATTGGCAGCGCGATCGTGTTTCCTGCTTACTACACTCACCCTCACCAGTCGCTTCCTGTAACCCGCGGCCGCAAATATGCTTGGACAAGTTGGCTCTATCACTGAGGGATTATGAGTTGAGGGATTATGAGTTGAGGGATTATGAGTTGAGGGATTATGAGTTAAGGGGTTATGAGTTAAAGGATTATGAGTTAAGGGATTATGAGTTCTCTCAGTCAATGGTTGCAGAGCTTGATAGCTGGAGATGAGATCGAGTCTAGCTTTGAAGCATTGGTTTTGTACGATCGTGCCAGCGATCGAGAGAATGCATTTGGCAACACGCCTGAGAAGGCTTTATCTAAAATCGAGCTAATCAAAAAGATCTACCCAGAATTCTCTGAGCTTTGTCAGAAAAAACTCAAACTGGAAATGCCTCTAGATGAAACACTCTGGAGTTTGTGGTTGCCTTTAGGAATGCAAATTGCAAAGTGGCGTAACGCTCAAACCCAACCCTTAATCCAAGGATTTTTGGGCGGGCAAGGAACCGGAAAGACCACACTGACAGAAATTTTGACGCTGATTCTCAAACACCTCGGATACCACACTATTAGTTTCTCGCTAGATGATTTATACCTGACCCATGCCGATCGTCGCTATCTGCAAACCCAAGATCCACGCCTAGCTCGTCGGGGCCCGCCCGGAACCCACGACCTCAACCTCGGCTTGCAAATTCTCAACCAACTCAAGCGAGGCGAGCCGACCCAAATTCCCCAATTCGACAAATCCCTATGGCAGGGAGACGGCGATCGCATTGCCCCCAAGCTCGTCTCAGAGGTTGACATTGTGCTCTTCGAGGGGTGGTTTGTGGGGGTACGACCGATCGATTCGGCACAGTTCGAGAATGCACCCCATCCGATCGTCACTGCGGCAGACCGAGCCTTTGCCCGCGACATGAACGATCGCCTCCAAAGCTACGTGCCCCTCTGGGAGCAATTGGATCGGTTAATCGTGCTGTATGTGCCCGACTATTGCCTGAGCCAGCAGTGGCGCAAAGCCGCAGAGCACCAAATGATTGCCCAGGGTAAACCGGGCATGTCTGATGGCGAAATTGAGGCTTTTGTGGAGTATTTTTGGCGCGCCCTGCATCCCCAATTGTTTATCGAACCGATGATTACCGATGCGAACTGGGTTGATTTTGTGATCCCGATTAATTCTGATCATTCCTCTGGTGCAGTGCGACGTGTGAGATAAATCCAGACTAAAATTAGCGGCACGATCGCCAATCCCATTCTCAATGCTGCATCGATCTGCCAGCTAGAAAACGCATTAAAGTAAGCCATCCCCAGCCAAGCCGACCAGAACAGCACCGTCGATCGGGGGCGGCGTTTAGGTAGAGTCATATAGGTAGAGCCATATTGGTTAAGGGTATTTCCTAACAGAGTAAGATAATCCTAAAATGTCACCGGATCAGCACTCGTGAAAGCAATCTCCCTTCTTGGCTCAACAGGGTCTATCGGCACGCAAACCCTGGATATCGTTGCTCAATCTCCCGATCGATTTCGTATTGTGGGCATGGCGGCTGGGCGTAATGTAGACCTGTTTGCCCAACAAATTCGCCAGTTTCGCCCCCAAATTGTGGCCATCTGCGATGAGAGCAAACTGTCAGACCTGCGATCGGCGATCGCTGACCTCGATCCGCAACCGATCATTCTCGCAGGGGAGTCGGGAGTGGTGGAAGTGGCAAAATATGGCGATGCCGAAGCCGTCGTTACGGGAATTGTCGGCTGTGCGGGGCTGTTGCCGACGATCGCGGCCATCCAGGCAGGCAAAGATATCGCCCTGGCCAACAAAGAGACGCTGATCGCGGGCGGCCCCGTCGTGCTGCCCCTGGTGCAAAAACACAACGTCAAACTCTTTCCGGCTGACTCCGAACATTCTGCAATTTTTCAGTGTCTTCAGGGGGTTCCGGTGGGTGGCTTGAGGAAGATTATTCTCACGGCATCTGGCGGCTCATTTCGCGATTGGGATGTCGAGCAACTGGCCAACGTCACCGTCGCAGATGCGCTCAAACATCCCAACTGGTCTATGGGTCGCAAGATTACGGTAGACTCTGCAACCCTGATGAATAAAGGGCTAGAGGTGATAGAAGCGCACTATCTGTTTGGCGTAGGCTACGACGATATTGAGATTGTCATCCATCCCCAAAGCATCATTCACTCTCTGATCGAGTTGCAAGATACCTCTGTGTTGGCCCAACTGGGCTGGGCAGATATGCGGCTGCCGTTGTTGTATGCGCTGTCTTACCCCGATCGTATCCCCACCGCCTGGGAAAGATTGGATCTGGTCAAGGCGGGCAGTCTTACCTTTAGAGCACCCGATCACCAGAAATATCCCTGCATGAGGCTTGCCTATGCGGCGGGTCGGGCGGGGGGCTGTCTGCCTGCGGTGTTGAATGCTGCCAATGAACAAGCCGTTGCACTATTTTTGGAAGAGAAAATTCGCTTTTTGGATATTCCTCGATTGATTGAGGATACTTGCGATCGCTACCCATCCAATCGCCAAACTCCCAGCCTGGAGGACATTATCGCGGCTGACCAATGGGCCAGACAAGACGTGCTGACTGCCAGCCAAACGCTAAGTCAGCGTGAATATTTCTTAGCAAAGCCATGAAACCTTGACACTTAATCCTTTCTTCTTGGGAGATTTAAAAAATAAGTGCCATACTGATCGGCCGATTGGTGATTTTGCAATCACTCCGGAGATAGAGGTTTGGTTCGCGAATCTCTAGGAGGGCCTACCGCAGCGATTCCGCCGTGATCGCTGCGATGGGCAGTCGTCAGCCGTTTATTTTCAGTCATTATTCTATGAACGATCGCTCCCACACAGAGAACGTTCGGAAAGTTCGCTTTCCCTTTTGGGCGTACCTCAATCAGCCGCTTTTTCATCCTAATCAGCCGTTCATCGCTAACCCGTCTCGCTTTCGTCGCTTTTATAATATTCAGGAGCTAGAGCGATGCTGGCTCCTATCCGAGTTTCACCTATTGGAACATTGCTGGCGACAAAAATATAACGATGATGGGCGGTAGAAACTAAGAGAATGCCAGAGAATTACGCTTTTGTAAGTGAATTCTCTGGTTATTTTTGCCTCTTTTTTCGCGCTGCGATCGTCTGCTATGAGGGCATGGGTTCCCGCCAATAGACCAACCTTCAACCGATCTAATCTCTAATCATCTCTAATCATCTCTAATCACATTCCGAACGTCTGTCTAAAGTCTAAAATCTATCATCGCCCTGTGCAGCGCTGGCTCCAATCTGGGATAGCCGCGCCCGCAACGGCAAGGGACTGTAGACGACTGCGATATTCTCGAAGCTGCGATCGATACGCTTGATTGGTCGGCGCAGATGTGAGGGCTTGATCAACGATCGCGATCGCCCTCTGCCAGTTTTGGGCACAGGTTGCCTGCAAAAGTTGAGCATCTAATCTAGCCGCCGCCCCACTTGCCAATTGATCGGCGATCGCCGTGCGCGTAAAGCCCGTCGTCTGCAAACGCGACTCCCCGCTCTGAGGCGCAACTGAGTTGTTGGGAGCCGCCTCATCGGGACTGATGCGAACCGAAGTCGCTCCTGGTTGCCGTGTTGAGCGAGGCGTTGTCTGCTCGCGCACCGGAGCAATCACCCCATCTCGAATTACCGTTCGGTTAGATGGCGCTGAGGCTGGCTGGCTCCCGGTTTGGCTAGTAGGAGACGCGATCGAAGAAGGGGTGGCCGGAAAACTACTCGCTGGCGGAGTCAAGGGAGCCTGAACAGGCGTTACATTTGTCCCCGGTACACCTGCCCCAGGCACATTGAGCGCAGGCGTTGAAATCGTTGGAACTGGTGCAGGATTTGCAATGGAAGGTGGCGTAATCGGCAAGGAGACACCCAGAGGGCTGGCGATCGGTGCAGCCGTTCCCTGGTTTGTCTGCCCTTGGTTTGTCTGCCCTTGGTTTGTCTGCCCTTGGTTTGTCTGCCCTTGGCTTGTCTGCGTTAGGCTTCCTGAAGTCGATTGCCCCATTGCAGACCGACCTAACACCGTCATTGGCAAAAGCGGCATCAAAGCCAAAGCCAAAAATTTCCCCACCTGTGAGATTCTAATCATGTCTTCCTAATGTTAAAAAACTTTATCTTAGGAATGTGGATTGATCAATGCCGGAGATCTTCGCCCTCATCCCCTAACCCTTCTCCCAACTTGGGAGAAGGGGAACC
>JAAUOZ010000045.1 GCA_012034655.1 Leptolyngbyaceae cyanobacterium CSU_1_3 | reverse complement strand
CAACTCATTGACTTCCGCCTCGCTTAAATTCACGATATATTTCTTCTGACTCATATACCCTCCGGTTTTTGAGTCAGTTTACCAATTCTCGCTAGACTAGGCAAAGTTCCTTTGGTGGACTACTAGTAGGCTGTCAAACTTGAATGGATGGATTGGAAATGGGAAGAGGTTATTTTTGACAGCCACTAGCTCAATGATCAAATATGCCTTGATATTGCAGCAGATCCAGCGAAGCAAACACTGGAAGGCATTGAAAACACTGTTCAGCTAGTTCCAGGCGTTCTTCTCGCTCTAGCATCGTGATCAGCTTTTGTCTCGCACTGATCAAATAGCGGACATCGTTGGCGGCGTAGCGAAGTTGTGCGGCTGACAAGTTCATCGAGTTGCCCCAATCCGAACTCTGCGAAGACTTATCTAACTCAACGCCTTCAAGTTCTTGAATCAGATCCTTTAAGCCATGCTTTGGGGAATAGGTGCGAATGAGCTTACTAGCAAGCTTGGTGCAGAAAATTGGCGTGACTTGAATGTCTAAATGATGGCGCAGGGTTGTGATGTCGAAACGAGCAAAGTGGAAAATTTTGGTGATCTGAGTTGCTTCTAGCAATTGCTTGAGGTGAGGGGCGGTGGTCTGCCCTCGATCGATTCGCACCACAGAGACTCGATCGTCGCCATCACACAGTTGCACTAGGCAGAGGCGATCGCGCTGCGGCAGCAAACCCATCGTCTCAGTGTCTACAGCGATGGCATCTGTCTGCAAATATGTCTCCAACATAGCTTTGGAGAGATCGCCGTTATAGATCTGAAAATCTTTAAAATCCATAGAAAGGAAGTAGGAATAAGGGGGAAGATGCTGCCCTGCTGAGATTCTATTATGTTTCGATTCCCTAAATCTCCTCACCTACTTCCGATCGGGTGTCTACTTACGAATAAACACCTGCGTAAAGTAAACCTCGCCCTTCGCATTCTTGCTTACGCCGATGCCAGTGACATTATATTGTCCCTGAATGTTTTTCAGATGCCCTGGACTTTTGAGCCAGCCTTGCACCGCCTGGGTTGCAGGATCTCTGTAGCCCATATTGTAGGCAACATTTTCAGCGGCAGCCCGATAGGACATTGCCTTTCTAATCTCCTTGACTCGCTGCTCAAACCCTTGATGACTAAAGGGCACGGTTCCATTAGCCATATTTTGGCTGTGGTTGCGCGACTGCTGAGTGATGGTGGCATCCAGAGTCAGGGCGGGCAGTTTGCGACCTGCGCGATATTGGTTGATCTGTCGGAGAACGGATTGCTCCATCGCGGCTAAGGCAGGATCGACTTGAGCAATCAGTTGGGCGGGTGCTGTAGAAGCGGTTGTTTGCGGTGGTTTCGTAGCTAGAGTGTTGTGAGCGTACCCCATTACGCCCAGGGTGGTGACGATCGCAGTGGTGGCGATCGTGACTCTAGCCAAAAGGTTTTTCAGCATGGACAGACCTTTTATACAACAGGTTGATCAGACGAGTACAGAGATTTAGAGTTCCTCAAGTGTGGTCAAAATCACAATTTCAAGGGTAAAACTACGGCAAAAATTCATTAAATTTATATCCTAATGATGAAGATTTCTCCAGCTAAACCTACCTTAGTTTGTTCTTGTAATTAGCTACTTTTAAGACAAGTTATTCCTTAAGTTATACGGGATTTTGAATAATTTCTTGAATAATTGAATATCTATTTCTGATCTCAACCTCTTGAGAGGTAGTTTGAGAAAAGAATGAGGCGTTTCAAACATCCTATTCCCTCAAATTTCATGCAATCTTTAGATTTATCAATTTCCCATTTAGAATCCGTTTGTGGAGTTGCTACCTTTGATTTAAATGGCTTGCCCAAAGAGTATTTTGTGGTAGAAGACAATCCAAATACCAATTGGATACAAGCAACCTTTCAAGTCTTGGGGTTACGATCGTTGTTCTCCACTCTTTTGGCAGAAGGGTTTGACCACGCAGCCATTCGTGGTCAAGGCTACTCGGTTTTGATTGTTCAACAAAATCAGTTTTATGTGTCGTTTTTGCTGCCGCTTACGGTAGAAATGCCCGCCACCTTGATCGAATGGGCAAGAAGCTTTCAAGTAGATTGCTTGCGACATCACGATCGCTTTCAGGCTAGTTAGAGCTTCAGGTTGGCTTTCAAGATTTAACACCTTTAGCAGGGCGAGGATAGGGCTTAAGTAAGGTTTCTCCCCAATAGACATGAAATGTCTCGACCACAATTCCGCCTCGTTTGAGGGATACTTCTCCTAACTTATTGAAGCGCTGAAATAGGAAGTAAATTCTGCTGCCGAATCTTCTCGCATTTGATATTGGCTGGAAGTTAGATATAGGGCATTTTTGCCTAGCCATGCTTCAGCCGGGGCCCAAAATGCAAAACCTCGAACATCTCTTTTATCAAAACAGGTGACTGGAATCGGTACTAAAGGAGTCAATGCCATTCCTACATGGCCTGCCAGGTGAAAGCGGTTGCTAAACATAAAGTCTGCGGATTTGAGTGCTGATAAAAGTTGAGGAGAGTCTGCAAACTTTTCTCGCAATTGCCGAACATCTATAAGCTCGATCGAAGGATCTTCTGCTGGGTCTAAGAAACCGCCTAAAAGTGCTGTATTGCTTGGTTTTTGAAATGCTCCAAATGAGACGTGCAGGAGGGCAACAAACAGAAGCGTAAAGACAGCGATCGCTGACCCTTTTAGCCATCGTCCTACTAATTTGGGATGGTTTTCTTGCCAGAGAGTTGCTTGATAGCCGAGGAGCGGAACGGCAGTAAAAAAAACCTGGCATTGTCCAGGTGGGAAGAATTTGCTGATAGCCACCCATCAAAGTAAAAGATAGGAAGGCAGGAATTGAAACCCAGAGCAAGAAAGGGGTGCGGGATGAAATTTTTAGCGATCGCACACTAGATGAAAGTGCCACCCACCAAAGTGGCAAACCAAATGTAGGAAATAGATAGGCAGACTGAATAAAAGCAGTTTTGAAAACATTAAAAATATTGTAGCTTTTGTTAGGAATTCCACGATTGCCTTGAAAGCGAAAAGACACCCAATCGTGTTGCCAATTCCAATAAAGAATGGGTGAGATAGTTAACAGAAAAAGCCCGAAGCTAAGCAGCATCCAGGGAGATTTTAGTGCTCTACGGTGCTGAGAACTTGTGAGAACAAAGCAGAGCAAACCAAATCCTAACAAAACGCCGTGATATTTGCCCAGGCAAGCTAAGCCCACAAGCAAGCCTACGATCGCAAGTTTGTAGGTTGGTCTGTAGGCGGCATTGTTCTCAGGAAAAAATTCACAAGCTGCAACCCAAAGACATAACGACCAGAAAAACATTAAGGGCCCATCGGGCAATGTCAGAATGCCGAAGCCGATTTGAAAGATGGGAACGGTAGAAGCGATCGCTAATGTTAGAAGTCCTGCTTTCTGAGAAAATAATTGCGTTGCGTTTCGGTATAAAAAGTATAGCGTCGCTGTGTAGAGAAGCAGCGGGCCGAAGCGAATTGTGAACTGTGAAACAGTGCCAGTTAGCCAGATACCAAAGGCGGTTGTCCAGGCGACTAGAGGCGGGTGATCGAAATAGCTCCAGTCTGGGTGCAGTGTGTAGATATAGTAATAGGCTTCATCGAAACCTGGAGGCAGCAAAAGTGCAACGAAACTTCTAAAAATTAGCCCCCCTAGCAAGATCCAAAAGACCCACCGATTTGTCTGATTGCTCCACCATTTTTGAATTGTTTGCATGATTACAAAAGTGAGGGATGAGGGATGAACAGTTGAAGGTTTGTGGGCGGATTTGGGGCTGTTTCTTTTGAATCGGGGTTGATAGATTACTTTGTGTCTGATAGTGGAAATCGGATCAGTTGATAGATACCAATTTGTTTGATCGATTGATAGGCTTGAGGAGAAATTTTAGCTTCTTGTAAGGTGCTGGAAGTGGTGATCATGAGCATCGATCGATGCACCTTTTGCAATTTTAGCTGTTCTAAATAAGGTGGAATTTGGCGAGCACGATTGAGAAAAACGATCGGCTTTTGGGTGTAGAAAACTAAACTTGGTTTCTCAAAGGAATTGGTGGCCATTGCGATCGGTTCGTTGATTTCACGAACGGAGATCACTGTTTCGGCGATTTGCCTGAGTGGCACTTGTCTGACGCTATCTACTAGTCCAAATACGGGTGTGATAAAGAACCAAATAAACGCCCCGTAGGTGACAAGATTGACTGCCCAAAATCGGTGCAGCTTGCCTAAAAGAATCAGCCCTGTGCCAGCGATCGCGCCTCCTAGCCAGATGAACAATCCCACCCAATGCAGCCCCGCCTGTCTGATTTCTATGCCCAAATTTGGCATCGACGGATCATTATCTAACCAGTTTGGACTGTAAAACGCGCAGGCGGCCAGGGTGATGCACAACGCTAAGCTGAGATACACACTCGGTTTGAAAGTCCAGGAGCGCGAATTTTGCTGATCTTGCCACCATAGCGCCACTAAAATTGTTGCCGCCGGAACCAAAGGCAACGTGTAGGTAATGTATTTAGTGACGGCGATCGTAAAAAAAACCCAGCACTACGCTAAACCAAATCAGGGCAAAGAGGGCAAGCTGGCGCGATCGCGGTTTTTGTCGCCAGTTTTGCCGGGTGAAATGGACGATTGCCCCTGGGAGATAAATCGACCAGGGAAAAAATCCGCCTAGCACAATCAAAATGTGAAAGTACCACGGCCCCGCGTGCTGATTGACAACGCTAGTAAAGCGATCGACGTTATGCACCCCAAAAAACGAATCAATAAATGCCGACCCATTTTTCAGGTATGCGAGTCCATACCAGGGAACGCTCACCCCCAGAAAAATTAGCAGTCCTGGCAAAAATTTAATTTCTCGCAGTCCTTCGCGCAGCGTGCCAGCGCAGAGCAAAAAGAGCAGCACGATCGCACTTGGCAACACCACGCCCACTGGCCCTTTTGTCAACACTGCCAGAGCCATCAGAGCATAGAACGCCAGATAGCAGCGAGTTTGAACGTGAGAGCGATCGGCGGTGTATCCCAGAAAGAACGCAAACAACGACCCGCCAAAGCAAACGCTCAGCAACATATCTGAGTAGCCGAGTCGCCCAAAAAAGAAGGATTGCAGATTTAGAGCACAAATAGCCGCACCGAGGTAAGGGATGACGGGCTGTCTTTGATGCGCTTCGCAAGCGGAGGGGGTTGTGTCTGCTTCTGGTCGAGGTTGGGTTGTGTAGACATTCAGGATGTAGAAACAAAATCCAGTGAGCAGCGTTGCTGAAAGGGCAGAGGGCAGACGGGCGGCCCATTCGTTTACGCCGATCGTTTGGAAGCCGATCGCCATCAGCCAGTAGATGAGCGGCGGTTTGTCGAAGCGGGTGACTCCATTGAAGTAGGGCGTAACCCAGTCTCCGGTGGTGGTCATCTGACGGGCCGCTTCGACAAAGAGCGGTTCTGTTTCGTCGAGCAATCCGGTGTTGCCGAGGCGATGGAAAAACACCAGCCAACCTAGGAGCAGTATCCAAAAAACTGGCAAAAAACGAACGATCGAAGGCGGCAATTTCTGCCCAAAAATCTGCGAATTCAAGCGATCGAAACTCCTATTTCATAGAAGCGAGTCAGCAAGCGGTAGTTTGACACGGAACCACACCTTTTGAAACCGTGATCACAGAGGCGCGATCGTGTTCCTACTGGGTTTCGTGGTTACACTTGTCAGCAATACTCAGACTTTCCATCCACAGCAAGATTCTTGCTAAGGAATGGGGATTGATCAATGCCGGAGATCTTCGCCCTCGTCTCCTAACTCCTTCTCCCAAGCTGGGAGAAAGGGAACCTGCTCCCTCTCCCAATCTAGGAAAGCTGGGATGAGGGCAAGACAGCCTTGCAGTTTTTAGAAGTGCAGCGAAACGAAACCATAGAAATTGAAATTAGAGCGAATCACCGATCCTTATGCCTCCAATTAAAAGCCCACTCCGCTACCCAGGTGGTAAATCCAAAGCTCTCGATAAAATTATTCCACACCTTCCAGTTAGCATTGGCGAATATAGAGAACCTTTTGTGGGCGGTGGCTCAGTTTGTCTGGCGGTGAAAAATCTGTTTGGCGATCGCATTCAAAAATATTGGATCAATGACTTAAACTTCGATTTGTATTGCTTTTGGGTGTCTGCCAAAACCGAAGTTGAGGCGCTGGTGAGGGAAGTAGAAAAAATCAAACAGAAGTACACAGATGGGCGAGAACTCTTTAACTATTTCACCTGCAAAGATCTCAAATTGAAAGAGTTCGATCGTGCAGTTCGCTTTTTTGTTTTAAACCGAATTACCTTCTCAGGCACAGTAGATTCGGGAGGCTATTCTAAACAAGCCTTTGAACGCAGATTTACAGATTCATCGATCGAGAGATTGCAAAAACTCTCTGCACATTTATCCTCTATTCAGATTACAAATAGTGACTATGAAAGCTTATTAACTCAAGGGGGAGAAGAGGTGTTCATTTTTCTTGATCCGCCCTATTTTAGTGCAACAAAATCAAAACTCTATGGTGTAAAAGGCAAACTGCACACTGATTTTGATCATCAACGTTTTGCCAAAAACATGCGTCAATGTCCTCACAAATGGCTGATTACCTATGATGATTCTCCTCAAATTAGGGCGTTGTTTACCTTTGCCAACATTACTGAATGGACACTGCAATATGGTATGAACAACTACAAACAAGAAAGTGCCGGGGTGGGTCGCGAGCTACTCATCAAAAATTATTAGTGTATATTTTTCTCAGACCCCCTCCAAAATCAAGCACTCATTTCTAACATGCGTTGAATTGGGCGCAGGGCCGCCAAACGAGTTTTCTCAGACAAGGTGATTTCTGGCGTGCGATTTTTCATCGCTAGATACAGCTTTTCTAGGGTGTTGAGACGCATGTGGGGGCACTCGTTGCAAGCACAGTTGGCGATCGGGGGGCTGGAATAAACTGCTTGTGAGGAGCAGCTTTCTCCATTTGATGCAAAATTCCTGCTTCGGTCGCCACGATAAACGAGTGGCTGGCGCTTTGTTGGCAATACTTCAAGAGCGCAGTCGTCGAGCCAATATAATCTGCGTGGCGCAAAACCGCCGGTTCACATTCTGGGTGGGCGATCGTCTCCGCCTGAGGATACTGACTTTTTAGCTGCACCATTTTCTTCTCAGAAAAAGTCTCGTGTACCATGCAGCTACCCTGCCACAGCACCATTTCGCGCCCCGTTTGCTCCATCACATATTTGCCGAGGTTGCGATCGGGCGCAAAAATAATCGGCTGACTAGCGGGGATTTGATTGACGATCGCCACCGCATTGGCGCTCGTGCAAATGATGTCACTCATGGCTTTGATATCTGCGGTGCAATTTATGTAAGAAATTACCAAATGATCGGGGTGTTTGGCTTTAAATTCTGCAAATGCCTGGGGCGGGCAGCTATCAGCCAGCGAACAGCCCGCATTCAAATCGGGCAGCAAAACTAGCTTGTCAGGATTAAGAATTTTGGCAGTTTCTGCCATAAAGTGCACCCCCGCAAACACGATCACGTCAGCTTTGGTCGTGGCAGCTTGTTGAGAAAGACCGAGCGAATCGCCCAAATAGTCAGCAATGTCTTGAATATCTGGCTCCTGATAGTAGTGCGCCAAGACGACAGCATTGAGTTCGCGTTTGAGTGTGGCGATCGCCCCAAACAAGTCACGAGGTAAACCGACAGACGGGGAGAGAGTACGGGTAAACACGATAACGATCGAGTGAATGAAAGACGTATGTTGCTTTAATTATAGTTTAATCTACCAAAACAAAACAACGCTACTTTTATCTAAATCTACCAACTTAGCAAAACTCAGATTCCCTCTTTCTTGAGATGCGGTGGAGGAGAAGCAATCCCCTTAGAATGGGAGTATTGCTGCTTCACCCCATCACACTTTGATTCAAGCTGAGACTCTCGAACTGTTGGAATGGTCACGCCTCTGTCAGCATCTTGCCACCTTTGCAGCGACAAAACTGGGGGCGATCGCGGCTCGTCATCTCAAAATTCCGACGAGCCGGGCAGAAACGTTGAATCTGCTAGCTCAGACTCAGGAAGTTTATAACCTCGAAGGTCGGCTGGCGGGCGGGCTGAGTTTTGACGGCATTGGCGATATTGGTGAAGCCCTCGAACGGGCAGC
This sequence comes from Leptolyngbyaceae cyanobacterium CSU_1_3, assembly GCA_012034655.1. Taxonomy (GTDB): domain Bacteria; phylum Cyanobacteriota; class Cyanobacteriia; order Leptolyngbyales; family Leptolyngbyaceae; genus JAAUOZ01. The sequence continues at coordinate 26,667 of JAAUOZ010000045.1, read as the reverse complement.
CCTTCAGGGGATTTTAACGGGGGCAGAGCTATTGGCGATCGCCACCACCCTAGCAGGGGCAAGAAATCTGAGACGGACGATCGACAACCAGACCGACGTACCCGTGTTGAGCGATCTGATTTCTGACCTGCGAACCTATCCCGAAATTGAGCAAGAAATCTATCGCTGCATCAATGACGACGGCAAAGTCAGCGAACGGGCCAGCCCCAAACTGGCAGACATTCGCAGCAAACAAAAGCAGGTGCGCGATCGTGTCTACGAGATGCTGCAAAAATTCTGCAACGCCAGTCCAATGCCGTTCAGGAGCAGATCATCACCCAACGCGACGGTCGATTTGTCATCCCCGTGAAAGCCCCTCAGAAAGATGCCATTCCCGGTATTGTGCATGATGTCTCCATGAGCGGCGCAACCCTATATATTGAGCCAAATTCCACCGTTCAACTCAACAACCAACTGCGCCAATTGCAGCGCCAAGAGCAAGCCGAAGAAGAGGCCATTCGGCGCACATTGACTGAGCAAGTGGCCGCCGTCCAAGCTGATCTAGAGCGACTTCTAGCGATCTGCACCACGCTAGATTTAGCCACGACCCGCGCCCGCTATAGCTTCTGGCTGGGGGCAAATCCTCCTACCTTCATCGACTTCCCTTCGCCTTCTGCCTCGCAAGCGATCGTGCTGCGGCAACTGCGCCACCCTCTGCTCGTCTGGCAACAACAACACGAACAAGGGCGATCGGTGATTCCGACTGACTTACACATTCAGCCACAGATTCGAGTGGTGGCGATTACTGGCCCCAACACGGGCGGCAAAACTGTCACCCTCAAAACCTTGGGCTTAGCTGTGCTCATGGCTAAAGTGGGGTTATTTGTGCCAGCGCGGGAGCCTGTAGAACTGCCCTGGTTTGGGCAAATTTTGGCTGACATTGGCGACGAACAATCTCTGGAGCAAAGCCTTTCAACTTTTTCAGGTCACATTCGGCGCATCAGCCGCATCCTGAACGCGATCGGGCAACAGCCCTCACAAAATCCCAATCCAGAATCACCAACATCCAGAAATCACCAATCCAGAAATCACCAATCCAGAAATCACCTCTTCGGATGCTCTAGACCCCTCAGCCCCTCCGCCATTATCCTCGCCAAGCCAGTCAGAGAAACCTCTGCCGCCCTCTCTTCTTTCTAATTCGCTGGTACTGCTAGACGAAGTGGGAGCGGGAACTGATCCCTCGGAGGGCAGTGCTTTGGCGATCGCTCTGCTTAAATATCTCGCTGACCATGCCGCGTTGACCATTGCCACCACTCACTTTGGCGAACTCAAAGCCCTCAAGTATGACGACGATCGCTTCGAGAATGCCTCCGTCGAATTTGACGACGTTTCTCTCTCACCCACCTATCGCCTGCTGTGGGGCATTCCAGGGCGCTCGAATGCTCTCACGATCGCCCGTCGCCTCGGACTCAAAGAATCCGTCGTCCGGCAAGCTCAAGCAAACGTGGGGGGCGCATCTGAGGACGTAAACCAGGTAATCGCAGGGCTAGAAGCGCAGCGCAAACGCCAGGAAACCAAAGCCCAAGCAGCCGCAAAACTGCTCGAAAGCGCCGAACGTCTCCATCAGCAAGTTGCCGAAAAAGCTGCCAACCTGCAAGAGCGAGAACGGAACCTGCAACTCGCCCAAGAGAAAGCCGTGCAGGATGCGATCGCACAGGCCAAGTCTGAGATTGCCAAAGTCATCAAACAACTGCAAAAGGGCAACGTCACCGCACAGGAGGCCCAACAAGCCACCGACGCAATGAACCAAATCGCTGAAAGGTATCTCCCCACCCGCGCGATCGCCAAACCCAAGCCAGAGTATCGGCCCACGGTGGGCGATCGGGTTCGCATTCCCCGTCTCAACCAGACTGCCGAAGTTCTCAGTATTGCTGACGACGACGAACTCACCGTTCGCTTTGGTCTGATGAAGATGACGATTGCCATGCAGGAAGTTGAATCTCTAAGCGGCGAAAAACCTGCCAAACGTGAAGAACCCAAACCCAGCAAGCCACCAGAGCCAACGCCCCAGGCTGCCGCTCCTCTGATTCGCACCTCGCGCAATACGATCGATATCCGTGGCAGCCGCGTCTCCGATGCAGAACCAGTTTTAGATCAGGCGATCGCCCACTCAGACGGCGCTATCTGGATTATTCACGGTCACGGCACTGGCAAGCTGCGTCAGGGCGTTCATGCCTTTTTGCAGCAGCATCCTCGTGTTCAGCGCTACGAACTCGCAGAGCAGACAGATGGCGGATCAGGCGTGACGATCGCCTATACCCTCTAGGTTGTGAAAATAAGAGACGATCTCCGCAATCAAATATCTGGCAAACATGAATGCTAGTAGGGGGATGGAAGTGCCGTGCCCTGAACGTAGCTACATTTATTTGTCCGCAAACTTCATAATGCGAGTTTTTGCAGGGCGATCGCTCCTTTCACTATTTCTTTACACAACTCACTCTGTAGAAGTACGGAATATCAAGCCTCTCCGCCTAATTTGGGGTAAATCAGTTCTTTTTAGGCGAAATGATATTTGTAGATACCTTGAAGAGACCGAAGAAGTACCCACCGTATTTATGCCCTTGTGATAGGTTCAAAACTGTTGAACTCGACAGTTGACAGCACTCGGCTGCAAACGTTCCTGTGACTCAAAGAAGAATTAACTTCAGGTTTAGTAATGTTTATACCTACGATCGCGCTGATGTCACTTCATATAAAACATTTAAGTGCTCCTGTTGGCTTTAACTTTCGATGAAGTTTACGGGAAAGTACTTACGATAGCTTTTCGAGTAGTGATAAGTTCGTGTCCAGCAAGGCGATCTAGACCACATGAGTGTTATGCAACTACCAAAGCTTGTGAAAATAGCAGCTCAGTATTTTCACGAACTCGTGACTTCTTCGACAGGGCGAATTCTGCCAAAAGATCAAGCGGGTCGTTTCACCTACTAACTGGAGTTGCCTGTAGTGACTTGGCTTGGCTGTAAGGTCGGTCATTGCCCCCACCAAGCTCCACCAGACAGCCCTTGGTTTTAGATAGGTTGTCCCAGATATCAAGCTTCTTCTAGCGAAAACGCTCTCAAGCGTTCCTCCCTTCTGTCAAATCAAGCAGGCTGCTTCGTGCTGCGCTTTGTGCCTCCTCCGCACTCAGTTTCATGCAGAAGCACTCACAGAGTCGTTTAGCCGGATTTCATCGTTCAGGCACTAAGCAAATGCAAAATTTAATCAGCAATACTCGTCTGCTCGATTTGGGCGCACCTCTTCCTACGATCGGCGACCCTTCTCATTTTGATTCAGCTAACTTGACAGATCGCGCTGAGGTGCGACGATCGTCGGCTTCATCCGGCAGCCTCGTCTTTATTGACTCAACCGTTAAAAACTATCAAAGCCTGGCGGCAGGGGCAGGGGCAGGCCAAGAAATATTTTCCTTGACGCAGCCCAAGATGGGGTTGCTCAGATTAGCGCTGTATTGTCCGATCGTACTGACATTGCCAGCCTCCACATCGTCTCTCACGGCAGTGCGGGCAGTCTAAAGTTGGGTAGTGCAACCCTCGACCTGAGCACCCTTGGCGCTTATAGTAGCGAACTGCAAACCTGGGCAAAGGCCTTGGCGGCACATGCTGACATTCTTTTGTATGGCTGTGATGTAGCAGCAGCCGACGGTGGGCGGTTCATTCAACAGCTAAGTAACCTGACAGGAGCCGACCTTGCTGCCTCGATCGATCCCACGGGCAGCGCTGCCCTGGGTGGCAACTGGGTCTTAGAAAGTCAGACGGGAACGATCGAAGCTGGGCTAGCTTTTGCCAACTCGACAATGGCAGACTACGACGCAATTCTGCCTACCCTCAACCTCAGCGACTTCTCGGATACATCCAGCCTGAAACTCAACGGCAACGCCTCCCAGGTGGGAGGAGTCTTGCGTCTGACTCCGGCTCAAACCATGCAGGCGGGCAGCGCTTTCTTCAACACTCCCTTTGATATTAATGGCAACACCTCCTTTCAGACGCGGTTCCGGTTCCGTCTGGGGGAGGGTAATGGTGTCAATGGGGCAGATGGCTTTACCTTCATATTGCAAAACAGTGCGGCAGGAGTGAACGCCCTAGGGGGAACGGGCGGCAGCCTTGGCTACGGGATTGATTTGAGTCCCAATAGTACGGCGATCGGGCGGAGTTTGGCGATCGAGTTCGACACCTACCGCAACCCCAACGACCTGAACGGCAACCACGTTGCGGTGCTCCAAAATGGCAACGCTGCCCAGATTTACGCGATCGGTATGCCCAGCTTTGATCTCAACAGTGGCAACGCTATCAACGCCTGGATTGACTACGACGCGGCGATCGATCAGCTCAAAGTCTTTTTGTCAGAAACGGCCATCAAGCCCAATGTGGCAATTCTTAGCTACACGGTAGATCTGTCGGCGATCGTCGGCGATCGGGCTTTTGTGGGCTTCAGTGCTGGAACAGGAGGAGCCGTCAATAACCAGGACATCGAAAATATTGAACTGGTGACTTCCATCGTCACCCCTGACTCAGGCACAGGTACGCCTGGCACAGGTAACGGACTCAAAGGCGAATACTTCGACAATCGCGATTTCACCGATCTGATTGTCACCCGCATCGATCCCACAGTTAACTTCGATTGGGCCGCAGGATCACCCGCCCCTGGCGTTGCCCCCGACACCTTCTCAGTACGCTGGACGGGGCAAGTTCAGGCTCTCTCTACGGGCAACTACACTTTCTTCACAAGCACCGATGACGGGGTACGCCTGTCTGTCAACGGCCAGACCTTGATCAACCGTTTCGTTGACCAAAGCACCAAGGAATATAACGGGACGATCGCCCTCGTCGCTGGGCAGAAATACGACATTCAGATGGAGTACTACGACAATGGCTTTGATGCGGTGTCGCGCCTTCTGTGGGCAGGCCCTGGCGTAGCCAAGCAAGTCATTCCTACGTCGCAACTCTACAGCACAATTCCACCTGTTATCGATCCGGGCCCCGTACCTGATCCCGGTACTGGCAACGGCTTGAAGGGCGAATACTACGACAACATTGATTTCACCAATCTCGCCCTGACTCGCACCGATGCTAATGTCAACTTCGATTGGGCTGAAGGTTCGCCAAGCCCTGTAATTGGGCCCGACACCTTCTCGGTACGCTGGACGGGGCAAGTGGAGGCACTCTACAGCGAGACCTACACCTTCTTTACCAGCACGGATGATGGAGTTCGGTTGTTTGTCAACGGTCAACAAATTATCAATCGCTTTGTTGACCAAGGAACCACTGAGCACCGAGGCACGATCGCCCTCGTCGCTGGGCAAAAGTACGACATTCGCCTGGAATATTACGACAACACCTTTGATGCAGTGGCTCGCTTAGGTTGGTCGAGCGCCAGACAAGCCAGGCAGATTATTCCTAAATCACAACTCTACAGCCCCGCCGTTGTCAACACAGGCACGATCGTCTTGGGTCAAAATGCTGTCACCGTCAACGAAAATGATGGAACCGCTACAATTCGGGTCGATCGCGTCAACGGCAGCGACGGAGCCGCCTCAGTCAACTACACCACGGTCAACGAAACGGCGATCTCTGACTCAGACTATACGGTGACGGCTGGGTTCTTGCAGTTTGCTGACGGCCAAACCAGCGCCACGGTTACGATTCCGATTCTCAATGACGCGATCGGCGAGGGCACAGAACGCTTTGGCTTTGGGCTAGGTGAAACGATCGGCGCAGCCCTGGGGATCAACCGGACAGCCTTGATCACTATTTTGGATGACGACGCAGCTTCTAGCTTTGCCTTCAGCGCCGGAGATTACCAGGTCAACGAAAATAATCGCACTGCGACGATCACCGTCCAGCGTGGCGGAGCCACGACCAATACGGCTAGTGTCCGCTATGCCACCACCGATGGTACGGCGATCGCAGGGTCAGACTATACCACCACCACGGGCACGCTCACCTTTGCAGCCGGGGAAACTAGCAAAACCTTCACCGTTGCCATCACTGACGACACCGCCAGCGAGCGCAACGAAATCCTCAACCTGGCCTTGAGTAACCCGATCGGCGGCATTCTAGACCCCCAAGCAACGGCAACGATTACGATCGCAGACAACGATCCGGGACAGTTCATCCGTGAGTCGTTTGTCAGAAATCTTTCCGAGCCGACTGCCTTCGACTGGTCATCCGACGGGCAAAACATGTACATTGCCCAAAAGCAAGGGGTAGTGCGAGTTGCCAGAAATGGCGTGCTGCAATCGACTCCCTTTATTGACATCAGCGCTGAAGTCAACGGCCCCAGAGATCGAGGACTGCTCGGCATTGCGGTGCATCCCAAACTCACAGAAGGTAGCCCCTACGTCTATCTGCTCTACTCCTACGACCCCCCTGAAACGGCAACTCGATCGGGGCTGGCAGGTCGCGATGGCGTTGGCAACCGAGCCTCACGGATGATTCGAGTTACAGCGAATGCGGCAACCAACTACACGACGGCGGTCGCAGGCAGTGCAGTGGTGATTCTCGGTAAAAATAGCACCTGGCAAAATATCAGTCGCCCTGATGCCAACGGCACAAGCAACTTCAGCATTCCTGAGTCGGGTCGCAATCCAGATGGCTCCTTTGTGCAAGACTTCATCCCTATCGACAGTGAATCTCACGCTGTGGGGGCTGTGAGGTTTGGCACAGATGGCAATCTCTACGTCAGCATTGGGGATGGGGCATCCTACAATGCGGTCGATCCACGGGCGCTGAGAGTTCTGAATGTCAATAGCCTATCGGGTAAGATTCTTCGCATCGACCCCATCACCGGAAATGGCATCGCTGACAACCCATTCTTTAACGGCGACGCTCAGAGCAATGCTTCTAAGGTGTGGCAATTGGGCTTACGCAACCCCTTCCGCTTTACGATCAACAGAGAGAACGGGCAAGTCTACGTGGGTGATGTCGGCTGGACGAAGTGGGAAGAAGTCAACACTGGCAAAGGTGGAGAAAACTTTGGCTGGGTTGCCTACGAGGGGGGCAACCCTGCGACGGGACAGAGCTTTAGAACTGGGGGCTACTCTGACCTGCAAGCCGTAAAAGACTTCTACAACAGTGGTGCTACGGTGACGGCTCCTATCTACGCAACCCAGCACACTGGGGTTGGGGGCAGTGCGATCGCCGTCGGAGATTTCTATACGGGCAACACCTTCCCGACTCTCTACGATGGCGCACTCTTCATCACCGATCTCAGTAAAGGAACGGTCGATGTCCTCAGCTTCGGCGACGATGGTAAGGTAAGTGGCGTACAGCGGTTTGCGTCTAACCTGTTTGGTTTGACGCAGATCACGACCGGGCTTGACTCAAACCTCTACTATGCAGATCTCGGTAAAGGCGAGATTGGTCGCTGGCGGTTTGCCTAAATCCTGTGCGATCGATGGACGAGTGATTTGATTGACGAGTGATTTGATTAAGCGAACACCCCTTTTGCAGGGTGTTCGCTTTTTTCTTGCGTATTTACTTTCAGAATTTTTGCGGAACGATCGCTTTCTTTACTGTTACTTCAAATAATCGTTGTCGGGACGATCGCCCTGGGCATACTGATCCCACATCGAACCTTTCTCACCGAGAAACTACACCGAGAAACTACACCGAGAAACTACGCCCAGAAGTTACACCGGGAAACTACACCAAGAAATTACCGTGAAGTACGACATTCGCTATAAACCCGCTTTTGCCACCATATTTGTCACCCTCAACCCCGGAGAAAGCCTAACAGCCGAATCGGGAGCCATGGCGAGTATGGCGGGGCAACTGTCTATGCAGACAGAATTTTCTGGCGGTCTGATTCCAGCCCTGATCCGAAAATTTTTGGGGGCGAATCTCTCTTCGTCAACAAATTCACCAACCCTACCCAAACTCCTCTGGAGTTGGTGCTCACCCAATCCATGATTGGAGACGCTCTAGCACTAGAGCTAAAGGGACAAGAAATCTGCTTTCAACCGGGGGCTTACATTGCCCACGCTGGGAAAGTGAATATTGGTGTTCATTGGGCGGGGCTATCAAGTTGGTTGGCAGGAGAGGGGCTGCTCAAACTCAAGTTGAGCGGCAACGGACTGGTCTTTTTGGCACATATGGAGGATTGAGCAAACAGCAGGTGAACGGCGAATTTGTAGTTGATTCTGGACACCTGGTTGCTTACGAGCCGGGCATTCGCATGAAAGTTGGACTATCGAGTGGTCTGGTCGGGTCTGTCACGTCTGGCGAAGGGCTGGTCAATCGGCTGTCGGGGCAGGGAGACATTTACCTCCAGTCTCGCAGCATTGCAGGTCTGGTGAGGTTTTTGCGCCCCAAGATTCGTTAGGTTCTCGCGGATTCAGACTGAGCCACGATTTGAGCCATCGCGATTTGATTAACCACGATTTGAGAGAGTTCCATGCAAGTAGAAGTTTTACATCAACCAGATAGCTCGATCGCCAAAATCGACCTTGATCCCCAAGAAGAACTGATAGCCGAAGCTGGCTCAATGGTGGCAATGAGTGGGTTTCTCAACGTCAGCACGACCCTCAGACAGGGCAAAGGTGGCGGTGTGTTTGGCGGTCTCAAGCGCATGTTGGCAGGCGAGTCGCTGTTTTTGAGTGTGTTTCGATCGGGCACAGCCCCCGGCGAGCTTTACCTGGCTCCCAAACTAATCGGCGACATTTTGCCCTACCAGCTATCTGCTGATCGATCCGGTGGTTTAGTCGTGCAATCGACGGGCTATCTAGCCAGCACCCCCGGCGTAGACATTGAGTTGGGGTTTCAGGGCATTAAGTCTATTTTCTCTGGAGAGTCGATTTTTTGGCTCAACGTAACTGGCCAAGGATTGGTGTTGCTCAGTTCCTTTGGCGGCATTTATGAAATTGACGTAGATGGCGAATATGTGGTGGATACAGGTCACATTGTTGCCTTTGAGAAAAGTTTGAGTTTCTCGATCGCCAAGGCAAACAAAAGCTGGATTGGCGCACTCATGGGCGGCGAAGGTTTGGTGTGTCGCTTTCGAGGCAAAGGTCGGCTCTTTTGCCAAACCCACAACCCTGGCGCGTTTGGGCGCACGATCGGCAGCCAACTCCCCGCCCGATAGTCCCCCCACACTCCCTTGATATTTTGTGATTATGTCTAACCAAATTGATTTCGAGATTCAACACGCTCCTGCTTACGCTGCCTTAAAGCTCAAGCTCAGACCCGACCAAACCGTGCTCGTCGAATCGGGTGCACTAGCCGCAATGGACAGTTGCATTCAGATGAAGTCTAAAATGCAAGGCGGACTGATGAAAAGCCTGGGGCGAATGCTCGGCGGTGAATCTTTGTTTATGAGCGAGTTTACGGCTAAACAGCGATCGGGCGAATTGCTCGTCGCGCCGGGTGTTCCGGGGGATGTCAAACACTATCCCCTCAGCGGTAATGCTTTGATGGTGCAGTCTTCTGGCTTTGTAGCCTGTAGCCCCACCGTTACCCTCGACACTAAATTTCAGGGCATGAAGGGCTTTTTTAGCGGCGAATCGATGTTTCTAGTGCGAGCAAGCGGCACGGGGGATCTCTGGTTTAGTTCCTACGGTGCAGTGCTCGAAATTCCGGTCGATGGTGACTATGTGGTCGATACGGGCTACGTCGTTGCCTTCGAGGAGACGCTAAGTTATCAGGTAGAAATGATGGGCGGCTTGTCTTTTAAGGGCTTGAGAACTGGGCTTTTTGGCGGTGAAGGGTTAGTCTGTCGCTTTCGAGGTCGAGGGCGGCTGTGGATTCAATCTCGTCAGCTTTATTCGTTACTAAATTTCTTATATTCCTTCCGCCCCGTCAAAAACAACAGCTAAGACTTGAGGGATAATATGCCTCCGATCAAACTTGCCCCTGGCACGGCTGCCTATAGCGATCGCAATCCTCCACCGAGCCATGCCCAACTCCTCAAGCTGACCGCGATTTTTCTCAGCTTGATTTTGATCACGATTTGGTCAATTTTGGGGCTGGTGAATGCGATCGTCTGGTGGATGCCGCCCAGCATCGAGCAGCAATTGGGAGCGCTGATTGTCCCCGTTTACGAAAAAATGGCTCAACCATCGCCCACCCAGGATAAACTCAACCAACTGGTCGATCGCCTAGAAGCAAAGCTGCCCAACTCCCAAAAGGAGCGCAACTACCAGGTGCTCTACATTCCGGAGTCCACTGTCAACGCTGGAGCGTTACCGGGAGATCGCATCATCCTTTACAAGGGCTTGCTGAAAGAGGTTCAGTCTGAAAATGAGCTAATGATGGTTTTGGGTCACGAATTGGGACACTTTGCCAACCGAGATCACCTCCGTGGGCTGGGGCAAGGATTGCTCTTACAGTTGGCATTTTCGTGGGTGACAGGGGATGCCGGATCGTTGTCGGCGATCGCCGCCTCTGGTGTCGTGGCTCTCAGTCGCGCTAAATTTTCGCAGACCCAAGAAATTCAAGCCGATCAATTTGGACTCACCCTTCTACAATCCAACTATGGTCATGCAGCGGGTGCGAGTGATTTTTTTGCTCGTCTGGGCCAAAAAGAAGACGGTGACATTGCGGCCATGTTGGCCACCCATCCCCCTTCTAAAAACCGAGTCGCAGCATTAGAAAAACTGATTCGCGATCGCGGCTACCCCCTGCGAGATAAATCTCCCCTGCCCCCGGTTCTACTTTCTGACTAAACCCTGAAACAATTCGATCATCGGTTCGGTTGAAAAATCTCCGGGCATCCTGTTTCTAGCAAATCATTTCACCTTATTTCTGCGATTTATTACCCCTATGCTGCGTAGCCAAAAACACCTGAGAATTGCTCTATTTGTCATGTCGGGCTTGGGTTTGGCCAGCCTTTCTGCTCTGCCTGCCCACGGCGATTCCTCAGAAACTCTGGCCAAACCTCGCTGCCAACCTACCTCCGGCGGGTTTACCTGCGTCTATGCTTCCAAGAACCCGGCTCCCAGTGCCTACAAATATTACACTGGGCAGATTAGCGGTGGAATGCCCAACGGCCAGGGGGTTTTGGTCTATCAGAATGACGATCGTTACGAGGGGCAAGTCCGCAATGGTGTCCCGAATGGACGCGGCATGTTTTTGTTTGCTAATAACGATCGCTACGAAGGTGACATGCGAAACGGAATACCCAATGGACGCGGAATTTTCACATTTGTGAACGGTAGCCGCTACACCGGAGAAGTCCGCGAAGGGCATCCCCACGGCAAAGGAACCTTCGTCTTCAACAATGGCGACATTTACGCAGGCGAGTTTTATCTGGGGCAAGCCAAAGGCAGTGGCTCCGTCAGCCTCAAAAATGGGACACGCTGCCAAGGTACGTTTTTAACAGTGCCCTGTCTGGGAAAGGCAGTTGCTCGTTTCGCGCTGGGTCGCCTTTCAAAGGCTATAGTGGAGAGCTTCGCAACGGTCAGCCCGACGGCAGAGGCACACTCACCTTTGTAGACGGCAGGCGATACGTTGGGCAAATGAAAAACGGCTCCCCATTGCTGACTCAGGGGCGATAAGTCTAATTCGTTGATTTCTGATGGGGGAGAGCGATCGAGCTATAGAATTGCTTGCAGACAAAAAATCGCCCTCCAACTCAAGGTCAGAGGACGAACCCTTTCAAGAGCACGGTTTATTTGCTGGCAGCCGCAGCCGCACGAGCAGCGGTTGCCTCATCAGGGTGAATGCCTAACCGAGTCAGATTGACCCGACCCCGATTGTCGATTTCCCGAATCTTGATGATCACTTCATCACCCACCGTCACTTCGTCTTCAACCTTGCCGACGCGATGATCCGCCAGTTGCGAAATGTGAATCATGCCCTCTTTGCCGGGCAGAAACTCGACAAAAGCACCGATCGGAATAATCCGCGTCACTTTGCCCACATAGACATCGCCTGCACTCAGCTTGCGCGTCATGCCCTGAATGATGCTCCGCGCACGTTTGGCCTTCTCGCCATCGATCGCAGAGATCGTAATGGTTCCGTCGTCATCGATATCGATCTTGGCTCCTGTCTCTTCGGTGATCCCCTTGATGGTTTTGCCACCGGGGCCGATGATCAGACCAATCAAATCTTGATCAATTTTGAGGGTCAGCAGCCGTGGCGCAAAGGGCGACATCTCACCACGAGGCTTATCGATCGCTTCCAGCATTTTGTTGAGAATGTGGATGCGGGCAGGTTTTGCCTGCTTGATCGCCTCAGCAATCACATTCATGGGTAGCCCGGTGATCTTCATGTCCAGTTGGAGGGCGGTGATGCCCGTATCGGTTCCTGCGACCTTGAAGTCCATATCTCCCAAGAAGTCTTCGATGCCCTGAATATCGGTGAGAATGCGAATTTCTTCGCCTTCTTTGATCAGCCCCATCGCTGCACCGCTCACAGGTTTAATCAGCGGCACACCTGCATCCATCAGTGCCAGAGTAGAACCCGACACCGACCCCATTGAAGTAGAACCGTTTGACGACAGCACCTCAGACACCACGCGAATCACGTAGGGAAACTGCTCTTTGGGCGGCAACACGGGAACCAGGGCCCGCTCTGCCAAAGCGCCGTGACCAATCTCTCGGCGACCGGGCGATCGCATCGGGCGAGTTTCGCCCACCGAGTAAGGCGGGAAGTTGTAGTGGTGCAGATAGCGTTTTTCGTCGTCGGGGTGCAGATCGTCGAGATCTTGAGCATCCCCCGGACTGCCCAACGTGACCACCGACATCACCTGAGTCAAGCCGCGATTAAACAACCCGCTGCCGTGTACCCGCGGAGGCAACACACCAACCCGACAGGAAATGGGGCGAATCTCATCTAGCTTGCGACCATCGACGCGCACTCCATCTTCTACGACTTGGCGACGCATCAGCGTTTTGGTGACATCTTTGAAGGTGTTGCTCAACGCTTTGGGGTTGGCTGCCGATGCTGCTTTAACAGGGTCTTCTTCGGGCAGTTCAGCGATCGCATCCACGACCGACTTTTTCACCTCGTCTAAAGCCTTTTCGCGCACCGCTTTGTCTTTCTCAAATCTGCCGAGAATTGCTTTGACAGGGGCAGTCACCCGGTCTCGAATAAAGTTCTCTAAGGTCAGATCGGTTTCTGGAGGCTCTTCTTTCACAAGGTCGATGCCCATTTCTGCCAAGAAATCTAGCTGAGCCTGGATCAAATCACGGACTGCTTCGTAACCAAAATCGATCGCTTCGATCATGTCTTGCTCAGGCAGTTGGTTAGCGCCCGCTTCGACCATGATCACCCCGTCGGGCGTGCCTGCCACCACCAGATCAAGATCGCCCGATTCGATTTCTTTGTAAGTCGGATTGATCACAAAGTCGTCGCCCACCAAGCCGACTCGCACGGCAGCCATGGGGCCATTGAAGGGGATCTTAGCCAACAGAACGGCGATCGAGGCTCCAGTCACAGCCAGCACATCGGGCGGCACGGTCTCGTCCATTGAAAGAGTGGTAGCAACCACCTGAATATCGTCTCGCAACCACAGGGGAAAGAGGGGGCGCAAGGGACGATCGACCAATCGACAGGTGAGAATGGCCTTCTCTGGCGGACGACCCTCCCGTCTCAGAAAGCCTCCCGGAATGCGCCCAGCCGCGTACATTCGTTCTTCATAATCCACCAGAAGGGGCAGAAAATCGATGCCCTCTCTGCCCTGGGCGCGGGTTGCAGCGACCAAAACTGCGGTGTCACCTGACTCGATTAATACTGAGCCTCCTGCCTGCGGAGCCAACAGACCAACTTTGAGTCGAATATCCCTACCATCAAAGGATATTGACTTCTCGAACTCTTGCATGAAGTGTCCTTTCCTTTCGTTTGTTCTTTATTTTTCGTACTGACGCAATCCTAACACTGATGTACTTTTGCGGACTTTTTTAATCTCTATGACCCTAGGAATCATGCAAATGAATCGATAATTTACTCAAGATTTGTTGATGTATCTCAACAGTTGATTCAAGCAATACTCATTTAATTGCAGAAGACGCAGAATCAACCCTCCTGAGGAAAGGTTGCTAGACTCCCGTGGAGTGGCTAGATTTCTAGAGTTTGGTGTCACAATTTTCAGGATTGAGTTTTGAAGAAATGCCCAGAAGCAATGCTCGACTCTTTTTATGTCAGGGAACGGTAAAACATTAAGGCATCGGTGACGGTTCCATCGGCCAAATCTGCTGCGTTTGGGATGCGCCCAATTATCTCAAAATCTAAGGAGTTCCAGAGGGCGATCGAGGCAAGGTTGGTCGCAAAAACGAGGTTGAACATCACCGCACTGTAGCCCAAGCTAGGAGCGATTTTGAGCAGTGCTTCTCCCATCCATCGGCCGATACCCAGCCCCCGCATTTCAGGTTGTACAATAAAGCCTGCGTTGCAAATGTGGCGACAGCGCCCTGGAAAGTTGGGCTTGATGAAAAAAGCCCCGACAAGCCAGGGCTGATGGGTCGAAGATGCAGGCAGCCTGCGAACCACAAAGGCATCTCCCACGAGCCAATAAGCTGCAAATTCGGATGCTGAAAGGGGATGATTTTGGGGATAGTTTGCCCCTCTACAATGATTGTATTGAAGAGCGATCGTACCGCTTCTTGTTCGTGCTTTTGCATGTGGTCTAGCTCGATCGTATTGCCGTTGTCTAGGGTTTTATCGATCGGAAGTTGTGTCATGATTTCAGATTAGAGGCGTTTGATGATGCTTTCTTGATCGGACTGATTGCCACAGAGTTGAAGAGCAGTCTGCCCCTATATAGAAACATGGTATGGAGACCTAGTATAGAGACATAGCAATTCTATCGATTTGGCTGAAAAAACTTAGGAATTTTTAACTCGAATGGCAGTTTTACACGGTAGTTGGATCTTCCAAACGCAGTCTTCTCAGTCAGAAAAGGCATCGACTTCTGGCAATGGCTGCTTGCTAATTTGGGGTGAAACCTGGCGTAGATTGGAGGAAATCGATCGGGAAGTACGATCGCAGATACCAACCCATCCCTATGCGATGAATCGATCGGAACTTTTGGAGTTCTTGCACTCACTTCAGCAATCTAAAACTCTAAATCTCTCCTTTCTAGAAACCCTCAAAATTGCCAATCAATCGACTTCTAAAAAAGGGCGTAAAACCACCATTCAAAATATTGATAAATCAGAGCGATGGCAAGCTCAAATTTTGGCATTACCTGTAGTTTCATCTGATTCAGAAATAACTTTAGTTCCTCAACTTTCTGCGGCCAATTCGACAGAAATCGGATTGCTCTCCCCCTGGCAGCTAGAAGGACTTTGCCTCAACCCTTTAGAAGCGTTGAAGTGTCTCAACTCTTTACCCTTGGGCGGCTTGAACGGAGAAGATAGTTTTGTAAGCGGAGATTTGCGTTTTTGGTCGCATGTGGCGCGCTGGAGTTTAGATTTGCTGGCTCGATCGAAGTTTCTACCCGGACTCAGCCACTCCGGAGGCCTTTGGGAAGCGCTGCTTGATAGCTCGACCGATCGCTTGCGGTTGGGGCATTTTGGGCGGCAGATGCCCACGGTTTGCCGTACCTATCAGCAACAATTTAGCGAAGTTTTAGCAATCGAAATTCCCCCCGAACCTCAAGCATTGTTAGCTGATTTTTTAAATCAAATAATTGATGCACAGGTGAGAATTACGTCGGGCAAACAGATGCGTGAAGTGGCAACAATCGACTCACCTTTTCAAGATTGGCTACGATCGTTAGGCACTCGATCGTCGGTGTTAAGCCCCGCAGACAGTCAACAGCTTGAAGCGACTCTAAACCTCTGGAAAGCACCTTTACGAAATGATCAAACAGCCCAATTTCGGACGTGCTTTCAGCTTCAACCACCTCCTAATAATTATCAGAAAGATTGGACACTAGAGTATTGTTTGCAGGCGATCGATCATCCAGAATTTTTGGCCGGTGCGTCGGTGATTTGGCAAAATCCGGTTGATTGTTTTGTATATGGCGGACGCACGATCGATCACCCCCAAGAAACCTTACTGATGGGCTTAGGGCTTGCTTCTCGCCTCTACAATTTAATCGAACCCAGCCTGCAAGAAGCCCGTCCCCAGGTCTGCCAACTCAACCCAACTCAAGCCTACGACTTCATTATGAATGTGGCTTGGCGACTGCAAGATAGCGGTTTGGGTGTAATTTTGCCGCCTAGTTTGGCCAATCGTGGCGGCTGGGCAAACAAGCTAGGGCTAAAGATTCGTGCTGCAACGCCTACCCGAAAAAAGATCCGATTGGGATTGCAAAGTCTCCTTAATTTTGAATGGGAACTTTCCATTGGCGGACACAGTTTGTCTAAGGCAGAATTCGATCGCTTAGTTGCCATGAATACACCCCTCGTAGAAATCAACGGCGAATGGGTGGAGTTGCGATCGCAGGACATTCGCGCCGCCCAATCGTTCTTTGCCGCCCGCAAAGACCAGACTACGCTGTCGCTAGAAGATGCGCTGCGAATTAGCACCGGAGATACGCAGACGATCGAAAAACTGCCCGTCGTCAGTTTGAAGCATCGGGAGCACTGCAAGAATTGGTGACAACGCTGACCGGAAACCAGCCCCTAGCCGAGATCACAACGCCTTCAGACTTCCGGGGAGAACTGCGACCCTATCAATCTCGTGGGGTGGCGTGGCTGGCGTTTCTAGAACGCTGGGGGCTGGGGGCCTGTCTGGCAGACGATATGGGGCTGGGCAAAACAATTCAATTGATCGCGTTTGTGCTGCATCTCAGACAGCAGGGGCATCTAGAACAGCCCATTCTGCTCGTTTGTCCTACGTCGGTGCTTGGCAATTGGGAGCGGGAAATTAAGAAATTTGCCCCAACCCTACGGGCGATCGTCCATCACGGTGAGAAACGCTCTCAGGGAGAGGTTTTTACTCAAGACGCACAAAAATATGATCTGGTGATTACCAGCTACACGTTAGTGCAGCGAGACCTGAAGGCACTCATGGCTGTTTCGTGGCAGGGGGTTGTGTTGGATGAGGCACAAAACATCAAAAATGCTGAATCTAAGCAGTCACAAGCGGTTCGGCAATTAGAAACGCAATTTCGCATCGCCCTCACTGGCACACCTGTCGAAAATCGGCTTTCTGAACTGTGGTCAATTTTAGATTTTCTCAACCCTGGCTACCTGGGGCCCAAAAACTTCTTTCAACGTCGCTTTGCCATTCCGATCGAGCGCTACGGCGACACTACCTCGCTGCAAACCCTGCGATCGCTGGCTCAGCCCTTCATTCTGCGCCGCCTTAAGACCGATCGAGACATCATCCAAGACCTGCCCGAAAAACAAGAAATGACCGTTTTTTGTGGACTCTCCACCGAGCAAGCCAGCCTCTACCAAAGCATTGTCGATCGCTCTCTCCAGGAAATTGAAGCCGCCGTGGGCATCCAGCGCAAAGGCATTATTCTGGCTCTGCTCACCAAACTCAAACAACTCTGCAACCACCCTAGACTGCTCAAACTCGAAGCCGAAGCAGACTCCGCCCTTCTATCTTTTGAGTCTCGCTCTGGCAAACTTCAACGCCTCGAAGAAATGCTAGAAGAAGCCGTGGCGGAGGGCGATCGCGCACTGATTTTTACCCAATTTGCCGAGTGGGGCAAACTGCTCAAGGCTCATCTAGAAAAGCAACTAGGGCGAGAAACTCTATTTCTTTATGGTGGCAGTTCCAAAAAGCAGCGCGAAGAAATGATCGATCGCTTCCAGCATGATCCCCAGGGGCCGCGCATTTTTATTTTGTCCCTCAAAGCTGGAGGCGTTGGCTTAAATCTGACTCGCGCCAATCACGTCTTCCACTTCGATCGCTGGTGGAACCCTGCCGTTGAAAATCAGGCTACCGATCGGGTGTTTCGCATCGGGCAAACGCGCAATGTGCAAGTTCACAAATTTGTCTGCACCGGAACCCTAGAGGAACGAATCCACGAAATGATCGAGAGCAAAAAAGCCCTGGCAGAACAGGTGATCGGCGCAGGCGAAAACTGGCTCACCGAACTCGACACCGATCAGTTGCGAAACTTGCTGCTGCTCGATCGCGCTGCCGTAATCAGCGACTAAGGATCGAGAATTTAATAAAACCTGGACTCGCCCTGGGGAGAGGGGTTGGGGGTGAGGGCAAAAGTCCAGTCGGCGAACTGGCGCTATAATTTCATTGATCCTTCACAACTCGCCCCATGACGGATGCCTACACTCAGCCCAGTCGCGAATGGTGGGCACAACGTTGGATCGATGTGTTGGAGTCTTTTGGATGGACTCGTCGCCTGGCCCGCGCCCGCACCTATGCCAGAGAAGGCAATGTGCTAAATATCGACTTTCAGGGTGCAAAGGTTTCTGCCAGAGTTCAGGGCACTGCCCCAGAACCCTACAAAGTTTCCCTCTCCCTCGACCCCTTCAGCGATGAACAGTGGAGCTATATTGTCGAATCGATGGCCGAACGGGCCATCTTCTCGGCCAAGCTGCTGGCTGGAGAAATGCCTCAAAATATTGAAGCTGTTTTTACGGCCAATGGTTTGAGTCTGTTTCCGTTTACAAAATTCGATATTCACAGCCGTTGTTCTTGCCCCGATCCGGCGAATCCTTGTAAGCATATTGGTGCAGTTTATTATTTGCTGGGCGATCGCTTCAGCGAAGATCCGTTCGTGCTGTTTCAATTGCGCGGACGCACCAAAGAGCAAATTATCGAGGCACTCAGGCAAATGCGTGGCGTGGGCGCTGAGACAACTCTAGCGGAACCTATTCAACCGACTCGCTCTACGACTCCGTTAAATCTCGATCGCTTCTGGCAATATGCCGAACAACTCGAACCCTCGCTGATTGTAATCACCCCATCTCCCACCAGCGAGACTGTTTTAGATCTGTTGGGCGCAATTCCTTTAACCGATCAAAGCAGCCCAATTTCGAGCAAAGCTGTAATGGAATATTTGACTGCGGTTTACCAGGAGGTTAGCCAACAGGCAGTAACGATCGCCATGACTGCGGATTAAGCCAATCACAGTTTGAGGTTTTTGGTGATGGCTGAACTGTAGAGTGCCTCCAGAAAATTCTTCGATCGGGGAGCGATCGCGGTTCTCGGACAAAATGTAAGAGGCTATTTGCATAGCGATGAGGGATGGGGAGAGAAGATGGGTCAGCCAACCTTCCCTCTTGTCTGGCTCCTTCTTTCTCACTTCCCAAACACTGCACCGAGCGATCGCCCAATATTCGCAGGCTGCATTGAGTCCATGGCGGCGGTGGGTTCATAGCCACAATGCACCATGCAGTCTGCACATTTGGGGTTGCCACTAGCACGACCGTAGTGGCTCCAGTTGGTTTTTTCGATCAGTTCTTGATAGCTAGAGTAGTGCCCTTCGTTTAATAAATAGCAGGGCTTTTGCCAGCCCAGAACGCTGTAGCTGGGCATTCCCCAGGGGGTGCATTCGTAGTCTTTTTCGCCCGTGAGAAAGTCGAGAAAAAGCGGGTTGTGGTTAAAGTTCCAATTTTTTTGGCCAGTGGTGAAAGGCGATAGAATTTCTCGGAACAGCGATCGGGTCTGGTCTCGCTTGAGAAAATGCTCTTGGTCGGGGGCCCATTCGTAGCTGTAGCCCGGAGAAATCATCATGCCGTCGATATTTAATGTGCCAAGAAAGTCGAAAAATTCCTGCATTTCTTGCACATTTGCACCCTCAAAAATCGTAGTGTTTGTGGTGACACGAAAGCCCTTAGACTTGGCTGCTTTGATGGCTTTGATCGCCATGTCGAAAACTCCCTTGCGATCGACACAGCGATCGTGCCATTCGCGCATTCCATCTAGATGAACGCTAAACGTCAGATAGGGCGACGGCTGAAACTTATCCAGGCTTTTTTCGAGCAAAAGACCGTTCGTGCAGAGATAAACAAACTTTTTGCGATCCACCAACCCCCGGACAATTTCGTCGATTTGCGGGTGCAGCAACGGTTCCCCTCCCGGAATCGCCACCACAGGCGCACCGCACTCTTCAACCGCCGCAAAACACTGGGCTGGGGTGAGATTTTGCTTGAGAATCTCCGTCGGATGCTGAATTTTGCCACACCCCGAACAGGCCAAATTGCACCGAAAGAGCGGCTCCAACATCAGCGTCAGAGGAAAGTGCTTGCGCCCTTTGAGCCGTTGTACCACCAGATACTTGCCAATCTCGATCGCCTGCTGTAGCTGAATTGCCATAAATTTGTGTTCTCGTCCCTAGTGGGTGTAACCATTGGATACGAACCAGTCTACGGCATCTTTTAGGGCGACGGAAATTGGAGTCTGCGGTAAGCCGAGTTGGGCGATCGCTTTGCTGGAGTCGTAGTACATGGGCTGTTTTGCCATCCTCACCCCATCGATCGGAATGGAGGGTGCTTTGCCCCAGGGTTCAAGCAGGGGTGCGAGCAGGCATTCGTCTACCCAGGCGACGCTGAGGGGAATCCAGGCTGGAATCGATCGCCGGGGAGCGGGGATGCCCGTGATCTGGCTAAGTTGATCTAAAACCTGTTTGAGGGTGAGATTTTGGTGTCCGAGAATGTAGCGATCGCCCGTTTTGCCTTTCTGAAACGCTAACAAGTGCCCCTGCGCCACGTCTTGCACATGAATAAAATTTAAGCCCGTCTCAACGTAGACAGGCATCTGTCGCCGCAGAAAGCGCAGAATGATGTCACCTGTGGGCGTAGGCTTGAGATCCCACGGACCGATCGGGCTAGTCGGGTTGACAATGACAATATCCTGCCCGGCTTGGGCAGCTTTGACGGCTTCCTGTTCTGCCAGATACTTTGATTTTTTGTAGTGACCCATTAGTTTTTCCACTGGCGACTGGTGCGATTCATCCACGCTCTGCCCCTGAGCATCGCGACCCTGAGAATTTTGAGAACCCACCCCGATCGCCGCCACAGAACTGGTGTAGACCGTGCGATTGACCTGAGCCTGACGGGCCGCCGCCAGCACGTTGCGCGTTCCCAAAACGTTGGCTTGCAGGAGACGAGGGCGATCGCTTTGCCAGAGGGAGTAGTGGGCCGCCACATGAAACAAGCCATCGCACCCGACCATTTTGGGGGACAGATCGGGGTCGTTCAAATCTCCGCGCACGAGTTCGATCTCTAGCCCGCGCAGATTGTCGAGCCGACTCTCGTGCCGCACCAACACCCGGACTTCATGCCCATCTTGGAGGAGCGATCGCACCAAATTTGCCCCTACAAACCCTGTCCCACCGGTCACAAACGCTTTCATAGAAAATTCACCCTGCCTGCGGCGGTTTGAGATCATCCAAAAGAGCATAGATCACAGGAACCACCAGCAAACTGAGCAGCGTCGAAGTCACCAAGCCACCCGCGATCGCAACCGCCATCGGAGAGCGCAATTCGGCTCCGGCTCCTAGACCCAGCGCGATCGGAGCCATACCCAAAATAGTGGCCGCCGTCGTCATGAGGATCGGTCTGAGACGAATCGGCCCCGCCTTGAGAATCGCCTCATTGCGCGACAAGCCTTCGCGTCGCAATTGGTTGATGTAATCCACAATCAAAATGGCGTTTTTGTTCGTCAACCCCAATAAGAACACAAAGCCGATCAGCGAAATCATACCAAAGTCGCTCTGGGTCAGCAGCAGCGCCAGCATTGCCCCCACCAACGCCAGTGGAAGCGACAGCCCGACGACGATCGGATCGAGCCAACTGCGAAACAGCACCACCAACACAATGACAATACACAGCGCCGACAGGGCCAACGTCGTGCCAAAACTTTGGAAGATCTGGCTACTCGTCGCCGAATCGCCCCCCAAATTGATCGTCACCCCAGGAGGCAGCAGGGGCTTCGCCTCGGCCACCAGTTTCTCAGTTGCCTCGCCCAGGGAGAGATTTTTACCCAGGTTGGCACTGATGTAGGCGACCCGTTGACCCGCTTTACGATCGATCGTCTGAATCGTCCCCTTCTCTTGGCGACTGCCCGACACGGTGACATCTGCAAACCCAGGCAAGGTCTGCACTTTGGCTTTGAGGTCGGCGGCTACCTGCGAAAGCACCTGCACATCCTCCCCCTGAATGGCTAACTGCAACGGTTTCTGGTTGCCCGCCTCAACAAACGGAATATCTTCGACACTCGTCGTTACGCCTTCTAGCTTGGGCAGCGTGTCTCGAAATTGGTCTTGCAGGGTGGCGGTGGGCGTAGCGCGATCGGGCTTGAGTTTTACATGCAGAATGCCTTTGTTGGGCGCGCCTTCACGGGAGCCGACGATCGTCAGCACCGTGCCAACGTCTGGCGATTTTCTCACCTGATCTTCTAGCTGAGTCGCCACCTTGAGAGACTCTTGGAGCGGGGAGACGGGCAATTGAGTAGCCTGAGCCGAGAAGGTCGGCAAGGGAGACGTGTAACGAATATTGAATTCGCCCCGATCGAGTTTGGGAATAAAGCCCTGTGGAATGAGCGGAATTAGGGCGACTCCGGCCACGAGGCTGAGAATGGCAATGCCCACGACGATCGCACGATGGGTGAGCGACCAGGCTAATAGGTTACGGTAGCCTTCTGCAAATCGCATCCAAATAGCGCCGGTGCTTTCGGACGATCGTGCTGGGTGAGGTCTGAGCAGATAGAGCGACAGCACAGGAGACAGGGTGCGGGCGA
Source organism: Leptolyngbyaceae cyanobacterium CSU_1_3 (assembly GCA_012034655.1). GTDB lineage: Bacteria > Cyanobacteriota > Cyanobacteriia > Leptolyngbyales > Leptolyngbyaceae > JAAUOZ01. The sequence goes on along the minus strand of JAAUOZ010000045.1, from coordinate 4,090 downwards.
CGAGCATAGAGATGAGCATCGCGGCGGTGACAGTGATCCCAAAAGGTTTGAAGAATTGACCGATCACGCCACCCATCAGGGCGATCGGCAAAAACACCGCCACGGCCGTCAAGGTGGCGGCCGTCACAGGCAACCCAATTTCGTGGGTAGCAGACAGGGCAGCTTGACGGGGCGACTCTCCGGCATCAATGTGACGGCTGATATTCTCGACATCGACGATCGCATCATCTACCACGCTCCCAATCACCAGGGCCAGCGCCAGCAGGGTAATCGTCTCTAAATTAAAGCCAAACATCGCCATGACGATAAATGTACCAACCAGCGAAGTTGGGATCGCCAACGCCGAAATAAACGTTGCCTTCCAGCTTTTGAGGAAAGGAAAAATCACGATCACGGCCAGGGCGATCGCTTCGAGCAGTGAGGCGATCGTCGATCGTGTGGCTTCGCGAATGTAGTCTGCTTGGGTAGTCGCCAGGGTCAGCCTTACATTGGGCAAACCCTGAGCCGACTGGAGCCGCTTCACTTCTTGGGCAACCGCGTCTACCACTTCGAGGGTGTTGGCATCTCCCCGTTTGATGATCTGCACCGCCAGCACATCTTTACCGTTGAAGCGAACGAGGGAATTTTGCGGAGGAGTCAAACTCTGGTTAGAAGTCTTCTGGTCAAAAGTCTTCTGGTCAAAAGTCGAGGTCTGAGTCGCGCCATCGCCCAAAAGCGAGACCTTTAGCACCCCAGGAATGGCTTGCAACGGGGGAAGAACTTGAGACTGAACCAGTTTGGTCAGGTCGCCAAGATTAAGCATATCGCTATCAATGGCGTAGCTTACAACTGCGGTTTCGTTGAGGTTGAGGGCGATTACTTCAAGTTTGCCGTCTTTGGGCAGCGTCAGGCTTTGCACCGATGCCTGCACCAGCCGAGTCGATTCTTCCAAACTCGTCCCCACTTTGAACGATGCACTGACCAGCGATCGGCTGGGGTAGGTAGAAGAATTGACCTTATCAAGACCCTGGAGCGATCGCAGCGACTGCTCGATCGGCTGGGTCAAAGTTCGCTCAGTTTCGATGGCTGTTGTCAGAGGGGCGCTGGCATTGACCACCACTACCGGAAACGCAATGTCAGGAAACAGGGCATACTTCAGCGAACTCAGCGCCAAAACGCCCGCCACCGTGACAGCGATCCAAAACCCCAGCGTGATTCGGGGAGCAGCAATTGCCCACCGGGAAATGTTGAAACGATCGCGGGTCGAGGAATTTGGCATAGAGAGGAAATAGAGAGGAAATAGAGAGGAAATAGAGAAGAAATAGAGAGGAAATAGAGAGGAAATAGAGAGGAAAGAGAAAGAGAAAGAGAAAGAGTAAAGAGGCATTCGGCAGGCTTCTAAGTCAAAAATCTCCTGTGTGGTTTGCCTGAAAATAAAATACCAGTGAATCGGGTTTCGGCTCCGCTCAACCCTCGACGGTTGAAGGTTGAGCGAAGTCGAAACCTGGCTGGTGGTACATGATTAACTTGCACATCCCTTAGGATTGTGGATTTATGAATGCCGAGATCTTTGCCCTCATCCCCTAACCCCTTCTCTCAACGTGGGAGCAGAGAAACCAGACTCTTGCTCCCTCTCCCAGATTGCGAGAGGCTGGGGTGAGGGCGAGACCACCTTGCAGTTGACAGAATTATTCGGCCAGCTTGCGCCCTAAGCGCAGTCAAAGGGCAAAGGTCGGAAGGTCATCTCTTGTTTAGAAATCGCTTGAATTGAGATCAACCGACTGAGCAAACAAAGGTTCGATAAAGTCGAACTCGCGTTTCTTAGAAGTTACCATGATGGTCATTGGCATTCTTTAACCGCTCTAGCACCTCAGCGATCGTCAGCGCCCCCAACTCACCCGACGCACGAGTACGAATACTCAGCGAATTCGATTCAACTTCTTTTGCCCCAACCACGGCCATCACAGGAATTTTATCTTTCTCAGCATTGCGGATCAGTTTACCTAAGCGATCGCCGCTCAGATCTACCTCCGCCCGAATGCCCAACGCCAACATCTGCTCAACTGTCTGCTTGGCAAAGGGCAGAAACTCGTCGCCCACCGCCAACAGCCGGACTTGAATCGGAGCCAGCCACACCGGAAAATCTCCCGCATACTCTTCGATTAAGATGCCGATCAACCGCTCCAACGAGCCAAAAGGCGCACGGTGAATCATCACCGGCCGTTTGCGCGTGCCGTCTTCGGCTACATACTCCAGATCAAAGCGCTCCGGAAGGTTGTAATCGACCTGCACCGTTCCTAGTTGCCATTCGCGATCGAGGGCATCACTAAAAATAAAGTCTAGTTTGGGGCCATAAAATGCCGCCTCGCCAATGCCCTCAAAGTATCTCATACCCAGGGTTTCGACAGCACGACGAATCGCACCCTGGGCCTTATCCCACGCTTCATCGGAGCCGATATACTTATCGGAGTCTGGATCGCGGAAGCTCAAACGTGCCTTAAAGTTCTTCAGTTGCAAACTCTGGAACACCGAAAGAATCAAATCGACCACACTCAGAAACTCGGCATCTAACTGTTCTGGGGTGACAAACAGATGGGAGTCATCCACCGTAAAGCCTCGCACTCTGGTCAATCCGCCCAGTTCGCCCGATTGCTCATAGCGATAGACTGTGCCAAATTCCGCTAGGCGCATGGGCAATTCTCGGTACGATCGCAGATCGCTCTTATAAATCTGAATATGAAAGGGGCAGTTCATCGGCTTCATGACGAAACCTTGCTCGTTGGCAGCAGCTTGCTCATTTTCTGCCATGAGCGGAAACATATCTTCTTGATATTTTTGCCAGTGCCCAGAGGTTTTAAATAAGTCAACTCTAGCAATGTGCGGTGTAACAACGGGCAGATAGCCGCGTTTGGTTTGTTCTTTTTTCAAGAAATCCTCTAGGGTCGATCGCAGCACCGTTCCTTTGGGTGTCCACAGGGGCAAGCCGGGGCCCACCAAATCAGAAAAAATGAACAAGCCCATTTCCTTGCCCAGTTTGCGGTGATCGCGTTTGAGGGCTTCTTCTTTGCGCCGCTTATATTCGTTTAATTGTTCGGCAGATTCCCAGGCAGTGCCGTAGATGCGTTGCAGTTGGGCTTTGGTTTCATCGCCGCGCCAATAAGCACCCGCCACGCTTTCGAGGTCAAAGGCATCGGGCTTGAGTTCGGCTGTATTTTCGACGTGGGGCCCGGCGCAGAGATCCCACCACTGGTCGCCCAGGTGATAGAGCGTAATCGGTTCTTGCAGCCCTTCGAGAATTTCTAGCTTGTAAGGCTCATTGTTAGCTTTGATCCGTCGTTCTGCTTCTTCGCGGCTGACCTCTTCACGCACCACAGGCAACTTGCGGTTGATGATTTTGATCATCTCCTTTTTGATTGCCTTCAAGTCTTTTTCGGTGAACGGTTCGGGGCTGTCGAAGTCGTAGTAAAAGCCATTCTCGATCCAGGGTCCGATCGTCACCTGCGCTTTGGGAAACAGCTTTTGCACTGCCATTGCCATGACGTGTGACGTGGTGTGGCGAATCTTCTGCAACGGTAAAGACTCGCTGGTCTTGGGCAAATGGATTTTTTCGGGCTGGTCAGAGGGGTCTACGGCAGGCATGAGGTCACGGGGGCGAAATGGTCATTGGCAAGGGTGCGGGTTTTGCCAGGGGCAAAGCACCTGATTCCTTTTTTATATTATCGATCCGTCGCTGGGAATGCGTAGCGACAGTGATTTAACGATAAGATGAGGAAGTGTTACAAAATGTAAGAAACTTTAGAACTCCTTCACCTTTAGCGCAACATTTTTGAACCTATGCTTCATCCAGAATCGTCGGAACAGGGCTTGCTCGAATCGGTTCTAGCGCCACTTCTCGAAGACTTTCAGTATTGGTTCACCCGATCTCGCGCTTTGTTAGAGAACCAGGAGATTCCCTTTCTGGAAAATGAGAAACAGGCTAATCTACTGGAAAGGGTCTTGCAGGCTCACCAAGAAGTAAACACAGTGAGAACGTTGCTAACTCTGACCGATGGGCAGGTTGGCGTAGACACCTCCACGCTGATGGCTTGGCATCAACTCGTTGCAGAATGCT
>JAAUOZ010000289.1 GCA_012034655.1 Leptolyngbyaceae cyanobacterium CSU_1_3 | reverse complement strand
TTTGGCGATCGCACAAAATCTTACAAATATCCATCCCTTGAGCCAGTTCCTCTTTTGGAATCATGCCCCGCCTCCCCGGTGCAACTTGCTTGCCCTCATACCAAGCAAGCGATCAACCCTGTTCTCTCAACCAAGTCTGTAAATCAGCCAAACAGGTGAAATCTAACAACGCCTCACTCAGGTCTTCCAGCACCGCTAGAGGCATCTGTGAGAGTTGCGATCGCATTTCTTCAGGCAGGTCTTGCTCCAATCGTCGTCTAAGCTGGCGCGTGATGAGAGCGATCGCCTCTTCTTCCCGTCCTTCTTCCTTAGCTTCCCGAATTGCCCGTGGCTCTTCCGTCAAGTTCAGTCCTAACATTGCCTTAATCTCCCTTCGACTTAAGTTGGATAGCTTGTAAACCATGATAGAAGTGACAATATCAATGATATCGCCTCTCTCCTTCGCTGTGAATTCCTCTTGCTCGGTTCTCGCCAGCAGCGATCGGGCTAGCTCTGGGGCTTCTCTTTCATCGGCGATCGTTAACACCGTTGCTGCAACCCCAACAGGCAGCGACGCAACATCCCCCAACTCATCCAGGTAAATCCGATGCACTTGTCTACTGTTGAGTAGTCCTCGGTGCGGATAAACCTTAATCTGTTCCATGCTGCGAGAAGGATAAATCACTACTGCCTGCCAATCAGAAAAGCGCGGACTGTTACGGTAAAAATACAACAGCGATTCCCCAAATAGTCGCTCATACAGTTCCTCATCCTTCTGCATTTGAACCTCGCAGAAGTAAACCACCCCTGGCTCTGCTTCAGGCGGTAAGAACACCCCATCGATTTCAAACTTCGGCTCTTTAACCGCAACCGAATCAAAGCGATACTCATCTGCATTCCTGGGACGTTGACCAATCAGGTCAAACAACAGTTCAGGCGATCGTTGAAACATTTGGTAAAAAATTGGGTCACGGCGCATTGCATTAGCACTTAATCAACTGAACAAACGTACTATAAAATGCCTGCGACAGCAACTCTGGTCACCTCAGTTCATGCTCCTCATTATGAGAGGACGATCGCCTCCTCAAAAAATAGCGTGCGACTGCCTATCTTGTAGAAGATCAGCGATCAAGAAATACGGAAGAGGGGCGATCGAGAGAATTGGGGGAGCGATCGAATGGTATCTTGTGGGGTGGCGATTCTCTACGAGACCGCAAAGCCAAACGGGGTTTGTGGGAAGTGGGCGATCGATCGATTTACCAGAAAGAGCGATCGCAAAAATTGTTAGCTTGCGGCAGCATCACTGCTGATACAAACGAATTAAAGAGCGATCGCCCTGAGTGTCGCCTTTCAGCCTGTGTCGCGGGTTTTGATTCTGTTGGGGTTCGTGATGACGCTGTATTTGGGCGGTCGAGAAGTGCTTCAGGGTCGCCTCAGCGTGGGCAGCTACGGCTTCATGGTGTTCATCGTCCAAGATCTGCTCTGGCCGTTCACCGAACTAAGCGAAATCATGGATGAATATCAGCGGGCAATGGCATCCGTTCGGCGGGTAATGGGGTTACTCAATAGCCCGATCGCAATTCTTCACGGCGATCGTTCATTGCCGCTGAGTCATGTTCGTGGAGAGGTACAGTTTGACGACATTACCTTTGCTTACAATAGTCGCAGTCCTGTTCTCAAACAGTTGTCTTTGCATGTTCCTGCTGGAGTGACGATCGGGATTGTCGGTGCAACAGGTTCAGGCAAAAGTACACTGTTTAAACTCTTGCTACGCTTTTATGAAGTGCAAAGTGGACGCATTTTAATTGATAATCTTGATATTCGGGAGTTGAGCTTATTTGACTTACGACAGTGTATCGGATGGGTCAGTCAGGATGTATTTTTGTTTCGCGGAACTCTGGCTGAAAACATTCGCTACGGCAGTTTTGATGCGACTCGTGAACAGATCATTCAAGCCGCAAAATTAGGCGAAGCCCATGAGTTTATCGAGCAATTGCCCCAGGGGTATGACACGATTGTCGGAGAACGAGGACAGAAACTTTCGGGGGGACAGCGACAGCGATTGGCGATCGCTCGTGCCATTCTTAAAGACCCACCGATTTTGATTCTCGATGAAGCCACCTCAGCGGTAGATAACGAGACTGAAGCAGCAATTCAGAAATCACTGCGATTGATTACGCAGCACCGGACAACCATTGCGATCGCCCATCGGCTCTCCACGATTCGCCATGCAGACTGTATTTATGTGATGGATCAGGGACAGATTATCGAGCAAGGAACCCATGCAGAGCTGCTGTCTCTGAATGGAAGCTATAGCAATCTTTGGGCTGTACAGTCAGGACTTTCGTCAACATTGCATTAACACTGCATTCACTAAAGCGCGTCAGGCTGTTGAATCACTAAACCACTACCTCGCTGTCGAGTTCCAGGATTGATACTAAACAGACGTACATATTGATGTGGATAGCGTTGTAAAAGTTGTGCTACTGCGGCGATCGCATCCTCTTCCTGCATCGCTTTAATCACGCCACAATCTGACCAGGAATTTGCCCGAAACCGTCGCGTATCCGCTTGTTCCACACCAATATAAATTTTGGCTTAACACCTCTCGAATCCAGGCGATCGCTGGAGCCTCTAGAGGTGGGGATGGGCGATGCCCATTGCGAGAAGCAGGCTGAACGGTTGAGTGTCCGTTGGGTTCATTGCGAATGCTAGCGATGCAAACCTGATCGTCGGCACAGAGATAGCCCTGACGCAGTTTTTGATTGATGCTGACGACATGACGGGCAAACGTTGAATCGGATTCCTGGACATTGGGTAAACGATCGGCTTGTTGCTGATGGATAATCACCGAGCCAGATGCCACATACCTGCCCGCTGGAACCTCCACATTCTCAATTAACGCATGGGACATCACAATACAGCCATCCCCAACACGGGCATTAAACACGGTGGAACGGAACCCAATAAAACACCCCTTGCCCACATAGGCAGGCCCGTGAATCAACGCCATATGAGTGATTGAGGCATTGTCACTAATCCACACCGAGTAAGGGTTGCCATCATCGCCAGTGACTCGTCCTTGCTCCAACCCATGAACGACTGCCCCATCTTGAATGTTGACACTGGCTCCGATGTAAAACGGCATTCCCTCATCAGCACGAATCGAAACCCCTGGTGCAATATGCACCTGTGCGCCAATGCGGACATCCCCAATCACATTGGTCAATGGATGGATGTAAACACTGGGATCGATTGTCGGTTCAACCAGTTGCTGCGACCAGGGAGTTGGCGGGGCAGGGATAGTGTGGATGTCCATGCTAATATGAGAATGATTATCATTATAAATAATACCTGAAAACAGGTCTTGTTCGTACTTTGCACCTGGCAGCCGTTTTCCATGATGAGCCTCACCCTCTACAACACCTTGACCCGCCGCAAAGAGGCATTTTCAACGATCGAACCAGGTAAAGTCACGATGTATTGCTGCGGCGTGACGGTGTATGACGATTGCCATTTGGGTCATGCCCGCTCCTACATTGGGTGGGATGTAGTGCGGCGATATTTGCAATGGCGCGGCTATCAAGTGCGCTATGTGCAAAACTTTACCGATTATTGATGACAAGATTTTGAACCGTGCCAGAGTTGAAGGCAGTTCAATGGTAGAGATTGCCGATCGCTATATTGCAGCTTACTTTCGAGATATTAGACGATTGAACATCCTGGATGCGGATGAATATCCCCGTGTGACGGAGCATATTCCGGCAATTCAGCAATTGATTCAGGCACTTGAGGATAAGGGTTATACCTATGCAGTGAACGGCAATGTGTATTACAGCGTGCGGCAGTTTGCAGACTATGGCAAACTTTCTGGGCGGCAGTTAGAGCAGATGCAAGCTGGGGCGGGTGGACGAGTTGACTCCAACGATCCAGAGCTTAAAAAGCAATACCCGTTTGACTTTGCGCTATGGAAAGCGGCGAAGCCGGGTGAGCCTGCCTGGGAATCTCCTTGGGAACCAGGGCGACCGGGCTGGCACATTGAATGCTCGGCAATGATCCGCGCTCGGTTGGGAGAAGCGATCGACATTCACGGCGGGGGCGGCGACTTGGTGTTTCCGCACCATGAAAATGAAATCGCTCAGTCGGAGGTGTTGACGGGTCAGCCGTTGGCAAACTATTGGCTGCACAATGGCATGGTGACGGTGAATGGGGAAAAGATGTCTAAGTCGCTGGGTAACTTCACCACGATTCAAGATTTGCTCGATGGCAACTGGTCAGAGTATCCGCAGCCGATTGATCCAATGGTGATTCGACTATTTGTTTTGCAAGCCCACTACCGCAAGCCGTTGGATTTTACAAAAGATGCCATGATTGCCGCTGAGAATGGTTGGCAAACGCTCAAAGACGCGCTGATGTTAGATTGGCAGCAACTAAATTTATCGCCTCAGATGCCGATTCCCAGTGAATTGGATGCTGAATCGATTAATCGTTTTCAAACTGCAATGGATGATGATTTTAATACGGCGGCTGGATTAGCGGTGCTGTTTGAACTCGCCAAGTCGCTGAAGCGGGAGTTCAATTTACGCTGCTATCAAGGATCACCAGAGCGGACGGATATGCAATTACAACAGCGATTGCAAACCCTGATTCACCTGACACAGATTTTAGGCTTAGAGGTTCAGTCAGAACCCAGTCCTGAGCCAGAAATCGATGTGGGTTGGATTGAATCTCTGCTGCAACAACGGCAACAGGCACGCCGGGAGAAACGTTATGCCGAGAGCGATCGCATCCGCAAGGAATTGCAAATGGCTGGCATTATTGTTGTTGATCAGCCCAATGGACAAACCTGCTGGCATCAATGAGTGGCTATGACACACCGAAACGTCAATCGACGGCATCAACGATGGGACAAGATTTTAATTTGGATTGGACCGCTCAATTGGCTTGTGCTGGCAATTTATGTGCTGATCAGTAATCGTGAAATGTGGGGAGGGCTGGCTGCACTTTATATTGCCATACCAATTAGTTTGCTCATTCATACGATCGCTCCACTCGCACTGATAACTTTGGTATTTTATCGTCGCCGTCGCGGTCAGCGCATGGGCAACATGGTTCGTTGGGGACTGGTTTACTATGTCTCAATTCCTTTCGTTGTTTTAGCCAGTTCAATTTGGCTGCAAGGGCTTTCAGGAACATTAGCTTGGGGCGAGATGATTATTCGTGAAATGAAGTTTCAACTGAATCGATAGACTATTCAACACTAAAAAATACTAAAGAAACGATGAGTGTGACCTTAAAATCAATTCTGGAGTTAAGCGCTAAAGAAACGTTGTCGGACTATGTGACAGCGTTCACGTAGTGTGCCGGAGGCATTCGCCTGGTCTCCCATTGGCAATACCCTAGCGGCTGCTTCTGGATCGGGAGAAGTGCGCTTGCTGAAGAATTTTGCGAGTCTATCTCTGGGTCAGCCAACGGGTTCATCCATCGATGCTTTAGCGTTTTCCTGGGATGGTAAGTGGCTGGCGACAGGTGGGCAAGCGGGCATGATCACGCTGTGGCAGATGGATGGGGATGTGCCCAAAATTTTAGACACGCTTGAATGTAACGCCTGGGTCGATCGCCTGGTTTGGCATCCAACCTGCAATCATTTGGCGTTTAATCGCGGAAAAATGGTGCAGATCTGGGACGTGGATCAGGCTGAACCTGTAACCAGTCTGCCGGGAATTGCGAGTCCGCAAGATATTCGCTGGTCTCCCCGATCGAAACCTCGCCTCTCCTTTATTTGGGCACTCCTACGGCAAAGGCGCTGATCTGGCAGCAGCATGATGCAATCGCAGATTTCACGGAACTTCAGTCCCTACCTGCCTTGCCGGGAGAGGTAGAAGCTGTGGAAGTCGAGGTGTTACCGCCTCACAAGAATGGTGCGACTGGTAAAGCCTTGAATGCTAAGCCTTCTACAAAACCTCCACGAAAGATCAAGCCAATTGAGGAGGATGAAGACTTTCTAGATGACTTGGAAAACTCAGATACAGAATTAGACAATGAAGACTTTGATTTCGATGATGATCTGGATGATGACGAGGAGTGAACTTTATTAGGCGTTGCTGAATCGAAGTATGAACTGATCTAAGTTAACCGTTCTCTCGCCCCCTAAATCCCCCAAATTGGGGGACTTTGAAGGGTTCGGAAGTCCCCAATTTGGGGGGGTTGGGGGGCTTTTCATACTTGCATTCAGCAACGCCGCAAATGAACCATTAAACTTTCTTGATCTTCAAGCTATCTAAAT
>JAAUOZ010000288.1 GCA_012034655.1 Leptolyngbyaceae cyanobacterium CSU_1_3 | reverse complement strand
CTCTCCAAGCTGGGCAGGGAGTCAGAAAGAGTCTGGTTCCCCTGCTCCCAAGTTGGGAGCAGGGTGAGGGATGAGGGCGAACCCAAGCAATCAAACTCACAAGTTATTTAATTCACGATCCTAAAGACGCGCGACTTTGCAGACGAGAAACGCTCGAAAGTTACACATCGCCTGTCGATACAGGTATGAGTTGAATTCAAACTTTAGATTAAGCGGGCATAAAATCTGCTCCTTCGACGTTCTTCTACGGCAATGCCCTGCTGAGGGGAAGACGTGTTTGCAAAAGGGCCGGACAAAAAACGAAATTAAAGGGGTGAAGGGTGGATTCGATCTTTACTAAAGGATGCGCTGTCAAAGGGGTGAGCAGGTCGTTCTAGGGTTTGTAAAAGAGGTGGTTGCCCAAGATATTACGCCTACTAACAATTAGTATACGTCATTCCTTTGACGTACCTGGCTCCATCGTAGAGGCTCAGAAGCATCTTTTGCCTATTTCTAAAGTTATAGAGAGTCTCAAAATAATTGATGATTGGGGCGTTGGGCCGGTGTTTCCTGGTTCGACAGCCCAAAAAAATGATTGCCCCAAAAATTCTAATGTTGCTGAATCGGGATATGAAAGGCTGATTTTATTTTAAAAAATCTTTACGATCGCTATTTTCCTGCGGGAATTTGAATCACAAACTCGGTTCCCTGCCCTGGGGTAGAACAGCACTCAATCTTACCACTGTGTTTTTGGGTGATGATCTGATGACTGATCGACAACCCCAAGCCAGTGCCCTTACCAACGGGCTTGGTGGTGAAAAAGGGATCGAAGAGTTTAGTGCGAATGGATTCTGAAATGCCGATGCCGTTATCGGCAATGCTAATCGTAACCCAGGTGGAATCGCTCACAGATGTGCGAATCGTGATGGCGGGGGAGGCGATCGCAGACTCTTCTAAGGCATCGATCGCATTACTCAAAAGGTTCATGAACACCTGGTTGAGTTGGCTAGGGTAGCATTCAATCTGGGGTAGTGGGGCATAGTCTCTAATAACCTGAATCGCCGGATAATTGGGCTTGGCTTTGAGGCGGTGCTGCAAAATCACTAGGGTGCTATCAATGCCATCGTGGAGATTGACAGCTTTGCATTCAGATTCATCTAGACGAGAGAAATTTCGGAGGGAGAGCACCAGATCACGGATGCGATCGCTGCCCATTCCCATTGAATCCAGCATTTTGACCAAATCTGTTTGTAAAAACTCTAGATCCAACTCTTCTGCCCGATGACGAATTTCGTCTACAGGATCGGGGTAGTGCTTTTGGTAGAGTTGGACAAACGCCAATAGATCTTGAGTATATTCTTTAATATGGTGCAAGTTGCCGTGGATGAAATTCACTGGGTTATTGATTTCGTGCGCGACTCCGGCGACCAATTGACCCAGGGCAGACATTTTTTCACCCTGCACTAGATGGAGTTGGGCTTGCTTGAGGTTTTCGAGAGACTGGTTGAGTTCTTCTGTGCGCCGTTCCATCAGCCGGGTGGCGTTCCGCAGTTGCAGATGTACCTGAATGCGGGCCAGTACTTCTTCGTGCTGGATGGGTTTGGTGATGTAGTCTACTGCCCCCAGGCTTAAGCCTTTGACTTTATCTACAGAATCGGAGAGCGCGGTCATAAAAACCACAGGAATGTCGCGGGTGGTAGGCTCAGATTTGAGCCGTTGACAGGTCTCAAAGCCGTCGATTCCGGGCATCATCACATCCAGCAAGATCAAGTTAGGTTGCGAGGTTTGTAGCCGTTGTAAAGCTGCTTCACCATTTTTGGCGATCGCTACTCGATAGCCCTGTGCGCTCAGTAAATCGAATAACACTTGCAGATTGGTGGGAGTGTCATCGACGACTAAAATCGTACTTTCCTGAGCAAGAACATCAACAGACATAGGTAAACTCTTAACCACGTAAATGTTAGTGAATTGAACGGTGGATGTGCTGATTACACCCAAGGTGCGAGCAATCGCAGCATCCCTTCATCATCAAACTGTTGGCTCAATTCTAGTAGGCGATTGGCCAGGGGCACATATTTCGGCGCTAATTGCTTAATCCGATTGGCTTCTTGTTGTACATCGGACATAAACCCACCCTGAACGGCGGTGTAGAGGGCTACCAGTTCGGCGGCCGGAGGAAATACGAGGTCTCCATTCTCGTTTGGCTCGTTGCCATGACTTGTAGCAGCGTCTGTGGTGTCGGGGAGTGTCTCATAAATCCACTGCAACTTCAGAAGTCGATGGATTTCGGCCACTAGCCCATTGAACTCGATCGGTTTCGGGAAAAAGCTATTGCAGCCTGCATCTAAGCTGGCCTGCATATCTACCTGAGACAGGGTGGCCGGGGAGGCAATGATTGGGGTGGTGGCAAAGTCGGGCAGTTGGCGTAGGCGACGGGTCATTTCTAGACCATCCATTTGCGCCATATGCACATCGGTAATGATCAAGTCGGGATGCAGTTGAATGGCCAGATCTAGCCCCGCTTGTCCATCGTCTGCTTCGGCTAGCTCAAAGCCTAGAGGTTCTAGCATGTGGATGGCCACGAGACGATTTTCTGCGCGATCGTCAATCACCAAAATCTTGCGGCGATCGCCCTGATAGCCAATGACTTTTTGGTTGACGATCGCTTGACCAGTCATCCAGTCAGATGCAGGCAGCAAGTCTATCTCAAACCAGAAGGTACTGCCCTCACCAAGGACGCTCTTGATTTGAATGGTACTGCCCATTTTTTCGATAATTTGCTGACTGATGGCCAGTCCTAGTCCGGTTCCTTCGCTGTTGCGATCGCGCTGACCCGCTTGCTCAAATGGCAGAAAAATCGTATCAACTTTTGCCGCGGGGATGCCAATGCCCGTGTCTTTCACCTGGAAACGCAGCCGTTGGCTTTGAGCAGGAGAATTGAGGACTGGGGATGCCGGGGAGTCGGCGAGTTCAACTCGAAAGGTGACAATGCCAGAGTCGGTAAATTTGACGGCGTTGCTGAGCAGATTCAGCAGCACTTGTCGTAGCCGTTTGTCGTCGGCATGGACAGCAGTCGGCAGACTTGCACCTGGCTGATAGCGAAACTCCACGCCTTTTTGTTCTGCTTTGACTCGGCAAATATCGACGGTAGAAGACAGGAAATTGGCCAAGTGGAAATCTTGCGGATAGAGTTCCATTTTTTGCGCTTCTAACTTTGATAGATCCAGAATGTCGTTGATCAGGGTCAGCAGGTGGGAAGCGCACTGGTAAATAACCCCGATTCCCCTGAGGCTCTTGGCCGGAGTGGCGGGGTCGCGCTGAAGAATCTGGGCATAGCCGAGAATGCCATTGAGGGGTGTTCGCAGTTCGTGGTTCATATTGGCGAGAAACTCACCCTTGGTGCGGTTGGCGGTTTCGGCGGCGGCGCGGGCCATCTCCAGTTCGGCTAGTTTCTGTTGCAGAAGGGTTTGGGCTTGGGTCAGGTTTTCGGCCATCTGGTTAAAAGACTGGGCGACTTGCTGAATTTCATCCTGCGTATGGATATTGAGCCGATGGGAAAGCTGACCCGAACCGATCGCACTGGCTCCCGCTTGGAGTTGTTTGAGGGAGTGGATCAAGGGGCGCAAGATCAGCCAAAACACACCTAGCACCATCAAGATCAGAAGAACGATCGTGGCGTAGGAAATGGTGGTGGCGATCTCGCGTACCTGTCTTAGCTCTAGTTCGGCTTGCTGGGATTGCTGCTTAGCCTGCTGCACCAGTTTGTCTAAAAAAAAGTCAATATCTCGACTCAACCCATTAATGGCGCGAAAGTCATACTGAGAATCGAGCAGTGTTGTGCGGTCTCCCCGCGTAATCGCCTCCATCAAATTTTCTTCTAATTCCTCAAACATTTCATGCCGGTTCCGAATAAATTCAACCTCTGGCACGGGTGTGAGGGCTTTCAACTCATCAAATAGGGCGTTAAAGTCTTCGTCGGCATCTTCCTCTTTTTCTTCGTCTAGATTGCGAAACAAAACGTGATCTTTCAACTCCAGCATTTCCGCCTGAAGTTGGGACTTCACCAGCGTGGTCAGACGAATTCGGCGCTGGGTCTGAGCGTACTTTTCTAAGGTAGTGGCTTCGATGTGGTTGCGCCAGAGAGAACTGCCGCCAGAAATCAGGGCGATCGCCCCTACCAACACCGCCGAAATGCCAACAAACTTCGTCGATATTTTCATTGGGTGCTGCCCTTTTCTGCAAAGTTTAGTTGAAGACGTAGTTGCTGAATGGATTCGTAGTCCTCACCGTCTACCAGGGTGTATCCGGCGGTCTCAGCGCCCATCAGGTCTTGAATTCCTGGAGGTGTCGTGAGAAAGGCTTCCTTTAGTTTCTCGATCAATTCGGGTGGGAGATCTTGAGAAACTAGCACGGGCGCATGGGGAACCGGGGAAGACTCCCACAGCACCTTAGAATCTTGAGCGGTGAGTTTGCCGAGTTTTTTCCATTCGCTATAGGTAGCCAGATTGGTGGCAATGGCATCGACCTGATTGGCTCCCAGCAATGCCTCCGTTTGAGCATGAGTGCCACCAAACATCACCTGGGCAAAATCTCGATCTGGGTCAATCTTCAGTTGCTTGAGTGCCGCTAGAGGCATGAGATAGCCCGATGTCGAAGAACGATTGACAAAAGCCACTCGCTTACCCTTCAGGTCGGAGAGGGTTTTGATCGGGCTATTTGCCGCCACAATGATGCAAGAGCGATACCAGGGGCGGGCGGTATATTTGTCAATGGGTGCGACGAGCGGCTCCACCTTTACCCCCCGCTCTAAAGCTTCAAAGTACGAGACTACTCCGGCATAGGCCGCATTAGTTCGCCCATCTACCAGCATATCCACGCTTTCTTTGTAGTCTTTGGCCACCAGGAAATCGACCTGTTGCCCCAAAACTTTTTCCAGATGAGCCTCTAGAGGGGCAATCATTCGTTCTTGCTCGGTTTTGTCTTTAGTGGGCTGCACACTGATGCGGAGGGCGGCTGGCTTCGAGGATGAGGTGGGAGCCTGGGCGGTTGGGGTTTGGGTGCATCCGGAGGCGAGGGCGATCGTCAGCCCTAGCAGGGCAACCCTCAACGCAGGGCGATCGCGAGGCAATCGTGGGATGAAAGCGATCGCCCAGGGAAGAGACGTGTAGCTGGTGACTGACTTTGTAGCGCTCATGGGTGCTTCTGGTCTAATGCTCAAGAAAAACAACAGGCAAGACACTGCCGCTACCTCACTGGGAGGCTAGCAATATCTTCCGTAAATAGAGTTCCCCATCTGTCTGGTTCATAGCACATGCTTGCGAACATCTCCAGCAATTCCTTACGCTTTCGTAGTTAGCATAACGGGTGATTGCTCGTCTTCAGAGGAATATCTTGATTTTCTTGCCCTTTAGGTTTTAAGTAGACAGACCTAATTAAATATCAGATGCCTGCAATTAGCCCTCACCCCCAACCCTCTCTCAAGTTGCTATCCATTACGCAAAAGTCTCTGAAAGCTTTACCAGGCAAGCCTGATTGAGCGACACATTAAAGGCCTTTAGCTTCTGAGGATCAACTAACACCTGAAACTGTCGCTCTTCTCCGCCAAACGCGAGAACCTGACTCACGCCAGGAACCGCCATCAATCGGTTTGTGACTTGCCAATCGATCGCACGTCGCAAATCCATCAAAGAAGTCTGTCCATCGGTTGTGAACGCATATTTAACGACTGTTCCGATCGGGGAAGTCGGGGGCGAAATCTGCGGCGCTTCGGCTCCTTCAGGCAGTTTACTTTGGGCAAGTTGTAACCGCTCTGTGACAAGCTGACGCGCTTTGTAAATGTCAGTGCCCCAACCAAAGATGACTCTTACAACAGAAATACCTGCCGCAGAGGACGATCGAACGTTTGTTACTCCAGCCGTTCCGTTAATTGCACTTTCGAGGGGCAAGCTGATCAGCGATTCGACTTCTTCAGGTGCAAGTCCCGGTGCTTCGGTTTGAATTTCGATTTGCGGCGGAGCGAATGACGGCAGCACATCTAAGGGCATTTGGGTCACAGTGCGACCGACCCAGAAAATTGTGACGATCGCACCAATAACCACAAGCCAGCGCTGCGCGATCGCCCATTTCACAATGGCGTTTAACATAGAAAAGTGTTTCTGAAAGATTAGAGACAGGGCAGTTATACTTTGTCAGGGCATAAAATTAAAGATTTTGGACGGGGTGCAGGTGGGAGACTGGCTGGGGGCGCAGCCCCCACACCCCTTCTAAACCAAAATCTATAGGCTGAC
>JAAUOZ010000287.1 GCA_012034655.1 Leptolyngbyaceae cyanobacterium CSU_1_3 | reverse complement strand
CAACTCCATTTTTGAGTTGGAGGGCGATCGTCCCCTTATCAGGCAGGTTGCCATAGAATGCTGGAGATTGTTTGGGCGAGAAAGGGCGATCGATTGTAGACCGTTGTGACGAGCGAGATACGAGGTGACATGGAAGGAGGCACGATCGCTACAAAGAACTGAAAACCATTCCGTTAAGAATTTAACGCTCAGTTATTGCTGGTCAAAATTAAGTTATATGGCATCTTTTACTTCAGAATTGCTTGATCAAACTCATTTCCTGTGACACACAACTGTGGTCGTGTTACAAAAAACACAGTTGTGCAGTCAACTGCTGATGCAATAGATAATGCTGTCAGTCGAAATTGCAAGGTCAAGCAAAGATTCTAAATCTTTCATCAATTGCCAATCTGCATTATGCTGGCTGAGATATCGCTCAACAAGATTTGACAGAAGTTGCTCACGTATTTCGGCTACTTTCGGCAGCTTTGCCCCTTTTAGGTACTGCTGTCTGACTTTAGCTCTAATTGCATCCATGAGAATACGCAGCTCCCTGAGCCAAATTTTCTGCGACTCTTGATCTAGCGTTACATTCTGCCAGGGTAGGATTAAAGCGATGACAGGATGTTGAACTTCACTTTTAACCCATAGAAGAAAAACATCATCTACCTGTAGATTTAGAGGAATTGTATTGTCTTCTCTAATTTGCCACTGCATACCCTTCACCTTATAGCAAAAAATAATCACTGATCCTCGCTAATTGCTTTCAGATTGAGAAAGAAGATTTCGCGAATATCATCTTTCTCTTGCTTAGACAGCGGTCTACTCTTAGTTCTCTGTACCTGACCGAATAGCTGATCGATTTGTGCATCTATGATCTTCTTTTCCTCCAGAAAACCTTGATCCTCGGTAACAGTTTCAACATCGAATATAAAATCAACTAACTTATCTAACCAGCCTTGTTCGCGATTGCGTTGGCTCCTCTGACGGTAGTCAGTAATAGCAGCATCTGTGCGATTTGCTGCGGCTAAAACAACACCTACAGTAACTCCTGTGATCGCTCTAAAGTTGGCTGTAGGATAAGCTGAGACAATTTTGCCAGTGCCCTGTATCACTATTACTCTAACTACCTTTGTTCCCTCTGAGCCTATGACACGTTTAAAGCGTTTTTCAAAGACCCAGCTTCCTCCTTCCTTGAGTACCTGATCAGGTTTCTCTAAGGTTTGCTGAATGAGTTTTTTTGGCCCGCTGCCCTTCACAGTAAAGTAAGTGTTGTCTGCTATTCTCCTTGCAATATGTCCAGTAAAAATATGTTTGGAAACGCTCTTATTTCGCATTGACAGCCACTTTAAAGCTCTCTTGGCAATTTTGACGCTAAGGTCGCCAAAACCTACAGAAAGTAGTTGAGTATCAGATGCTGCAATTAGTACCTCACGGGAAGCAAAGGGTGCAACTTCAAGTCTTAATACATTCGTCAAGGGTCTGAAATCTTGAAAAGATTCTAAAAAAACGTTCTCGTTCTCTTTTAATGCGCTCCACAAATCACTCAAGAATATTTCGATTGATTCTGGCTGAAGGTCGGGGACTACACCTGCGATTTTTGCTGCAAAATAAGATGATCCGAGTTCAGCAATATCATCTAGAAACTCGGCACTTTGAGACTGCTGCTGCCATTCTAAAGATTCCACATTTTGTGCAGCTTCAATTAATTTATAGGTGAACTTTAGTGCGTCAATTTTGTGCAAAGTCCCAAACAAACCTCGAAAAAATTGATTCAAGCTTTTAGATGCATTTCTCGCTTCACCTCCTGCCAACAGAATCTCAATCCAACCAGATGTCTCACCTAAATCTTCTACTACTGCCGTTGGATTGACCTTCGCCACTTCAAAGCCAAACTGGATCAACTCTCGGATAAAATGAGAACTCCGAATATCACCCCGTGGATCAAATCCTCCTGCGTTGCTGGCAATTCTCACTTCATTGAGCGACACACTATTGGCAGCAGCATTCAGCAGGTTGTTGAGGAATTTCAGGGTGGCAACCGGGTCACTCACTCCATTGAGCGATCGTCCCAGCGCTTCAACTCCGTTTTTGAGTTGCAGGGCGATCGTCCCCCCATCCGGCAATCTACCACTCGCATCGGGTTGTTGGGCGCGCCATAGAATATCCAGAAAACCAAAGTCTCGATCGCTGGTAGCAATCGCACCCGTATCTTGACTGGGAGCCAACTTAGCGTAGGTTTGTCCTAACTCCAGTGCTGCTTTCAGTACCGTTTGCTGGGTCTCTGGCGTAAAAGATGTTGCCCTCCCATACAGCACCTCGTTGAACACCGCCAACAACGTCGCTTGAAACACTTGCAGGCGCACGGCTGTGGAGTCAACCACGAGATCTTGTGCCAGTCCATAGCCGACTCGTGCTGCCTCACGATCGATCAATCCATTCAGCTTCCTACCCTCAGTATCGCCCGTCGGGTCATAAGCGCTAGCAAAGATATTCTGCATCACCCCTTGCATTCGAGCAAAAAAGCCCGTGTCGTTGAGGAAATTGCCATCTTGACCACTGAGCATGTGCAGTCGATCGGCAATAGCCTTCAAGACATCCTGACGGTTTTTGAGTGCCGCTTTCTTGTGAACTGTGAGCGGATGATTGCTCATTGCCCCTGCGCCGTAGTCCAGGATGGTCTCCACCGTCTCGGTATACTCCAAGTCATAGCCAAGCCCGATGTACTCAAGCTCAAGACCACCCCCGCCGCCACCTGGGAAGCCTGGAAAGTCACTGGGAGTCCAAACAGGATTGGCATTCGCAGGGGTGGAACCATAAGTTCCCCAACCAAACCCACCCCCAGCCCTAGGCCCCACATATCCCCACTCACCTCCCGGTCCGCCCGGAGAGCCAGGTTGTCCGGGGGATGGGGGCGACGACGACCCATCTTGATTCCCAAATCCGTTCCCCGCTGAAAGGTTGATCTCTGGATCAGTGAGGAGACTGTCCTCTGGCTTCAGAAACCGATACGCCTGAGTATCTCGATTGCCCGCCAGGTCGCTACTCGTGACGCTCAAGTCATACACCCCCGCTGCCAAGTTCTGAATCTCCGACAAGGCTTGGCTGAACGTTCCGGTCTGGGAGATCGTCACCGCTTGATCTCCAGAACTTTCCCCACTGCTGCCGCTCTGCCAAAGGCGGTAGGCAACTTGATGCACCCCCGTCCCTGTGCCGTCACTGACCGACCCCGCCAGCACTTCATCGTCCATCCAGGTAATGCCATCAATCAAACTGGTAATGTCTTGCCTAGGAGCCGTGAGATCCAAGGTAAACGTCACCCGCATTGTCTCAGAGAAGTTGCCTAGCTCATCTTTTGCCCGCAACTTCAGCGCATAAGTCCCGTCCGCCAAATCGCTCCCATACAAAGCCACGAGTTGCTCTTGGCTGAGAGAAAAGTTTCCCGCCTCGTCGATCGTCGCTGCAATATCCTGGAACGGGGCGCTACTGACCGGATCAGCCACTCCACCTGCCACCAGCACCGAGGGAACGACCAAAGCTGCTTGCAGCCCAACCATACGATTGCGAGCCGATACCACTCCCGAAATCGCCGCATCGTTGGTGAAGCGATCGCTCTTTGAAACCCCAGTATCCTGAGCCAAGTCTGCCACCAGCACCGGAATATCGGGAGTATTATCAGTGGGATTCACCGCCACAGCATAATTGAGTGCAGTAGACTGGTTGCCTGCAACATCGGTTGCCGTCAAAACCAAAGGCTGTGATCCACTCACTTCCTGGGTCAGCATTAACAAACTATTAAACAGTCCATTCGCTGGCGTTTGAATCGTAGTCGTCGATCCTGTCCCCAAGCGGTAGTTGAGCGTTGCCCCCGCCGAACCCGTGCCGTTGATGGTTCCGCTCAATCGGGTGCGAGGCGTAATCGGCGTACTCCCGCCCAAGGGCGTAGTCAGCGTCACCGTGGGAGCAGTGCGGTCGATCGTCAGCTTGAACCCATCTGACCCTGCGCTTTTTCCAATCAGATTGGTTGCTGTTGCTGTCAGGTTGTAGGTGTTGTCCGTTAGAGATTGAGTAATGCCAATGCGCCAATTGCCTGTCGCATCTGCCTGACTCTGACCTAGGAGCGTGCGATCGTCGTTGAAGAGTTTCACCGTTGCACCTGCTTCGGCTATCCCCACCACAAATAGAGAATTGCTGTTGGTAATACCATCCGCATTGCTGCGTCCACTATCGCTTTCAGGAGCCAGTCGTAATCCTCGTGGGGCTGGAGCAGGCAAGGGATCAATAACAATACTGCTGGAGCGGCTACTCGTATTTCCAGCCGCATCTGTTGCGGTGGCAGTGAGGGTGTGAATGCCACTTCCTAGTTGCAGGGTCGTAATTGTCCAACTGCCATCTGATGCTGCGATACTTTCTCCCAGAGATTGAGTTCCTTGATAAAGCGTCACGATCGCATTTGCCTCAGCAATTCCAGCGATCGTCACTGCATTGGGAGCCGCATCAAAGCTATTGGCTAAACGACGTAAAGAAGCCGGAGCAGTCGGCACTTGAGTATCAATCACCAGATCTGAATTGAGCCTCACCTGGCTGGTATTGCCTGCAATATCCGTGGCAACCACTTTGACTTCATAAGTACCATCCACCAGTGAGCCAACCGGAACTTGCCAAGTGCCCATACTGACGATCGCTTGCCCTACAGGCTTGCCCGCCAAGAACAGTTGCACCCGACTTCCCGCCTCGGCAGTGCCACTCAGCGAGAAAGACTTGATCTGCGTCACGTTGTCAGCAGGACTGCGCCCCGTATCGCTAGCATCCGCTAAATCAACACTCAATTCTGTAGGAGCCTGAGTGTCGATCGTCCAGATGGTTGCCGTGGTAGTCAAATTGCCAAATTGATCGCGTCCCCGCACAGTTAGTTGATAAGCCCGATCTGCAAACAGTTGACCCGCGATTGTTTCAAGGCGAGTGCGATCGAGCGTGACTGTCCCATCGACCCCAATCCAATTGAGAATGCTCGTGAAGCGTTGCCCATCAAAGCTTGCCGTCACTTCTACTAGAGAACTTTGATCGAGGATGCGCCCTGTAATCGTTGAAATAGAGGTGATACCGTCACCAACGGTTCCCGTATCCTGCGCTAGTGAGAGTTGAATGGTCGGCGGTGTCGTATCTGGCGGCGTAAGGTCAACCCCGACTGGACGCACTGTCGTGTTCACTGCCTGCTTGGCTAAACTCGTCAGATCCGGATTTGTCAGAATCGTCGCCTGAGTCAGTTGCAGCCCATTCATTTGCCAAATCACCTTGAATGTTGGCGAGATATAACCCTTTAACGCAGCAATGATTAGGATAGAACTACTTCTAACCAGAGTCAGTAGAAAAGATGGATATTTGTATAATTTAAGACTTCATTAGTTGACAATGGCTGGAACTCACTTTTAGAAGCAGGTCAAAGCAAAAGCAAGCTGCCTAAAAAGATGCTGCAAAAAATAGCAGGAAGAAGATTCAGAGACGGCTCCCTCTTTCAAAATGGAATTCAACCGATCGTCATAAGGTCAATGATCAGATCTGCTAGCTCGTCGTTTGCAGACAGGGGATCGGCCAAAGTTAAGTAGAGATGGGGATATCGGACAGCAAGTTGGGCGATCGTCTGGGCGATCGCGTCGGTGATGCCACCCGCAAACAGAAAGTAGGGCAGAATAGCGATCGTTTGGCAGCCCCGGTGAGATAGTTCTTGGAGGCGAGTTTCGAGGTTGGGTGCGACCGACCAGTAGGCGGGGAGGGCGTTTAGATCGGCGGCCAGGGCTTCGACGGGCAGATTTGCGCCCGATCGCCGACTGCCGTGAGACAGCAAAATGTGAGCATCCGCAGGAACCAGATGCTTGGACAGCAATTGTTTCAACCGGGGGTGAGCGCCAAGATAGGGAGAAAGGGCGATCGGGCTGGCTCCAAGCTGTTGTTGAGCGAGTTCGACCTGTTGAGGAACGTCTGCTGTCACATGCACCCCTGGCAATAGAAACAGAGGCACAATTTTAAGGGGTGCATCGACCCTTTGGCTAAACTGCCAAATTTGTTCGCAAAGCGGCACGAGAGCGCATTCGAGAGTGGCCGTGCCAACGGGGGCTTGGATCTTTTTCTGAATCAGGCTGGCGAGTCGATCGATCGCGACTTGGGGACGAGGATCGCGACTCCCATGGGACACCAGCAAATAAGCGGATGAGGGCAAGAAAATACCTGTGATATACTTTGTCAGGGCATAAAATTAAAGATTTTGGACGGGGTGCAGGGGTGGAACCCCTGGCTGGGCGCAGCCCCCACACCCCTTCTAAACCAAAAT
>JAAUOZ010000286.1 GCA_012034655.1 Leptolyngbyaceae cyanobacterium CSU_1_3 | reverse complement strand
GGATATTCTGGCGCTGACCCAGTACCTTTGGTTTGAAAGTTGGCAGCATCTCCTCGATTTCATGCTCTCTGACTCCCCACCTGCTCAAACTGCTGATTCTTCTTAGTTTTTGAATTTAGAATTGCTGACCGCTTTGAGAGGGTGATGATTGCAGGTTTGCACAATGGACAATTATCTCAATTTCACTCTGATTGGCGAAGACAGTCGCTTTCATGTTCTTCTGCCCTGGCAAAACTTATATTCTGTTGGGTTTAACGCGATCGATGCTCATTTACAAAATGTAGTGCCAGAAGCAATATTCGATCGTACTCGACAACTAAAAGTTTCAGCACAGCAGCCCGAATCAAACAGCGTTAATTTTCATGTTTGGCAGCGGCAGCAAAAAGCCCAAGATCTTCACGGATATCAACAATGCCTCTCATCACTGATTGGTGGTGTTGTGCAAAAGGTGGGCGTTAGCACAGAAGGAATCACTTACCTCACGCGATGTGCGACTTAATCTTCCGCAACAGTGATGGGAACTAAGCAGTCCCTTTCCAGAAAAACCCACCCCTGATGGTTAGACAATAGAAAGTCTAAGCGTCATCAAGGGGGGCATTATGTTTTCTATCGAAGAGTTTATCATTGTTGTTTTTTGCTGTGTAGACGATCTGCTGGTGGAAATTACTCAAGTTAACCCTCTAATGTCACTCTAGGAGAAGTAAAACTACTAAAAAACGATGCAACCCTTTCCGGCAATCGTTTTAGTATTCACAATTTGTTTCTATTCCTTCAAGGGAGTAGGGAATGAAGCGCGAATGTTAAGCCCAATACTGGAGAAGCTTTCTAGCGTTTGGAAGCTGATTCAATTTATCCAAAGTGACTAAAGAGGGGTTAAGCAGGTAGACAAGATAATTTACATACTATGCCCTGGTAAATCGGGTTTTTCAGCCACTTTATGTGTAATTAATTTCGTACAATTACTTAACCCGATTCGCCATCGCGGGTTTGCGTCTGCTTTAGCCGCAAGTGAAGTGATCACGATCGAAGTGGTGAGCGAGTATCTGGGCATGGATGCCGACAAGGAGATGTGGAAGTATGGTCACCGGCATTGGTTGGCGTTGTTCCCCAACCTCGGCAGTCGTTCCAGTTTTGTGCGGCAAGCGGCAAATTTGTGGGAGTACAAATCCCTGATTCAGCAACGATTGGCACAGCAGCTACTAGGAGCCTTTGTGGATCATGTTCACCTGATTGATGGCATTCCCATTGCGTTATGTGGCTTCAGTCGTGCCCCCCGGTGTCGGCTCTTTACCACGGAAGCGAGCTATGGGTACTGTGCAGCGAAAAAGCTGACCTACTATGGCTTTCACGGTCACTTACTCATGAGCGCCACGGGCATCATCACGGGCTTTACCCTGACCCCAGCCAATGGCAGTGAACGAGAAGCCCTTTGGGAAGTTGTCTCTAATGTTCAAGGAGTGGTAATCGGTGACAAGGGCTACCTCAGCCAGTTCTTGGGCGAACAACTGCAAGCGCACAATCTCTCCTTGCAGACTCCCTTGCGCGCTAACATGCACGATGAGCGTCAACGATCCCAGGTGAAGTTGCTGCAACGAGTGCGCCGTTTGATCGAAACTGTCATGGGTCAACTGGTAGACCGCTTTCATATTGAAAAGGTGCGAGCTAGAGACTTATGGCATTTGACCAGTCGCCTCAACCGCAAGCTTTTAGCCCATACCTTGTGTCGCTGGCTCAACCGGCATCACCCTGATCCTCTTCAGTTTGACGACTTAGTTACGGAAGATTAAGTCGCACACGGGGTTACATATCTATTCTCGCTCGTCCTTTTTCTACGTCCTTCCCTAAATGGCACTACCGAAACAGAAAAAATACCAGCGCGATCACCCAATACTTCAATCGCATAAGAGTACCGATATATTACAAACAGACCCTCAAAGTCGAGCAATTCTCAGCAGTATAGATTTAGATGTAGAGTTACACTCCCTGAATAGATTGTCTTCAATTCTCGATCATCTACAGAGAATGCAGTTATTAGCACCGCTTCATTCAAAAAATCAGCAGGCTAACGTTCCCCTTCAGCGACGGCAAATAACCTTTGCAACACTGCCCAGATCTCTGTTCCGTCCGCTGCAAGGGGCTTGTTATGCGGCGTTCTACTTTGCAGCCAGACCTGTCAACTCGTCTCTATGCTTCATACGCCTCACTGCGATGGGCGATCGCTACAACAAGCACCTGAACCAATTCATCGTCGATGGAATAGATCACCCTGTAGTCCCCAATACGGTATCGATAGTAGCCTGCATAATCTCCCTTTAGGGCTTTGATGTTAGGGTGCGATCGGGGAGTTTGCTCTAGCTGCTGCAAACACTGAGCGATTTTCTTTGCTAGGGCTTTATCAGCTTTGGCATAAACCCTTTGGGCATCGGGATGGAGGAGAACTTCATACATCAGAGCGAATGGTTCTCCAGGTTGTGTAATGGGTTTTAGGAGTCGCTTGATTTTGCTTAATTCGTTCTAATAGCCCAGGAATTGCCAAAAGCTCCTGCGTTGCGGCTTCACTTTCAGCATTTGCCAGGTAAGCTGCAAAATCAGCAAGCACCTGTAATCGCTCTGGCGATAGTTGCTTGAGTGACTCATTAAGCTGGTGTTGCAACTCCGTTACGGATATTACAACCACCGACTCCATATCATCCATTGGGGAATTATCTGTAGAATTCATGGTCATGACTACCTGGCAACTTCACAGTTCACTGTTCATTGTAAAGCAACAAATGGTAAGGAATATTCTCAACCTGCCCTTGCGTTACACACATGATACACAGTTGTCATTAAACTACTGAGACGTATCTATCTTTTTCAAATCCTTGCTCCCCTGAAGGCGTTCGAGTAAAGCTATACCTACTGGAGTCATCCATGCCATCTCATCGCCATCATACATGGGTGCGCCTGCGATGAGTCCAAGCTTATATAGCTCACTGTATGTGGATGGATCAACCCCATCCATCTTCTGATACCAGTTAATGTAAAACGCATTATCTATTTTGCGTTTATACAAACCTTCTAATGCCGCAAGCTGAATCGGACTGATTACTTTTAGCGCATCTTCAACCAGAAAAGGTTCTTTAGCCATTGCAAGACGTTTTGTTAAATCTGGCTCTTTAGCGATCGCTTCAGCCCGCTCCTGTACCTTGGCTACGACTTGGGATTCGAGTTCAAAATGCCCCATCTTAAGCTTGAGATTCCTCTGTTTCTTTTCATCAAGTGGCAAGAGTGTAAGCAAAATACTCGTCAAAGGTTTTCTGAACAATATAGATATTGTGAGAATGGTGAGTGGCCACGCCAAATCCTTGATAAGCCCAATGATTTCTTTAATAAGATCCATAAAAAATTAGTAACTACTCAGGTTGAGGAATAGTCGGATTGCCTAAGAACACTTGCTTAAGTGCATCCAATACATTTAATCCTTGCTTCTTGAGCGTGGAAATGTAGCCGCGAATGCGACCAAACATCTGCGCCCCTTCGACCGAGCGAAATCCACCGGAGATCTTCTGCTTCAATTTCATCATTCGCAAATCCCGCTCGGCTTGATTGTTATCAAAAGGAACGCGGAAATCGTGCATAAACGCCAACACCTGCGATTGGTGCTGTTGTAAGCGGTCGAGTAAGTTTTTGGCAGGCGATTGTTTCGGTCGTCCGCGCGATTTGGCGGCATCAGGGGGTAAATCTGGCAATGGATTGGTTGCGAGTCCGGCGCTCACAAGCGTCTGATAACGTTCTTCAAACCACTGCACCAGGTCTGGGTTGAGCTTTGCTTCGCCTTGAGCTTTGGCATCGTCTACTTGCTGTTTGAGATCGCGCAGGAGGATGCTCATCTCTTCTGCCCAAACCTGCTGATAGCGCTCCCAGATAAATTCGAGTTCGCGCAGGTGGTGAGCATTGCACAAGGCATGGTCGCACTCATACTGAGCATCGCTTTTCCAGCCATCATGCACACTGATACCCGCATAGTTCGGCAACACTGCCATCGCGTCAAGTGCTGCTTTGCCGCGCTTAGTGTGGACAAAGTAGAAGGTAAAGCCATCGGTACTCGGAACATGCAGCCACCACAATCGCCCCTTGACCCGCATTCCGGTTTCGTCGCAATGAATCACCTCTGAAGTGACAACTTGCTCGAAAATCCAATCTTCTATCGACTCCAACTCGTCAAAGCATCGTTCTCGACTCGTGTAAAGTGTCGCTTCTGACAACGCACAGCCAAACACATCGCTCAACAGTTCTTCGACCCGCGCCGAGGGGAGCAACTGGTAATCCAGCAAGTACACCATCAAGCTCTTGAGGCTGGCTCCATATTGCACGACACTGTTCACCCCGGCGGGAAACGCTCCTCGATTGAGGCTTTGACATTGGGAACAACTTTTCACTTCGGCTCGATGTTCCGTCACGCTCAACTCAATCGCAGGAATGTCTTGGACTTGGCGGACATCCCAGGATTCAACGGCAACTTCACGCAGCGAATTCCCACAGACTTCACAGGCTTCAACCGAGTGGGCAATCACTTCGTCTACCTCAGACGACCACTCTTAAGGTTTGTCCGGGATGCCCTTTTTGTCCCCCACTGGAGCGCTCACTTTTGCGCCGTTGACTTTTTGGTTTCGGCTTAAATCCATCCCCAGAGGGCGGTTTACTACGATTGCGACTATTTTTTGCCAGTTGATTCTCTAGGCTTTCGACTCGCTGCTCTAGCGTCACGATCTGAGTCGTAAACTGCTCGACTAACGCAATCACCGCATCTTCGCCTTGCCGATAGATCGCTCGAATTTCATCTCGACTGACGGTTAGTTTTGGCGGAGTCGGATCATGCAAGGGGCTTGCCTCGTCAGAACTGAGAATAATTCGTACCTTACCGTTGCTTTTGCGGAAATACGCAAATCCTTACACTCTTTTAAGCTGAGTAGTTACATTTGATTGAACAATTGCAGCAGGTTTATCCTCAGATCATGACAAAAATCAGGTTTGAGCTTTCCACCAAGCCCTCGAAACAAGAAAAGGCAGCGCAAGGAAAATCTGGATTTGTCCCAGCAATCGCGAGATGGGTCATCGAACGATCAAATGCTTAGATGGAGCGGTGTAAAAGTTTGGTGAAAAACTTTGAGCAAACGCTATCTCATGCAGAATCTAAAATTAACCTCTGCTTTGTCAGGCTCATGCTCAAGCGGCTTTCAGCCACTACCTGAGATCTCAAATGGTTCTATATGACGCTGTCGATCTAACGGTGCGGTTCAGCGGCGACGGGAAAACCTGAACGATAGACGAGAAAACCCTATTCGCCGCTGCAACCAAATTGTTCTGCCGCTGTCAAATTGGCATTCTTCCTCCTCTCAGAATGCGGACAGTTAACTGTGAACAATCTCACTCAAAGCTTGATCAATTACTTCCTCGCTCACACCCCGTCGCTTCAAACTTGCAATCAACGCAGTGACGGTTTCGCTCTCAAATCGCTCCAAATCGACTCGCAATCCTTGACCAATATAAGCTCGAATCAACGGCTGATACCCTGAAAAACCCAACAAGGGCGCAACCCGCTTTAAGTCTTCCACCACATCTTCAGGGATCCGAATCGTCACACTGGTCATGGGACGATTCTTGTCTAATCGCTTTTTCAATGCCTCAATCTTCATAGTCTTCTCGCTCCTGACGGGTAGCTTTACGGGCAGAAATAATCCGAATGATGCTCTCCTCACGTTCGATGTGGACGACATACAGCAAATTCCAGCGACGATCCATGCCAATGATTGCATCTCGCGCTTCATCATTGCGACTTGCATCAATGACTATGAGGAAGGGATCAAAAAACGCCTCAGCAGCCTGCTGGAATGTAATGCCACCATGCTTGCTAGGATTGCTCTGTGCCTTCTCATCGTTCCAAACAAAAGTAATGCCATTCAGTACGAAATACACATCCATGCCTTGTAGTGTAAGCAAGGTGTATTTACGTTGTCAATACATATCTGGGAAAATCGGTCGCTCTGGAGCCACTGCCATCTTCGCAAACTTACTTTTTCTTGGGACTTTCTTCATTCTCATCCAGGTCATCGGTTAAGCCTTCTACTTCAAACCATAGTGTTGTTGGAAATTTGTTGTGAATTTCAGAAACTTCGATATTGAGGTTAGGCTTAATTACCCTGTTAATCATAGGAATAATTACTTCTGGCTCTAGAGTATTCCATGTAGAGTCGTCCTCAACAGCTATCTCGCTATTTCCATAAGAGAGTAAGGGACTTGCCCGAAAATAAAATAACCAGATTCAGCCAACCTAGCGGTTGAACGA
>JAAUOZ010000285.1 GCA_012034655.1 Leptolyngbyaceae cyanobacterium CSU_1_3 | reverse complement strand
CGCGTGCCGGAGCGCGGCACCATCGGCGCCACTGGGGCGGTCGAGGCGCGCCGGCGGATCCGGGGCATCGCCGGCGCACTTGTCAGCTCGGCGCACGAGGAGGCGACCATCCAGTCGGCCATCCCCTCCTTGAAAACAAACTCGTTGTTGGGGACCTGGCCGCTTTGCAGAAGCGATCGAGCTGGCTGGCGGGGCGATCGCCCTCACCATCACGACGCCCATTTTTACGGGGTCCACCCGCGCCAAGCTGTTCGAGCCTCCCCTGCTCTACATCTTCGCAGCCATTCCCATCCTCGGCATTCTGCTCATGGGCCTGCTCCTACGCAGCCTAGCCCGCCGTGCCGAAACCACCCCCTTCATCTGGACCTTGCTGCTCTTCATTCTCTCCTTCCTTGGGCTTGGACTAATCGTCTTCCCCTACATCATCCCCACCCAAGTCACAATCTATGAAGGCGCAGCCGCACCCAGTTCCCTCGTCTTCATGTTGGTTTTCGTCGGCTTTTTGATCCCCATTATGTTGTTCTACAACATCTACCAATATGTGGTGTTTTCGCGGAAAGGTCGCTGGGAGTGCTTATGGAGATTAGGACGGTAGTGAAGCGAAGAAACCCTATCATTTACTTTTGCCAAGCAGAGGGGTGATGCCTGCTTTCAAAAGCAAGCTCAAACCAGAGGAAATTGAAGCCGTTGCTGCTTACGTCCTAGCGCAAGCTGACAAAGGATGGAGTAAGTAACGTTCCTCAGACCACTCACACTTAAAGGGCGGATAGGTGTAAGTCTTCTGTCTGAGAAGGCTTTCGAGGTTCGCCCCAGACAAAACTTCTTGCTCAAGCGAGGCTGACATAAAGCATCCAGCCCTTTGGCACTACCAGCCTTAGCTGGACGGCGCTTCTGGGATAGCTCCAACGGAGTCAGCTTCATAATCGGCTGATTATCCTTGAGGATCACAACTTCCTCGCCTGTCAACGCTGCTTCAACCAAACTCACTAATTCTGCCGATGCTTCTGCTAAAGAGATTTGCACGATCGCCACCGTTGAACGCCTGTCCCTATTCTATCCCTTCAGCAGGCTGGCGTTATCATGACAAACCATTCACGGTGTTGGGACAATTTCGTTTACGTTTTAGGGGAATGGGAGTGGGAAGTAGGGAGTGACCTTGTCTCGAAAAAGTGGACAATTCCCAAGGTCACTCTTTGATTGCTGGGTTAAATCAGGCTGTCTATCCAAATCAAAGCCGTCAGGAGCCGTTTAACAATTTGCACCATTTCTCCTCAGTCATGCTAATATTCAAAGCAATGTCGGTTCTGATGGGGAGCAGCCATCAAACGCAAGGGGGAAAGTCCGGTGTGAATCCGGCGCTGTCCCGCAACTGTGAAAGAAGTTATGAGCTTTGAATTTTGAGTTTGTTAATCTAACTCAGAACTAAGAACTTAAAACTCTCTGAAGTCAGGGTGCCCGCCGATCATAGTTGATGTTCACTTCTATCTGCGAGGTACAGATGATGTCTAAAAGCTTTTTTCGGTTGCGGTTGGCGTGTGAAGTATCAAGTTCACGGCTTCACCATGCGATGTTTCTCAACTGACAGATCGCGCTCAGGGGCGTGATGATGAGTCTGGCAGCGATCGCGATCTATCGATCTTCTCAGCGCCTCAATGCAACCCAGATTTAGCCACCACAGTTGCGTGAGGCGAAGCATGGGGTGGTTAATTGCGTTGTGGTTGAGTTCTGCCACATCCCAAAGCGGCATTCTGCTGGCAAATCAATGGGTGGGTGTTGTATCAGCCTCACTACTCAATTGATTGTAGATTCTTCAGTGAATTCGTTTTGATTGCAGTTTAGATGCTGCAACTGCTGCAACAACAACTCTATTGCCATACCAAATCTAAACTATCATGACTCAACATACGTTGTTTGTGTGTGTGCTTTGCCGTTTCTCCAAAACGGATGGAAACCAGGCTGAATTGAGCGCAGGGCAATCTTTATTCGATCGCTTGAGCGCAGGATTAGCACCGGATAGTATTTGTGAGAACATTCATCTCCATCCGGTGCGCTGCCTCGGAGCCTGTAGCCATGCTTGTGTGGTGGCATTCGCAGCCCCCAACAAACTCACATTCATCTTGAGCAACCTTTCTCCAACTGATTCTGTGCCTGAACTGCTGCAATTTAGCGGTCAGTATGTGGCTTACGCCGACGGCAAAGTTCCCCACAAGGAACGTCCAGATGCCGTGAAGCAAGGAATACACGCTGTCTTACCCCATTTGCCGCTGGACTCCAAGCGTTGGACGTTGCGCTGTGAACATCTATAACCCTGACTATCAAGCTGAGTAGTCAGAATTTTACAATAAAATAATGATAATGATAATGATAATCATTCTTATAGTATCATAATGCAAGTGATTGAACTTAAAGACACTTGAAACCCCTGATATCTATGGGAATACTGTCGTGTGAGAACAAGCGAAATGAATCATGGGTATCGAACTAGATGGTTGGGCGTTGCCGTAGCGTTGGGAGTCATCGTCACGCAATGTCCCACTGTCAACGCCCAACCTGCGGCATCGGACTTATTGGAGGAAGGTGAAGAAGAGATCACCGTCACGGGGAAAATTCTGAATCAACCTGTGTTTGCTCCGTTTCGACGGGAAGCCACGGTAAAAGACTCCACCCGTCCGGTGTATGTGATTAACCGGGAGCAAATTGAAGCGCAGGGAGCGAGAACGGTTCAGGAAGCCTTAAAATATCTGCCGGGAATTCTCAGCGATGGTACAGCCGGAGGACAATTGGGAGCACTCAGCAGCCAGTTTATTCGCGGCGGCAATTCGGCACAGGTCTTGATTTTGCTCGATGGTCGCTCGATCAATGATGTTGGCTTTTTCGGTGGGTTTGATCTGTCCGAATTTACCACCGATAATGTGGAACGGATTGAGCTATTGCCGGGTGGTGGCTCGACGCTCTATGGCTCCGATGCTCTCGGCGGAGTGATTAACATCGTCACCCGATCGCCCTCAGCAAAACCAGAAGTTACTGTGCGGACGGCAGCGGGTAGCTTTGGCTTAAATGAGCAGGCAATTCAAGCACGAGGAAAAACTGGCGGCTTGGGCTGGACATTGGGATACGCGCGCATCCAGGCAGAGAATGATTTTCCCTTCAAGATTGATCGCATTAATCTAGAGGATCGGCGTAAGAATGCCGGTGTGTTGTATAACAACCTGAATTTGAAGCTAGAAGGGCAACTGGGCGATCGCAATAAACTCAGCTTTAGGACCCTCTATCTCACCAAGCAATTTGGCGTTGCAGGTGGAGTGCCCATTCCAGACAGCATTGGAGCATTCAACACGCTTACATCCAAAGCAGAACAATACACAGATGAAGTCCTGTTGGATCTGGTTTGGGAATCCAAGTTGGGCAGCGGCAACGATTCCGTATTAACCAGTCGCGTCTATGCCGATTTCCTCAACTACAATTACAATAACCCCGATCCCAATACCTTTGGCACCAAAGATAATGTGAATCGCAGGGCAGCGGGTGTGCAGGTGCAGCACAACTGGCAGTTTGCTAAAAATCAAACCCTCACCTATGGCTTCGATTACCGCAATACGCGATCGCGCAACACCACCTTCACCTACGGGTTGAATACGACCGATGTTAACTATGACGGTGACATCAGTCAAGGTGCACTCTTCGCCCGTTATGAGGTGAAATTCACCCCTAGCTTCAGCGTCAATTTGGGACTGCGGCAAGATTTCAACAGTCTGGTGAATGGATCATTTACCTCTCCCAGTGTGGGTGCACGGTTGAAGATTGGTTCTAGCACCACGCTCAGAGCCAACTACGCTAGGAGTTTTCGGGCACCGCAGATCTCAAACCTAGAAGGATTAGCCGCCTTTAATGTGGTCGGCAACCCAGATTTGAAGCCCGAAAAAGGCGATAGCTTTGATGTTGGAATTGATCAGCAATTGGGGAAGGTTGGGTTGCTGCGACTGACCTTTTTCAGCAATCGCATTGATGATTTGATCAACTTCAAGTTTGGCTCACCCAGCACCTATGAAAATATTGGGCGCGTCAGAACATTGGGACTGGAAGCAGACTTGAATGTTCAACTGGCTCGCAATGTGTATGCCTTTGCAAATTACACGTTGAACGATCCTCGGATTGTCCGCGATCGCAGTGCTGACATCGAAGGCAACGAACTAAGTTTTCGCGGAGCAGACACCCTGAATCTTGGATTCGCCTACGAAACGCCCAAAGGAATTTATGCGGCAGTCATTCTGCGCTATCTCAGCAATTACTTCGTCAACAACACGAATACCGAGTCATTACCCGGATACAGCACGGTCGATCTTAAACTTCGTATCCCCCTGGGTAGGACGGTCGTATTCAACGGGAGCCTGGATAATCTATTCAATCAACAGTATGAGCAATATCCTGGCTATCCCGCTGTGGGACGCAGCTTTCGGGTTGGTATCAGTGCCACATTTTAGGAGATTAATTATGGATGAATTCTTACGCCAAGTTACACCACTCAATCGCACTATTACAGAAGCGCTGCCAACGGGTGGACAAATTGAGTACGAAGACTTTCCCTGCACGATTGATGTCACTGGCCCCCTCCTTTACACCCTGTTTCAGGAGCGCTGGCAGGAAACCCAAATTGGTCATGTGGTGGAAGGGAGCGTGCTGGAGTTGGAATTTACCCAAGCGCCCAAAATCTGCATCCTCTACGATGGCTATCTCACCGTCGTGACCGAGGCATGGCACCTACATCTCTGCCTGGAAGACCATCTGGGCGGGCCTCTGGAGAAAACGCCGCCGGAACTGCGGCAGCAACGGTTAATTCATCGGGCATCCCTATATCGGCGGTTAAATGAACGGGGAGAAGCTCGCAGTTGGGGCATTCAATTCTGGAATGGGGCAGATGAAAAAATGATGAGTAATTTATTTTTGCCGAACCCCTTTGTGGACGAGGAAGAAAACCTATTACCGGAGGGCAAACCGCAGCTTGAGAAACTCAGCCTTTATCAAGAATTACGCGAGACCTATGTTCTAGGCACGCGCCCCATTCCCTTTGAGCAAAACCCACTCAAGCGACCTTATCTATCGGTCTGTCGCTCTAGTCGGTGCTACCCCTCCCAGAAATGGGAACCCATCATTGAGTCACTGCAAACTGCGGTCAAAGCAGCAGGACTTGATGTTTATGTAATGACCTCCGGATGTCTAGAGGTGTGTAAGTCTGGCCCTGTAGTGTTTTACTCCGGTGACCGGACTTGGTACACCCGCGTCACTCCGACGATCGCCCAGCGCATTGTGCAAGAACATGTCGTGCAGGGAAACCCGATTGCCGATCATCGTTACCCACCCGTTGCAGCCACGCAAGCTCAGCCAGTCCATTCAGTTTCTCGCTGATGGCGTTTGCCCTCACTAGCCTGCTTGTTCTAAACCAGATTCACCCAAATTTTATGCAAAGGAGAGCCGACTATGAGTTATGTTGAATCGAAAATCGTGGTCAAACCATTAACCGTCCTGGATTGGCACCAGGGATGGGAAACGATCGCGACCAGCCGCCTATGGTTTTCCTGCTTTTAAGCCTGGGAACGATGAGTAATGTGGTGTATACCTGCACGGTTCCCTTGGTTGGGTTCGGTGCGATCGCTGGAGCTACCCTCCCCGTCGACGGGCACTAATCACAGTTCTCAGTATGTGGCTGGTGAACCAGGGTCTGGGATTTACCATTCGCCACTATCCCTGGACACTCACGACCTTTGCTTGGGGTCCAGTGTTGGCATTGGGAGCGATTCTAGTCATGCTGCTGGCATCGGTAAAACCCAAGCTCAGTCAACAGGGTTTGACTGGCTACGGTGTCTGGCTAGCAACTTCGCTAGTGGCAGGTTTTGGAGTTTATGAGCTGGTGATTTGGCTGGCATGTATAGTCTTGGGGGGATGCGATAGTTTCACACCGCCCATTCTGTGGGGAATTTTTCAAGGAAATGCCACTTGGGCGATCGCCCTGATCGGGATTCATAGTGTGCTGGTTTGGCAGACATTACAACTCAGCAAGCGCCATGCTAACGGAATTAGCACGCAAAACCACTTGGACGCACCAATTCGCTCAGTCCGCCCTTGAGATACAAGTCTATCCAACTCGTCAGCATCTCGTAGGTACACAGCCCACTGCCTCACATACTTGGCTACGACGCGTGCCTTGATGCAGTAAGTATTGAAGGTGCAACTGCGACTTCAGTCTTACAATTAGGATAAGACTGTTCGATAGGCTAACCATGAACCTAAATACTGAACTTCCTGATGACATTGCCCAAGCGATCGCTGATTATA
>JAAUOZ010000044.1 GCA_012034655.1 Leptolyngbyaceae cyanobacterium CSU_1_3 | reverse complement strand
GGTAGACTGGCTGGGGGCGCAGCCCCCACACCCCTTCTAAACCAAAATCTATAGGCTGACGCAGTATAGCTAGAAATCTCCTTAGAATTGTGGATTGATCAATGCCGGAGATTTTCGCCCTCATCCCCTAACCCTGCTCCCAACTTGGGAGAAGGGGAACCGGACTCTTGCTCCTTCTCCCAAGTTGGGAGAGGGCTGGGGTGAGGGCAAGACAGCCTTGCAGTGGACGGAATGATTGAATCCATGCTCCTTGAGTAGTTTGTCAAGAATTTTTTGAGGGCTGAAAACTCCCTAAAAATAACCTCCTTCCCGTTCCCTATCGGTCAATTAAAGTTTGGCAGACTACTAGACAGATAGATAAACAAGCGGTGTTGTACGGTAGTAGTAGCGGTTTGCTAGGCCGATCACCCACCGCTTCCCATTGTCAAAAAAATGCTATGAGCTTCAGCGATGAATTTAGCCTCCTGCTTCGCGCTCGCTATCCGGTCATTTACATTCCAACCCGCGAAGAAGAGCGGGTAGAGGCGACGATCGCTCAGTGCGCCAAACAACAGGGCGATCGGGCGGTCTACATTTGGGATTTTGTCGATGGCTATCAGGGAAACCCTAATGACGCAGGATTTGGTAAGCGAAATCCTTTGCAAGCCTTAGAATTCGTCGAGAAACTCCCTGCCAGTGCGCCTGCGATTTTTGTGCTCCGAGACTTCCATCGCTTTCTCGAAGACGTATCGATTTCGCGCAAACTACGCAACCTGGCGAGATCGCTCAAGTCTCAACCCAAAAACTTAGTCCTGCTGTCTCCCAACCTCTCAATTCCAGACGATTTGAGTGAAGTGCTCACGGTGTTAGAGTTTCCGCTCCCCAATCCGATGGAAATCAAGGCTGAAATCGAGCGACTGTTGAGCGCCACGGGGCAACGGCTCGCAGCCAAAGCCTTAGACGATCTGGTGCGATCGTGTCAGGGGCTTTCGACTGAAAGAATTCGCCGAGTGCTGGCGCGGGCGATCGCCCTGCACGGCGAACTCCAGCCCGAAGATGTCGATTTGATTTTAGAAGAAAAACGCCAAACAATTCGGCAGACTCAAATTCTAGATTTCTACCCCGCGACCGAAAATATTTCTGACATTGGCGGATTAGACAACCTCAAAGAATGGCTTCTGCTGCGGGGCGGTTCTTTCTCAGAGCGGGCTAGACAGTATGGGTTGCCCCATCCCAGGGGGTTGCTGCTGGTCGGCATTCAGGGAACGGGGAAATCGCTGACGGCTAAAGCGATCGCTCACCATTGGCATTTGCCTCTCCTACGTTTGGATGTTGGCCGCCTCTTTGCTGGGCTAGTGGGCGAATCAGAATCCCGAACTCGGCAAATGATTCAACTCTCCGAAGCTCTAGCCCCGTGCATTCTCTGGATCGATGAAATTGACAAAGCGTTTTCGGGCTTAGACAGTCGCGGCGACGCAGGAACGAGCAGCCGAGTGTTTGGAACATTCATCACCTGGTTAGCCGAAAAAACCTCCCCTGTTTTCGTCGTTGCAACAGCTAACAATATTCAGTCTTTGCCAGCAGAAATGCTCCGAAAAGGACGATTTGATGAGATCTTTTTTGTGGGTCTCCCGGCCCAAGAAGAGAGACGAGCAATTTTTGCCGTCCATCTCACCCGTCTGCGGCCCCACAACTTGAAGCAGTACGATCTCGATCGCCTCGCCTACGAAACTCCAGACTTTTCTGGTGCAGAAATCGAGCAAACGCTCACAGAGGCGATGCACCTGGGCTTCAGCCAAAACCGAGATTTCACCACAGACGACGTGCTAGAAGCGGCGAGCCAGATTGTTCCCCTAGCGCGAACCGCCAAAGAACAAATTGAGTTTCTCCAAGAATGGGCCGCCGCAGGTAAGGCGCGGTTGGCTTCTAAGCACAGTCGTCTGAGCGATCGCATTCAGCGCCAATTACAGCAGCCAGAATAATCGATGATTTACGCTGTTATCTAGTGTTATCTAGTGTTATTTGGTCTCTAAAGGCACTGGAGCGATCATCCATAAGGGTTCAACTGCTTGAGGTTGAGCGATCGCAGGGCGAATTTGCTGATACAACTCAGGATGCCTAGCCTCTAGCTGCGCTTCCGTCAGATCGTCAGCTAACACTTGACCATCCCTTGTCTCAACAGAGTATCTAAGTTTATTTTGAGCAGACGTAATGGTGATCACCCGATCGCGCAGCAACAAGCGAGCAATCGTAGAAGGCTGCCCCGCCCCAATCTCTGTGGCAGATGATAAAACAACAATCAGGGCGAGAAATGTAGCAAACGAATAGCGCATCACTTCTTCTCCATAATTTTCTCAGGTGACTTAGGCAGCAGGTGGAATTTTAAGCAAACCAGATGCTGGGTTTCGGCTGCGCTCAACCCTCCTGTAGGGGAGAGTTTGAGCATTTCGACTTCGCTCAATGCCGCTTACAAATAGTTTCGTCTTCCTGGTTACAAGCTAGCAAAGCAGAACTCAGATTTCAATCTCACCTGAGCAACCTTAAAAGCTGGAATTGGCTGGCTTGAAAAAGTTCATAGGGCTGGTGTGCGAATTGTTCGATGCAGTGTTAGTATCTTGCTTGCTTCACCGTTCAGTGAGGATTGCCCCCATGAGTTGGTCAAGTTTGATTAAGGTTTTTTCAGGGTTGTTTCTGGCGATCGCCCTGCTTGCAGGCGGTGGCTTGATAGCGGCACAATATTTGATCACAAAATTGAGCGCTCCTCCGCCCAAGCCCATCTACCCCAACGACAAGCCGATCGCTAAAACCAAGCTCCCCCAGCCCAAACCTGTGGCTAGCGAAAAGCCTACTGACACCCCTGATTCTGTAGAGGTGGCTGCCAAACCTCTACCAGCCAACGCCTTTGAAGCACGGGTGACGCAGCAGATCGGGTTAATTCTCAGAGACGCGGCGGGTCTGGATGCGGGGCAAATTGGTGGCATCGAATATAACGAAAAGGTGACGGTGCTAGAAACGAGTGCTGATGGCGAGTGGCAAAAAGTACGGTTGCAGCCCAGCGATCGTGAAGGCTGGATCAAAGCAGGAAATGTCGAGAAAACAAGTCAATAAGCTACAAAATCTTTAAATTTAGCTCTGAACAAAAAAGAATCAATAAAATTTCTCTCAGAGGTGATCTGTTGAGGTCTGTCAAGATATAGGCACTCTAGGGATGATCCGGCTAAAATATTCTCAAGAGAAAAGCCCACCATCCCAGCCTTTTTATTTACGACTCGTCAGAAGAATATGGAAACCCTTGGCTATCTACATCTTGCCTGCATAAACGAACTTTCTGAAAATCCGACTTCAGTTCATTCCACTGCCCGAATCCGGTGGAAGTTCCCGGTGGAAATTTGGGTAAAGTTTCTGAGCATTGCCACCAGCTTGGCGATTTTGAGTCTGGCCAATGCGGCAATGGCTCTGTTGCAGGAGGGCGATCGCGGCTTAGAGGTGGGCAGTTTGCAGCGTCAGCTAGCCAGCCAAGGGTGTTACTCTGGTGAGATCGATGATGTTTTTGGCCCTCAAACCAGAGTGGCAGTGGTTGCTTGTCAACGCAAGTTTGGGCTAGACCCAGACGGTATGGCAGGGGAAAGAACGCTGGCTGCGCTGGCGGGCAATCCTGTTGACCAAAACTTTTTTAGTCAGCCTTTTGCAACGACCAATCTGAGCGATACGACAGGTGCAGTCTTGAGGCAGGGCAGCGAAGGCTCAGCAGTATCTGACTTACAAGAGCGTCTTACTGCGGCGGGCTTCTCTACGGGCACGATCGATGGTATTTTTGGCGCTCAGACCGATGCGGCCGTGAGGAGCTTTCAGCGATCGCGCGACTTGATTCCGGATGGGGTGGTTGGCGATCAGGTTTATCAAGCCTTAGACGCTCGCACCCCCATCGAACCCAGCGCAACTCGTCCTCTGTCTACCCCCTCTAACAGCCGTCAGTTAGCGTTCAACACCACGGGGGCAGATGTAAAGGAACTTCAGCGTCGCCTGACTAGCGCTGGCTATGCTGTGCCCCAAACGGGCTACTACGGCGACCTCACCAGAGATGCAGTGCTGCGCTTTCAGGCAAGTCGACGGTTGCGCCCGACCGGAGTCGCCGATGCCCAAACTCTGAATCTACTGGGCGTGAATACGGCGGGTAGTTTCGATCGTGTCAATCGCTACTATGTTGCAATTCCCAGCCAGGGTGCAGACACGCTAAGCCGAGTCAGGCAGTTTTTCCCTAGAGCAGTGGCCAAAAAATCGAGACTAGGCGACTACGTAGAAGCAGGAGCCTACCCCAACGTTGAGCGAGCCGAGCAAGAGTCAAATTTTCTGCGGACTAAAGGATTGGATGCCAGAGTCGCCTATCGCTAGGCGACACCAGCCGATCACACTGGAAGCAGCGCCCGTTGGCAGGTTGGACACACCGCATGGATGGTTAATTGACAATCCAAGATGTGATAGCCTTCCTTCTGGGCTGCCTTAGTGCCAATTTTGAGGATTGGATCACTTTTGAACTCGATCGTTTTGCTGCACCGGACACAAATCAGGTGATGGTGATGATGGGGATAGGGTTGGTTTAGTTCGTAGTGCTTGTGCCCTTCGGCTAACTCTAATTCGCGCAAAAT
The DNA here is from genome assembly GCA_012034655.1 of Leptolyngbyaceae cyanobacterium CSU_1_3. GTDB lineage: Bacteria > Cyanobacteriota > Cyanobacteriia > Leptolyngbyales > Leptolyngbyaceae > JAAUOZ01. The sequence continues at coordinate 30,723 of JAAUOZ010000044.1, read as the reverse complement.
TCCCATTCGCGCCATGAGCTTGAGAGTGCGATAGATCGTCGAGAGGCTAATGCCTTCTCCATCTGCTTTGAGAACTTCGTACAGATCCTCTGCACTCAGATGTTTGCCTTCAGAGAGATTCTGAAACACCTGGAGGATAGTTTCGCGCTGTGGAGTGAGTCGCCAGCCTTTTTCGTTCAGTTCTGCCTTCAATGAGGCTGCGGTATATACAGGAGCGTTCATATTATTCTCAACAGAGCCTCCTTTCTTGAGAATCATAGCATACAAAATGTTGAGGCAATTTGCAAGAAGATTCACTTATTGAGAATAATCATCAACTACTCTGGCAGCGATCGCACCTGGATTTTGTGATACTGCATCGGTGCATGGGCGATCGCTCTACCAGCAATCACCCTACCCATCATAATTAGGTTTTGGAGATAAAATGTGCCCATACTTGACCGTCGGGCCCGGCTGTCTCATTCACGTAGGCGTAGGGGTAAAGCCGCTTGCGACCTTCTGTGTTGATATAGCCAGATATGGCATCGCCCCACGGATCGTTGACAATGTAGCCTTGGGGAGTGTAACCGATCGTCGTCACAATGTGCCCGCCATGGGTAAACAGCCCACACAGCACCACCGGGCGGCCATTAATCAGTTCTTCTTTCACTGCTTGCCACGTATAGGTCGTGCTAAATCGACTCTTGAAGCCATAGGACTCGATCATCTCCACCAGAACGTTGTGATTGGTTTGCGACCCTTCCCCGGCTTTGTTGAAACACCATTGCAAAAGTTCATCTTCTAACTGGCCGCCACTCCGCGATCGCACGCCATAGTAATAGAAGATCATGGCGATCGAAGTTACATTACAAGTTGACCAATAAAATCGAGGATTGTCTCGCTGAGAAAAGTAAGGCACATTCATCTCAACCGTACCGGGAATGGGGTTAAACGCCCGCCCGCCTCGTTTCATCTGCACAAAGTCAGGAAACACAAAGCCTGTATTGCCAAAACCAGGGATCTCCTCTGTCAGTGCCACTTTGACATGCCCCCCTTGAACTGCATAGCTCGACACGCCGTAGAAACTACGTGCCTCGAAGTTGGCTCTCTCCGATGGTTGCAGTTGTGCCGATTCGACAGGTCGTTTTTTGAGAATGGTCGTTCTCAAGGCCGTCACCGTCAGTGCGTCGGGGTCATAGGGAACCACCTTACCATCATGCTTAATCTGGGCGTGTTGCCAAAATACAAACCCTGTATCGCCAAAATTGGGAAGCGGTTGCGCCAGCTTGACACGAAAATGCCCACCGACACAGGCATAACCCACAATTTGCAAGGTCTGCCCTTTAGTCAGATTTACCCGCTCGTTGGTAGCCAGCCGCGCCGAATCAGAGAGTCTGGCTTTGAGCACCGTTGTACCTACCACGAACAGTTGAGCAGACAGGGGGATGGAAGGCGGCGCATCATCCTGCCCAAACCGCAGAATCTGGTTGCCTTTGCTGAGTTGCACGTCATTTTCGTAGAAGAAGCCAAAATCTCCGATCGGGGCGATCGTCCCTCCCAGTTCTAGCTTCAAATGCCCGTCTAGATAGCCATATCGATTGACGGTAAAAGTTTGCCCCGCTTTCACCAAGACTTTCTGCTGATCATTAAGTCTACCCGAATCAAGGGGAGCCACCTTAAAGAATGTATCGCGCAATACTTTAAGGGTGAGTGCCTGCCCTACCGTGAGCGGATCGGCACTAACGGTGATGTAGAAGATCCGATCTTCGATCGCTTGATTACTGCGATCGAACCCCTTCAACCTGAGCCAGCGCGACCCCGCCGTCGAGAAGCCTCTGGGCATTGTCACTTGCCATGTTCCTGCTTTGGTTGTTACATCCAAGGCAAACTTATCCTCAGCCGACACGGTAATTTTGGCAATCCGATTGGTGTCGTAGCTGCCTTTGAGGGTGATAGGCTTGTTGACTAAAACTTCTCTCGGCCCAGCGTAGATTGGCGGAGCAGAGACACCAGGGGTACGGCTGCTGGTTGGAGTATCGACCATGGTAGTTGTCACAGATAAGGTTTACAGTGCCACAGAGGGGGCTTTGGGCGATCGTCAGACTCAGGTTTGACGAAATAAAACCAGGACAGGAACCCTAACAATCTAGCTCACCTACTTGGAGATGGAAAAGTGAGGTAGCAAAACCAAAAACTCCTATAGCAAAGCTCTAACCAATGCATTGGGGGGTTAGCCTGAGTCTTGCTAAGGAAGGTAGATTAAATCACTCCAAAAACTAGGTCGGGCATCTGACCTGACTTAAGGGATCTGCGAATCAATAGCCTACCGCCAGCCAGATTTCGACTTTGCTCAACCTTCAACCGTCGAGGTTGAGCGGAGTCGAAAACCGATTCACTGGTATTTTATTTTTATGCAAACCCCTAACGTGAATTCAATGCCGTCAAAAGTGCCCTCACTCTAGCCCTCTCCCTGGAGGAGAGGAAACCAGAATTCTGGCTCCCTTTCTCTCTTGGGGAGAAGGGTTGGCAAAGCTCTCGCCCCACTTCATGAGGAGGGTCATCCAGGGTTTTGAGGGCGGGTCAGACTAGCCCATCTGAGCCAAGATGTCCGTCGCGTGAGTAGCCGCTTGAACCGTTGCAAACACTTGGCTAATCTTGCCTGACTCATCAATCACATAGGTGACGCGCTTTGAGTAACCGCCGCCATCAACATCGTAGGCTTTGGTAATCGCTCCATCCGTATCTGCCAATAGGGGAAAGGGCAGGCTAAACTTCTCAGTGAACTGCTGGTGAGAAGCTTCATCATCCATGCTTACCCCAAAAACGGTGATGCCTCTGGTGATGTATTGCGTGTAGTTGTCGCGAAAGCTGCAAGCCTCCTTGGTACAGCCTGGGGTATCATCTTTGGGATAAAAATACAGAACGACTGGCTTTCCTGCGTAGTCTGACAAGGAAACCGTTTTGCCGTTGGTATCTTTGACGGTGAAATTGGGGGCAGTCTCTCCCACAGATAAAGGCATAGTTAACTGATCCTTGTAATTCAAACTTCCGTTAAAAATTGTAAGGTACTAGGAGAAGTCTAAACTTCTGTTTTCCGTAGTATTTTTTGAAAAGACTCTCGAAGGTCGATCGCTTATGACACTCTTCTCCTCTGTGGTAGGGCGCTGGATTTTGCCAGTTTTTGCCATTATTTTGACTGCTCAATTTTGGGTTGCCCCTGTCTACGCTACTAGCCTGTACGAAGTTCCTGACTTGCCCAGCGATACACGAGTGATTGACCTGGCAGAAATTTTGAGTCGCCTCAGTGAAAGTAAGTTTAATGAGACGCTGAATGCTCTGGCTGAGAAAACGGGGCAAGAAGTTCGATTTGTCACCATTCGCCGGTTGGACTATGACGAAACGATCGACACCTTCACCGAAAAACTCTTCAAGCAATGGTTTCCTACCCCCGAAGCGCAAGCAAACCAGACGTTGCTGATCGTCGATAAGCTTACCAACAACAGCGCCATTTACACGGGCGAAAACGTAAAATCAGTGATGTCGGATGCGATCGCCACCAGCATTGCCCAAGAAACGCTGCAAGTGCCGCTACGCGAAGGAGAACGATATAACCAGGGGTTTTTGGATGCGGGCGATCGTCTGGTGGCCGTTCTGTCGGGTGAGCTTGATCCAGGGCCGCCCATTGTCAAGGACACAGTGCAAGTTGAAGGCACATTTGCCACGCCAGAAGAGACCCAGGAAAGCAACGCTACAGTTTGGGTGATTGGTCTACTGATTGCCGCAACGGTCATTCCGATGGTGACGTATTTCTGGTATGTGAAATAAAGTTGTGAACTAAGGACTGGTTCTAGATAAAAGTGTGATCCGCGACTTCTCAGACGAGCCTCCAAAACCTTAGCTGGAGATCCTCCAGAAGTCGCGGATCTGGCGCATTATCCCGTCGTTTAGCCACACCTGATTGAACTGTGATTGAACTGTGATTGAACTGTGATTGACTGCTCGTAACCGCTGCGATCGCCAACCAAAACTCCCTAAAAATAATCCCCAACCCTTTCCTGTTCTCTCAATTAAAGATTGCCCTAAAGATCGATCGATTATTAATCTTGAACATACTCTCGATCGTTGAGCAGAGCAAACTCTGCCCGCACAAATTCACGACCCAAATAGGCAGCATGGTCGAGGCGAGTCACTCGACAGACTTCAGGCTTTTCAAACACTTCAATACAGAGTTCTTTGGCCGTTCTACCTTGAAAGATAACGGTTGCTTGACGCTCGACTTTGCCGTCGCAAGGTAAAGGTTCACCCGTTTCCGGATCGCAGGCTAACCCTTTATCATTAATCGAGTTTGTGTAGTGTTTGGCGCAAATTAGCCGGGCATCTCGATCGAGGTAGATGATAAAATACCCGCCTTCGTCAAGTTCGATGAAGCGCTGAGAAAGCTGGTTGTCGAGTTCCGTCGTGTCGGCGGTTTCGTTGCAGTTTCCCAGAAGGGTGATTGCTGGATTCATAGCAAATAGAAATTGCAGTTCTGGTGTGCTTTCCTCTATTTTAGGGGGCGAAGATCTCAATTAACGTCGTTCGACCACTGCACTTTTGCCCTCACCCTCATCCAAGCAGATGCAATTTCCGAAGTTATTGAATCCATAGCCCTTAGCGGCATCGAATTCCCGTTGCGTCAGATCAAAGTTGATCGAGCAAAGCTGAATTAATCCGATCGTCACCCATGGACGATCGCCTTTACTGATACACTAAAAGCCAGCTTTTTCGCCATCTTGCCAAAATGAGCATTTCCCCATTCTCAAATGGAGCGCCAACCACACTCAGCGCTACAACGCAGCTTGGTCTGTCTGTGGTCGTGCCCATTTACAACGAAGTGGAGAGCATTCCAGCTTTATTGGAGGCAATTTCGGCACATATTCAGCCATTCGATTACGAAATCATTTGTGTAGACGATGGCTCCCACGATGGCTCCGATCGCCTGCTCAAAGATCAAGCCCAAAGCCGCAGCGATCTTCGAGTGGTCATCTTGAGACGAAACTATGGGCAAACAGCCGCGATCGCGCTGGATTTAGCCACGCCAGAGGCAAGGCGATCGTCACCCTGGATGGCGACCTGCAAAACGACCCGGCAGACATTCCGATCGTGTTAGCCAAACTAGACGAAGGCTACGACTTGGTGAGCGGTTGGCGCAAAAATAGGCAAGACCATTCCATCACCCGCATTCTGCCCTCAAAAATTGCTAACTGGCTGATCGGCTGGGGCACGGGCGTTCATCTCCACGACTATGGCTGTTCGCTCAAGGCCTACCGCGCCGAACTGGTCGCAGACATGAATCTCTACGGCGAACTCCATCGGTTTCTTCCGGCGCTAGCTTTTATTGAAGGAGCCAGAATTGCTGAAATTCCGGTTCGACACCAGGCGCGGCAATTTGGCCAAAGCAAATATGGGCTAGATCGCACCTTCAGAGTGATCATGGATCTCCTGACGATCGCCTTCATGCGGAAATTTCTCACCCGCCCGATGCATGTGTTTGGTTGGTTCGGTTTGCTTTCGCTGGTCGCGGGGCTAGGGTCGGGCATCTATCTGGCTTATGTCAAACTTGCCCTCAGACAAGACATCGGCCAGCGACCTTTGTTGATCCTGACCGTGCTGCTTTTGCTCACCGGGCTACAACTCTTCAGCTTTGGGCTATTAGCCGAACTCTCAATGCGAACCTATCACGAGTCACAAGGACGACCCATCTATCGCGTTCGAGAAGTGGTGGGAGTAGGGGAAGGGTCAGAAGAAGATAGATTCTAGAGTATGGACGAGGAGAGCCAAGGAGGGAGGCTAGAGATCTCGTGACACCTCCGATCGACGAGACATCCCAGTCGCACTGCGTCGAGCCAGACCCAACAACAAATAAACAACAGCCAAATAACCCGCAGCCAAAATTGGAATAATCAGAGGAATATCGCGATAAGACATAGGACGATCGACCGAGTAAAAAGAACCAGCATAGAATTGAGGCAGGATGCATCTCACCAACCAGGAGAGCCGGTTAGCAAGTCAGCGATATTCAGCAAATCGAACTCAAACCGCACTGAGCGATTGCCAATCCTGCGATCGGCACGCGCCTATGCGATTTTTATCAACGACCCGCAATTTGGGAGCAGATTTTTTGTAGCCCGATACTGAGAGTGACTTTTACCAAACGGCTAAGGACTCTCACAACAGAGACTTTCAGATTCCAAAACTCGACATCCCTAGAGAAATCGGTTGGGTTGCTGAAAGTTGCTATGTTTTTAGTTCGCAACCAGGCTTGTAATTTTCTTGAAATGCTTACAAACTAGATTAACACAGGACTTCCGGGGTTTGGCGACTTTCTGGGAGTGAACTTAAAAAAAATATACAATGTTATGTAAGCTAGATTGCGCCTAGCTTTGCGGACTCTCTAGCAAAGGAACACTTGACACTCTCAGGGCTTCGCAAATTCATCTAAAGTGAGGGAGAATTTTCCCGATTTTGGGGCTTTTCTGCCTTCGATCGCGGCCCATCCTCAAACTTTTTCCCCCTTGCTATTCCATGTAGAAAACCCTTAGCTTAGAATAAGTTCAGAACCCGTAAAGTTTCTTAACCATGTAGCCCCTTAGTCGGCTTATCCATGACCTCAGCAACCTCCCTATTCTCCTCGGTTGAAGCAGACCTCTGTGTGCTGACGGAGAACCTTAAAAATCTCATTGGTGCACGTCACCCGATCCTGTATGCAGCCGCAGAGCACCTCTTTGGGGCCAAGGGAAAACGGGTCAGACCCGCGATCGTTCTCTTGGTGGCGCGGGCCACAATGCCAAACCAGGGAATCACCGAGCGCCATCGACGGCTCGCTGAGATTACTGAAATGATCCACACGGCTAGCCTAGTGCATGACGATGTGGTAGACGAATCAGAAGTTCGACTGGGATTCCCACGGTTCACAGTAGCTTTGGCAGCCGTATTGCTGTCTTAGCGGGTGATTTTCTGTTCGCGCAGTCGTCTTGGTATCTAGCAAACCTCGACAATTTGCAGGTGGTCAAATTGCTCTCAGAGGTCATCAAAGATTTTGCGGAGGGCGAGATTCAGCAAGGCTTAAACCGCTTTTCTACGGTGTCGATCGACGCTTATCTAGAAAAGAGCTACTACAAAACCGCTTCTCTGATGGCTAACAGTGCCAAGGCGGCAGCAGTTTTGAGTGATGTGTCAGACGCTCAGGTGGAACAACTCTATGGCTATGGTCGCCATTTGGGTCTAGCGTTTCAGATTGTGGACGATATTCTAGACTTCACAGGCTCCACCGAAGACTTGGGCAAACCCGCCGGGTCTGATCTCAAAAGTGGTAATCTGACGGCTCCCGTACTCTACACCTTAGAGGAAAAGCCTTATCTAGAAGTGCTGATTGAGCGCGAATTTGCCCAAGAAGGCGATCTAGAACAAGCATTGGCGTTGGTAAGAGACAGTCGAGGCATTGAGCGATCGCGAGAATTAGCCAACCATCACGCAAAAATAGCGATCGGTCACTTGTCTGAATTGCCCACTTCTGAGCCTCGGCAAGCTTTGATCAAGTTAGCGGACTATGTGCTAAGCCGCCTCTACTAATAAAAGGTAAGGGTTGTGGGTTAAATCAACGAAGTAGGGCACACAGGAACCTTCTCGGCTGGCTAGATTAGCCAGAGGCTTAACCCACAGAGTTTTAGGAATTATTGAATCCACATTCCTAAAAGAGGCAGTAGAGCTACCGCACCCAGACCGTTTTCTGAAAATCATTGTTGACTGCAAAGCGGAGTGTATATCGTAGGGGAACAGCATGGCTATGCCCCTGCTAGGAACTCACGGCTTTGTCAGAAATCGAAGCTACATTCGGCCATTTTGCATGACTTGCTGTAGGTGATGGCGAATCTCCTGCGCTGTTTTCATGTCGGCTTCTCTAAGTCTTTGAAAAAGCTCGACGCAGGGCTGAGAATTCATGGCCTGAGCGTCTTGAATGTATGTCTCGTAAGCTTTTATGGCTTCAGCCTTATTTTGTAAAGCTGTCAACAGATCATATTCAAGATCGCTGAGGGCACGATCGCTCTGAGTGGTAGTGGTCATCGTTTTATCTCCATCCGTTCTAGCCTAACGATGGTTTGGAGGGAGCGATCGTTCATCTACCTAAAAGTAGAGCGTACAAAAAGTAGAGAGCACAAAATCGAGTGTTTCCTACTAAATGATTGAGCCACTCAATTCCTCCCTTCTGCCTCATCCTTTCACCAAAACCGAAGTCCCTTCAATTTTTGCTTCATAGGTGGACAATGCCTTCGTTGCTGGCCCTTGCACCACTTTGCCATCCGCAGCAAACTGAGACGCATGGCAAGGGCAAGCGAAGGATTTGCGCTCACTCTTCCAAGTCACCAGACAGCCTTGATGAGGACAGGTCGGATTCACCGCCACCACGCCCTTTGGGTCGAGGGGATTGCGGATCACCAGCACCGGCCCGGCCGAAAATTGCTCTACTAAAATCTGTTGAGACTTGTCGAGATCGGCGATCGCCCCCACCGTTTGAAAGCCATCCGATCGATTGTTTCCGGCAGTTGACTTACCTTGAGAATTGTTACTTTGAGGCGAGTCACTTTGAGAATTAGCAGAGCAAGCCGCCAGCGCCACGGGCAAACTGCTAGCGACCCAACCCACACCGACCCACGATAGAAAAGTCCGTCGATCCATCTGTGTTCTCCATGAAATAAGGCTTTCAGCCAACTGTAGCTTAAGGGATTACAAGACCCTAAATTCTTAAACATGCACATTTCGCATTGAAATAATGCGAAATGTGCATGTTTAGAAATATTTTGTAACTATGTATACGAATCTTCAAGGAGATCTCGCCTAACTTACCTTCAAGAGCGATCGCAACCTTGGATCTCATACCCAAACAACTGACGTAAAAGTTGATTCAGTAGGTTCCCGGCACGCTACCCGATCGCCCCTCCGTGTTTCGGTTGGAACACTTCATCTCTAGGCACTTCCCATGACAGACACTATTTCATCAGCCCCAACCCTCAACAAGTTCGAGAAGTTTAAGGCCGAGAAAGACGGTCTTGCAGTCAAAGCTGACATTGGCCATTTTGCCCAGGTGGGTTGGGAAGCGATGGATGAAACCGATCGCGACCATCGGCTCAAATGGCTAGGCGTGTTTTTCGCCCCGTCACTCCTGGCAAATTTATGATGAGAATGCGATTTCCGACGGGCATTCTCACCAGTGGGCAAATGCGAACGCTGGCAGAAGTTGTCCAGCGCTATGGGGAAGATGGCAACGCCGACATTACGACCCGGCAAAACATTCAGCTTCGAGGCGTGCGGATTGAAGACCTGCCAGACATTTTTAGCAAATTTGAGCAATCGGGTCTGACGAGCATTCAGACGGGGATGGATAATGTTCGCAATATTACCGGATCACCTGTGGCAGGCATTGATGCCGATGAGTTGATTGATACTCGTGAACTGGCCATTCAAGTGCAGGACATGATTACCAATCACGGAGTTGGCAACCCAGCATTTACCAACCTACCGCGTAAGTTCAATATTGCGATCGCGGGCTGTCGAGACAACTCCGTCCATGCGGAAATCAACGACATTGCCTTTATCCCGGCCTATCAGGGTGAGCAGTTGGGTTTCAATGTGCTGGTGGGTGGCTTTTTCTCAGCCAAGCGCTGCGAGGCGGCCCTGCCTATGAATGTTTGGGTCGCGCCGATCGGGTGGTGGGCTTGTGTGAAGCGATTTTGATTGTCTACCGCAATCACGGCTTGCGAGCCAACCGTCAGAAATCTCGCCTGATGTGGCTGATTGATGAATGGGGGATGGGGGAATTTCGATCGCAGGTCGAAAAGCAGATGGGTCATACCCTGCAACCCGCAGCCGCGAAGGACGAAATTATCTGGGATAAGCGCGATCACATCGGAGTTTACCCACAAAAGCAACTCGGACTGAACTATGTGGGCTTGAATGTACCTGTAGGTCGCCTGTTTGCCACGGATATGTTCGACATTGCCCGACTCGCTGAAGTGTATGGGAGCGGAGAAATTCGTCTGACCGTTGAGCAAAACATCCTCATTCCTAATGTGCCCGATTCGCGACTAGCGGCCCTATTGGAGGAGGCGATCGTTCAGCGCTTCTCCCCCACCCCCGAAAATCTTTCCCGTGCACTCGTGTCTTGCACAGGTGCTCAGTTCTGCAACTTTGCCCTGATCGAAACCAAGCAGCGAGCCGTCGCTCTGATTCGAGAAATCGAAGCGGAGATCGAGTGCCCGCGTCCGGTGCGAATTCATTGGACGGGCTGCCCCAATTCCTGCGGACAGCCCCAAGTAGCAGACATCGGTTTGATGGGTACAAAGGTTCGCAAAGACGGGCGCACGGTGGAAGGCGTTGACCTGTATATGGGTGGAAAAGTGGGCAAAGATGCCCACCTCGGAACCTGTGTTAAGAAGGGCATCCCCTGTGAGGATCTCAAACCAGCGCTGCTAGATATTTGACTCAGCAGTTTGGGGCGAAGCGCAAAGCTGTGGGATGAACAAATTGTCTCAGGCTTGGTTTCTACCGATTTCAATCATTTTTCATTCATTAAACCGGAAGACGATTCATGACAAACTTCTCAAGACGAAAATTCATTATCACCGCAGGCGCAACGGCAGCCGGAACGATTTGGATCAATGGATGTACCTCGCCCAACAAGGCGAAGATGTCTACCAGTTCAGAGAGTCCAAGTGCTGTTCCGGCGGTGAATTCGGGCACGGCCGATGCCCCCGAAACACCCAATGCCAAGCTAGGCTTCATCGCCCTCACAGACTGTGCGCCCCTGGTGATCGCCAAAGAGAAAAAGCTGTTTGACAAGTACGGCATGACGGGTGTAGATGTCAGCAAGCAGACTTCTTGGGCTGTGACCCGCGACAACCTTGAACTGGGTTCGATCGGGGTGGCATTGATGGCGCTCACATTTTGACTCCGATGCCCTACATGATGGCATCGGGCAAAATCACCAAGGGCAACACACCTCTGCCGATGTATATTTTGGCGCGTCTAAACACTAATGGACAGGGAATCTCGATCGCCAACGACTATCTCGATCTTAAACTAGGGGCCGATAGCGCTCCGTTGAAAGCCAAGATCGATGCGGCAAAAGCTGCCAACAAAAAATTTAAGTGTGCCGTCACCTTTCCCGGTGGAACTCACGACCTGTGGATGCGCTATTGGCTGGCAGCAGGCGGCATCGACCCCGAAAATGATGTAGATATCGTGGTGGTTCCGCCTCCCCAAATGGTTGCCAACATGGAAACCAAAACCATGGATGCCTTCTGTGTAGGTGAACCCTGGAACAGCCGTCTGGTCAACAAAAAGCTGGGCTATAGCGCTGTCATCACCGGCGAACTCTGGAAAGGACACCCCGAAAAAGCTTTCACCATGCGCGCTGACTGGGTAGACAAAAACCCCAAAGCCGCCAAAGCGATGTTGATGGCCATTCAAGAAGCTCAGGTCTGGTGTGACAAACCAGAGAACAAGCAAGAAATGTGCGAAATTCTCTCGGCAGACAAGTATGTGAAAGCTCCGGCGGCAGACATTGTTGAGCGGGCCAAGGGCAACTTTGACTTTGGCAACGGGCGCACCTTGGCTAACAGTGAGCTACTCATGAAGTTTTGGCAAGAGGACGCGTCTTACCCCTTCAAGAGCCACGATCTGTGGTTTATCACCGAGAATATACGCTGGGGCAAGTTTGACGCGACCACCGATGCCAAAGCCCTCGTCGATAAGGTCAACCGCGAAGACCTATGGAAGGAAGCCGCCAAGGCGATCGGGCAAGAAGCCGCCATTCCCAAAGAGACATCCCGCGGAGTTGAGACTTTCTTTGATGGAATCAAGTTTGATGCAGCCGATACAGGGGCTTATCTAAACAGCCTCAAGATTAAGAGAGCCTAGAAATCGGCTAGTGCATCGTCAAGGTGAAAATCAAGATCCCCGACTTCTTGGCTTCAACCAAGAAGTCGGAACCTGTGTCGTAGCATCTCTCATTCTTGTAGCATCTCTCATTCTTGTAGCATCTCTCATTCAATCCAATATCAAAGAACTCTCCTGATTCGCAAAGCTTGTCAAAGCCCTCATTACTCCTCTCGTCTTTTCTTTCTGCTTCCCATCCTTAGGAACTTCTCGCCATGACAGCTAATCCCTCTTTGCGTCCAGCTTCGTCTTCTCAGTTTGCAGAAAATGTTAGTAAGCAATTGAAGTTGCTGATGCCGCCCTTCATCTGTACTTTGGTGGTTTTGGTGGTTTGGCAATTGCTCTGTTTGAGTCCTGAGTCAAAAATGCCTGGGCCGGTTAAGGTCATATCTCAGACAGTTTTATGGATTTTGAACCCATTTTTGATGACGGGGGAACCTCGAAAGGGTTGGGCTGGCAAATCTGGATCAGTTTGCAACGGGTGATGGTTGGCTATAGTTTGGCGGCGATCGTGGGCATTGCTCTAGGGGTGCTGATCGGCACGAGTGAATTTATGCGCCGTGGGCTTGACCCCATGATTCAAGTATTGCGAACCGTGCCGCCGTTGGCCTGGTTGCCCCTGTCGCTAGGAATTTTTCAAGATAGTGACCCAGCCGCGCTGTTTGTAATTTTTGTGACGGCAATCTGGCCGATCGTCATCAATACTGCGGTAGGGGTGCAACAAATTCCTCAAGACTATAACAACGTCGCCAAGGTGCTGCGGCTATCGGGCAAAGAATACTTCTTTAATATTCTTGTGCCTTCGACTGTGCCCTACGTCTTTGGTGGTCTAAGAATCGGCATCGGTTTGGCGTGGCTGGCGATCGTGGCGGCTGAAATGCTGAAAGCAGAAGGCGGCATTGGCTTCTTCATTTGGGACGCTTACAACGCAGGCAACGAAGACAGCATGAGCCAAATCATCATCGCTGTTCTCTATGTTGGGTTGGTGGGGTTAGTGCTCGATCGCTTAGTCGGCTGGCTCGGTTCTAGAATCGTCTCCGAAAAATAAGAAACTCCCAGATCAACACCGTTCCTACACTTCTACATCAAGGGCGCTGCCGTGTCATGACCCTACCAGAGGGCGCTTCCATCAAGCATCCCCTAACTCCGTAGGCGATCGAGACACCTATCCTCTTCCTTCCTCACCCTTCACCCTTCACCTCTCTTATGTCTGTCTTTCTAGGAATCGACCACGTTGATAAAGTTTTTCCACTGACCAATGGTGGCAGCTACATTGCGCTCAAGAATATTGACCTCAATGTACGTCAAGGTGAATTTGTGACGCTGATCGGACACTCCGGCTGTGGCAAATCGACCCTGCTGAGCATTGTCGCCGGGCTAGACACTCCCACTGTGGGCGGGGTGCTGCTCGAAGGTCGGCAGGTTAGCAGCCCAGGGCCCGATCGCATGATGGTCTTTCAAAACTATTCGCTGTTGCCTTGGCTCACCGTTCAGCAAAATATTGAGCTTGCGGTCAACAAAGTTCTCGAAGATCTGCCCAAAGGTGAGCGCGAAGAAATTGTCGCGCACAACATCAAAATGGTCGGGCTAGAACATGCCGCCCATCGCAAGCCCAAGGAACTGTCGGGCGGGATGAAGCAACGAGTCGCGATCGCCCGTGCTCTGTCGATTCGACCCAAAATGCTGTTGCTCGACGAACCGTTTGGCGCATTGGATGCCCTAACTCGTGGCAACCTGCAAGAACAACTGATGCGAATCTGCGAAGAAAGCCAAGTCACCTGCATGATGGTGACGCACGACGTAGATGAAGCGCTGCTGCTGTCCGATCGTATCGTCATGCTCACCAACGGCCCCGAAGCCCACATCGGTCAAATTCTCGAAGTTCCCATTCCTCGCCCCCGTAAGCGGATGGAAGTCGTCAACCATCCTAGCTACTATGGTCTGCGGAACGAGATGATCTACTTCCTCAATCAGCAAAAGCGCGACAAAAAGCGCAAGGCAAAGCAGGCTCCCAAGGTGGCAGTGTCTCGCAACGGTTTAGAGAAAGTCAATTTAGATATTGGCTTCATTCCGCTCACAGATTGCGCGCCCCTGGCGATTGCCAAAGAGAAAGGATTTTTCAAAGAATTTGGGTTAGAAGAAGTCAACCTGGTACGCGAACCCAACTGGAAAGCGATCGCCGAGGGCGTGGCTACGGGGCGACTTGACGCAGCCCAAATGGTCACGGGAATGCCGATCGCCCTCACCCTGGGCGTAGGCGGCAATACGCCAGTTCCTGTGGTGACGGCCCTGGTCACTTCGCGCAATGGCAACGCCATCACCCTGAGCAAGGAATTGTACAGTCGGGGCGTGCGATCGCTGGCAGACTTCAAGCAAGCGATCGACCAGCCCTACCACAAGCCCCACACCCTGGGCATGGTGCATCCCGCCTCTATGCACAACCTGATCATGCGCTACTGGTTGGCATCAGGGGGCATTGACCCCGATCGCGATGTCAACCTGACGGTTATTCCTCCCGCGCAGATGGTCTCTAATTTGGCAGCCGGAAACATTGACGGTTTTTGCGTCGGTGAACCCTGGAACAGTCGAGCCATCCAGGACAATTATGGATTTGTGATTGCCACCGATTCAGATATTTGGGCTGGGCATCCTGAAAAAGTCTTGGGCGTGCGCGAAGATTGGACGCGGCAATATCCCGAAACCCACATTGCTCTGATCAAAGCGCTGTTGATGGCCTGCGAGTATTGTGGCGATCGCCGCAACCGCGAAGAAATTCTTGGCATTCTCTGCCGCCCCGAATATGTGGGTGTTTCAGGTTCCTATATTCGTCCTGGGTTTATCGATCCTTATGTTCGTACCCCTGGCGGTGATGCTGAAGCAGCGTTGCGCCATGTCTACTTCAACGTGGATCAGGCAAACTGCCCCCGCCGAGCCGAAGCTCTCTGGGTAATGACCCAACTCGCCCGTTGGAACGTTACCCCCTTCCCCCGCAACTGGGTCGAAATCTCAGAGCGCACCCGTCGCATCGACCTCTACGGCGAAGCTGCCAGACAACTAGGCTTGCCCGACAGCGAACCCGATCGCGACTCCTTCAGTCTTTTCGATGGCGTTGTCTTCAACCCCGATGACCCCATCGGCTACCTCAACAGTCTCCAAATTCGCCGCGAATTTACCGTCAAAGAGATCAACCTCGACTCTGTGACAGCGATCGCAGCCTAAAAAGTAGGGAGGAGGGTGGAGCAGATTCCTGACTCATTGCTCTTCAACGGCAATCAAGCCACCCTACCTACCCCAAAGAGCGAGGTTAGCAAGAGCCAACTTCATCTCTCATCCCTTTCTTATCCAGCATCCCTCTCCCTCTCCACGTAATATAATGCAAACCTTAAGCGTAATATAATGCAAACCTTAAGCGCCCTAGACTCCACTTCCCCTTCTAAACCCGGCATGGCTTTTTTAGCAGTAGACAACGTTTCCAAGGTTTATTCGACCCCCACTGGCCCTTACACAGTGCTAGATGGGGTCGATCTGACAGTCGATCAAGGTGAATTTGTCTGTGTGATCGGTCACTCTGGCTGCGGCAAGACCACTTTGTTGAATATGGTTTCTGGCTTTAACACACCGACCACGGGCGAAGTCACCCTCCAGGGGCAGCGAATTACGAGTCCGGGGCCCGATCGTATGGTGGTGTTCCAAAACTACGCCCTTTTGCCCTGGAAGACGGCCTTCGAGAATGTTTTTTTGGCGGTTGATGCGGTTTTTCCTGACAAATCCAAAAAGGACAAGCTAGAAATTGCCCGCGAACACCTGGCCATGGTGGGTCTAGACGAAGCGATGCACAAGAAACCAGGTCAGCTTTCGGGAGGGATGAAACAGCGCGTGTCGATCGCCCGTGCCCTGGCTATCTGTCCTCAGATTTTGATTTTGGATGAACCCTTTGGCGCACTAGATGCAATCACCAAAGAAGAACTGCAAGAAGAACTGTTACAAATTTGGAGTAAAAATCGCGTCACCGTTTTGATGATTACCCACGACATTGACGAAGCGCTGTTTCTCGCCGATCGCATTGTCATGATGACCAACGGCCCCGCCGCCAAAATTGGCGAAATTATGGAGATTCCCTTCGATCGCCCCCGCGATCGGGCCCAAATTATGGAAGACCCGCGATATTACACCCTCCGCAACCAGGCCCTCGACTTTTTGTTTAGTCGCTATGCCCACGACGAGGAGTAATGATCAGCCTAGCTGAGAGGCGACTTTAGCATAGCCGAATGGAAGGGCGATCGCGTCAAGGTTGAGTTTTTTGGTGAAATGCAAACAGGTTAATCGTTGTTTTGTTCCGTGAATTTCGATTGAGTGAATACGACGAAGTTGATACGTCAAACACGCGACAACCCAATCACGCTATGGTGCTTATTTCTGCCTCGCTACCCGACACTTTGACCGATCAAATTCTCTGCTATTACGTCAATGCCACAACCCAACTTCAGATCGCTCAAATTGTGAACATTCCGGGCTTGCAGTTTCAACGTCTGGTCTTTCCAAATCAGCGATTTTTGTTTGAAGCAACTTCAGGTGCAATACTAGAGATCTATATAGACACAACGCAAAACTCAACTCCATTAAAACAGATTGCTTGTGCTCAACTACAGGTTAATCAGCGTACAGAAAAGAATAGCGATCGCAACACCTTACTTCACGCTAGCGATGTGACTTCTACAAACGGCTGATTACAAAACAATACTCAGAAAAATGCTGCTTCTGTCAATCATCGTTGACAGAAGTTTTTTGCATTAGAGAACATCTTTACTCGCTAAAAATAAAGCCTGAGAACAGAAGCATCAGCAAACTGTGATCCTGAATTTTGAATTCTCAATGATTTCTATTTTGTAATTCAATTTCCGCTAATTGGCTGTAGACGGTACACTAAAGAGAATAAGATTGAGACATCCAAAACTCAGCCGCGTCAAGCTTCTTCGTCTGTCGCTTCCTACCTTCTACCCGTAGCCTGTCTAAAATCCTTGGAGACGATGCCCTATAATCAGAATCTCTCCAAATTTCCACACTTAAAAAACCTATTCAACATTCCCTATGAGCCAACCCGCCAAGACCCTCTGCCCATACTGTGGTGTGGGTTGTGGACTAGAGGTTTTGCCTCCAGCGCAACCTGGCAAACCCATCCATCGGGACAGCGAAGGCACTCCGATTGGCAAGTGCGAGGCGATCGTGCTCATCCCTCCAGTCAGGGAATGGTCTGCGTTAAAGGAGCAACTGTCAGCGAAACCCTGCACAAAGATCGCCTACAGTTTCCAATGATGCGCGATGCCATCGGCCAACCCCTACGGCGAGTCAGTTGGGATGAAGCCCTGAATCGGATTGTCGATCGCATTCAGACCGTGCGCGAGACCCAGGGAGTAGATGCCATCTGTATGTATGGGTCGGGGCAATTTCAAACCGAAGATTACTACATTGCCCAAAAGCTCCTCAAAGGCTGTCTCGGTACAAATAACTTTGATGCCAATTCTCGGTTGTGCATGTCTTCGGCGGTCGCGGGTTACATTCGCAGTTTTGGGTCAGATGGGCCGCCCTGTTGCTACGACGATCTCGACCTTACAGACTGTGCCTTTTTGATCGGCACAAACACAGCAGAATGTCACCCGATCGTCTTCAATCGGCTCAGAAGACACCACAAAAACAACCCCCATGTCAAGCTAATTGTCGTCGATCCGCGCTGCACCCCAACCGCCAAAGTCGCAGATCTGCATCTAGCCATCCACCCAGGAACCGACATCGATCTGCTCAACGGCATTGCCCATTTGCTAGTGCGCTGGGGCAACCTTGACGGCAGCTTTATTCAGCAGCACACCCAGGGATTTGCAGAATTTTTAGAACTGATTCGCACCTACACACCCGACTTTGTAGCCCAGCGCTGTAGAATTTCTCCGACCGATCTAGAAACTGCCGCTCGCTATTGGGGAGAAGCATCGCGGGTGCTCTCAATGTGGTCGATGGGCATCAATCAATCCTCGGAAGGAACGGCCAAAGTCTGCTCGATCGTCAATCTGCACCTGATGACGGGGCAAATCGGCAAGCCAGGAGCTGGGCCCTTCTCCCTCACGGGACAGCCCAACGCCATGGGTGGGCGAGAAGCCGGAGGACTGTGTGGGTTGTTGCCGGGGTATCGATCGGTCGTCAACCCCGAACACCGCGCCGAAGTCGAGCAATTTTGGCAACTCCCCGCCGGGCAGATCTCCCCTATCCCGGTCGCACCGCCTGGGAGATGATCACCGGGCTAGAAACCGCCGAAGTGGGGCTGTTGTGGGTCGCGGCAACCAACCCCGCCGTCAGTATGCCCGACCTGGAGCGCACCAAAGCTGCCCTGCGTCGATCGCCCTTCACCATTTACCAAGATTGCTACTACCCCACCGAGATGTCAGAGTTTGCCCATGTGCTCTTACCCGCCGCTCAATGGAGCGAAGCCCCCGGCACAATGACCAATTCTGAACGGCGCGTTACCCTGTGCTCCCAGTTTAGAACGCCCCCTGGAGAGGCTCGCCCCGATTGGGTGATTTTTGCCGAAGTTGGCCGTCGTCTGGGGTTTAGCGCTGCCTTTGCTTTCAACCACGCCGCCGAGGTCTATGCCGAATTTGTCAAACTCACCAGAGGGCGACCCTGTGACCAGTCGGGCATGAGCTACGATCGTCTCGCCAGCGAAGGCCCCCTCCAGTGGCCCTGCCCTGCCCAACCCGCTAAAGGCTCTCACCTTCACCCAGCACTCCCTAGCGATCGCCTCTACACCGATCACCAATTCCACACCCCCGATCGTCGGGCCAGGTTTGTCTCTTATCATTCCAAAGGCCTGGCGGAACCTATGGATCATGCCTATCCCTTTGTGCTAACGACTGGCAGGCTATATGGGCACTGGCATACCCAAAGCCGAACGGGGCGTGTCCCTAAATTGAAACAAATGTATCCCCATCCGGTGATTGAGATTCATCCTCGCGATGCCCAAGCGTTAAATGTGCAAACCGATGAATGGGTGGAGGTTCGATCT
This sequence comes from Leptolyngbyaceae cyanobacterium CSU_1_3, assembly GCA_012034655.1. GTDB lineage: Bacteria > Cyanobacteriota > Cyanobacteriia > Leptolyngbyales > Leptolyngbyaceae > JAAUOZ01. The sequence continues at coordinate 11,720 of JAAUOZ010000044.1, read as the reverse complement.
CGGCGGGGCTTTGCTCGCTTTTTGGTGCAAGTGACGAAGGCGATCGCGCCGGGGGTTGTCTTTGTGCCCATGCACTGGGGTGCTTTGTGGGCCGACCAGGCAGAAGCCAACGCCCTCACCCATGCTGCGTCTTGCCCTGACTCAAGACAGCCCGAATTGAAAGCCTGTGCGGTGCAGATTGTGCCGATCGCTCAGGCGGAAGCAATGACGATCGGCGATAGGCAAATCTCCAACACCGCCCACTCAGAGCACTCCCGTGTCGATTCTCTGTCAGCCCACATGTCGATCCGCAACTGATGCGTAACTCGCGATCGGTCAAAAGTTTTTTGAGGGGCTGAAAACCCCTTAAAAATGCTACCCCTAGCGTAGATTTTCCATTAAGCAATGCCCAAATATTAAGCGTCCGTTGTCACCCCCACTTTCTAGCGGCAAACTGACAACGGACGCGCATTCGCTATGCAAACTTCGGGACTTTAGGTTTAATCCAAAATAAGTAGGAAGGTGGAATGGTTGATCAGACACATTTTGACTTCGCTCAAGGCTCAAAATCTCCCCTAAAGAAGGGTTGAGCGGAGGCGAAACCCGCCGTCTGGCTTTAATTTCACCCCACTACTTAGCTCTAGACTGCGGCAAAAAACTCTTTCGACTTCACCGGATCAGGATTCATTGTCTTGTCTCCAGGTTGCCAACCCGCCGGGCAAACTTCATCAGGGTGAGTCTGCACATATTGAATGGCTTGCAGAATACGAAGGGTTTCTTCGACGCTGCGACCAAAGGAGAGGTTGTTAATCGTGGAGTATTGAATTGTGCCGTCTTTGTCGATGATAAACAGCCCGCGTAGAGCGATGCCCGCATCAGGGTCAAGCACATTGTAGGCGCTACTGATTTCTTTTTTGATGTCAGAAACGAGGGGATAGTTTAGATCGCCAACGCCACCGGATTTGCGATCGGTCTGTACCCAGGCCAGGTGAGAAAATTCGCTATCGACGGACACGCCGAGAACCTCTGTACCCAAATTCTTGAAGGCTTCGTATTGGTCGCTGAAGGCGGTGATTTCAGTTGGGCAAACGAAGGTAAAATCCAATGGGTAGAAGAAGAGAACCACGTATTTACCGCGATAGTCAGATAGTTTGACGGTCTTAAATTCTTGGTCAACGACGGCCGTGGCAGTGAAGTCGGGAGCAGTCTGACCGACTCTCAGGCATCCTTCGTTTAGTTGGGTCATAGGAAAGTCTCCTTGCTGTAGCAGTACGTCTTTCGCAACATGACGAGCAAGTCTGAAGCGCGGCTCAGTGCCTTGCGATCATTTACGAACTGTTACAACCATATCACAAACGCTTGCTTTTTCGCAGTCATTATGAGTTCGAGTTAACTAGATCACTGAGGCTGCGCGGGGCGTGTTGGGGACGCGATCGTGGCTCCTACAAAGTCTGTGAAACCGGAATCTAGTTAGCGTCAGTTCAACAACTCTTCAGGGGTCTCCAGCATGGGGGCAACACTCCTGATTTTGGGCAATTGAAGGATAATTGCTCAAATCACAGAGACCGATCGCGACCCGGAGACTACACGCCGCTCAAATGCAGAAACCAAAACAGCGTAAAAAGATCGTGAAAGATAAAAAAAGGTTGAGCGTTTTGAGGTGAAAACACGGTATGAGTCTTGAATACGAAAAACAAGCACCTCCCTCTTCCCATGCCCGACCTCGACACCAGAGAATGGCTCCTCACTAATGGACTTGGTAGTTTCTCCAGTGGCACAGTTTGCGACGCTCGAACCCGCACCTACCACGGCTGGCTGATGGCTGCCCTCGATCCGCCCGATCGTTGCACGCTGCTGCTCTCTCACATCGATGCCAGCCTAGAAACTGCCGACCAGACTTTTTCGTTGGGGACAAACTTTTGGAGAGGTGGCTCGGTCTCGCCATTGGGCTATCAACTGCTGCGATCGTTCAGCCTCGATCCAGTTCCCACTTGGGTCTGGCAGCAGGATGATTGGCAGTTGACGCGACAAATTCTCATGCCCCACGAATTAGCAAAAACCGAGGCAGGAGCACCACAGGAATTCCCAAAATTTCAGCATCGGGTTTTGATTCGGTATCGCTATCAGGGTGCAAAACCAGCCATTCTGAAACTACGGCCGCTTATTGGCGATCGCACGTTTCATCAACAACAACGACAATCCTCTAATCTCAGTTTTTCTCAAATCGTGGAACCGCAGCAGCTAGTTCTACAATCCATTCACACAGGTCAGGTTGGAACGCTTTGGCAATTGCATTGGAATCACGGGGAATATCACCCCGATAGCGTCTGGTATTGGAATTTTCACTACCCAGAAGAAACCCGTCGCAGATTAGATGATACAGAAGATCTTTACAGCCCAGGATATCTCTCAATCACACTAAAATCAGACGAAGAAATCACCTTAACAGCAAGTGTTGGATCACAAAAAGAATCGCTAAAACTTACAGTAGAAACATTCGATGATGAACTAAAAATTTACCAGGAGTATAATAAAAGTTTGATTACATCAGACACCCCTAACCTACAACAACAGCTTATACAGATTGGCGATCACTTTCTCGCCTACAGAAACACGACTTCCAGCCCGACAGTGATTGCTGGCTATCCCTGGTTTCGAGAAGTTGGGCGCTTTACGCTCATGGCGATTCCTGGTTTGACGCTGACCACGGGACGATTTTCTCTCGCCCGATCGCTGCTCAAAATGCTGGGTCAATATTGCCATCAAGGGCTAATTCCCAACGGCTTTTCAGAACCCGACGGCCAACCCATTTATAACAGCATCGACACCTCCCTCTGGTGGATCGAAACCCTCGGACTCTACCTCGAAGCCAGCCACGATTGGGACTTTTTGATCGAGCAATATAGCATCGTCAAACAAATCTATAAATCATTCACCACGGGCACACTTTATAACATTCGCATTGATGCCGTGGATGGACTAGTCACCTGGGATGATTCCACGATCGCCCTCACCTGGATGGATGCCAGGGTCAAAGGCAAACCCGTCACCCCCCGACGCGGCAAACCGATCGAAGTCAACGCACTGTGGTACTCAGCACTCTGCTGGGCAAATCAGTGGGCAACTGCCCTCAGCCGTATGGATGTCACCAACGCCACCCTCGTCAACCAGGCACGACGCTATGCAGACCAGGCAGATCAGGTGAAACAGTCTCTGCAACGGTTTTGGGATGCCGATCGTGGCTACCTGTTTGACACGATCGAACCGGACGATCGCATTGATGCCAGCCTTCGCCCCAACGCTGTGTTAGCCCTGTCGCTGCACCATTGTGCATTCTCCCCCGAACAGGCGCGGCAAATTTTACGAGTCGCCCACGATCGTCTCCTTACCCCCTACGGTTTGCGAACCCTCGACCCGAACGATCCCGCTTACATTGGGCAATACAAAGGCAATGTTTGGCAACGAGAATTGGCTTACCACCAGGGTACGGTGTGGAGTTGGCTCCTCAGCCCCTTTCTCCGCACCTGGAACCACTTCTACGCCGAGTTTCCTTTGCCTTTTGACTGGGAGCCACTGACGACCCACCTTGAGCAGCAGGTGTGCCTGGGGGCAATTTCAGAATTATTTGACGGGAACGCTCCCCATTCGCCTAGAGGCGCGATCGCTCAGGTGGTCACCATTGCCGAACTAATCCGCCTTTTAGATGAATGCAAGCAGTTTTGACGGCTTCTCAGCTTAGGAAGTTGATGCAAAAATGTTGCGATACATCAAGAGTCATGGACTTGTCGATCGACCCCAGGTTGATTGTCAAGAAACCATGTTACAACCTACAAAGAAAGACATACTTAAGCTTCTTCTGCTTTTGAGTCACCGTGAGCTATCATGCTTAATTCTTATTGAAACTCACTCGATCGCCAAAATTCAGGAGTAACCCGCAAACTCGTTTACATACAACAGGAGTTGTCATATGTCGGGACTCATTCCAAAACCCCAAAGAAGCCACCAGCTTCCCGATTCAGGAAGCTTAGTCCCAGAGGAATCGTCAGAAAAACTCTCAGAAAAACTCTCAGAAAAACCCTGGTCAGAGTCTTTCTCGCCAGAGGTGACAACTCCAGCGTTTTACAAAGCTTCGCAGCCCCAAGCCGACCAAGAACGTGTGGTTGTGTTAGTCGATGGCTCGAATTTATTTTATGCCGCTTCGATTTTGAATATTGGCATTGATTATGCAAAGCTACTCCAGGTTTTGGTCAGAGGTCGTCGCCTGGTACGCGCTTACTTTTATACGGGAGTCGATCGCAGCAACGAGAAGCAGCAGGGCTTTCTGCTATGGATGAGCCGAAATGGATATCGCGTCATTTCTAAAGAACTCATTCAGTTTCCGGATGGGTCGCGCAAGGCCAATTTGGATGTCGAAATGGCGATCGATATGCTGTTGTTGGCGCGCTGCTGTGACACGATCGTTCTGCTCAGCGGGGATGGCGATCTAGCCTACGCGGTCAATTCTGTCACCTATAAGGGGATTCGTGTAGAGGTGGTCAGTTTGCAGTCGATGACCAGTGACAGCCTGATCAACGTCTCAGATCTCTATATTGACCTAGGAACGATTAAAGATCAGGTGCAGCGATCGGATGACCATCGCGAACAACCCTCCACTTGGTTACACCGAACAAGTTCTTAAGAGAAGCCAATTTTAGAGTCCTGTGTTTCCCATTGATCCAACAAATTTAGAAGAAGCAAATTTAGAAAAGGCAAATTTAGCGATCGCAAAATTGGTCGATCGCAAACAGGTTTGGATCAATCTTGATACCGAGAAGCGTATCAATTATTTACGCTGTTGCGTCGAATGTGTGATTGCAGTTGCAGAAGATTGGGTCAACGCTGCCTGCATCGCTAAGGGAATCGATCCAGCTTCAGATCTGGCAGGCGAAGAATGGCTAGCCGGAACCATTGCCACATTGCTAAATTTGAACTTATTAATCAAGTCTCTGCACGCAAACGGCCAGCCTTCATCTGTTGCAAGTTATACACGATCGTCGGGGCAAATTATCAGGCAGGTCTTTCCAGATAACTGGATGGATCGCTTGCTGTGGCTCGGCTTCAAAGGCGAAATCTGGCTCGAACCCGGCAAGCCTGCAACCCAGGGAAAAATCTATCGCCCCCCATCTGCCACCCATCCAAGCAACGGTCAAGTTGGAGATCAAACTAGAGGTCAAGTTGGAGGTCAAGCTGGAAGTCAAGTTGAGGTCGAATTGCCCTAGTGTTGGGCGCGGGGAATGTTTCATCGATCGCGCCAATGGATACACTCCACAAGCTGTTTGCCGAAGATCAGGTTGTGTTGCTCAAAATGAACCCTGTCAACGAGTATATGGGCGCGATTTTGCAGCAAGCATTGCAGCCGTTGATTGCCGATGGATTTGTGCAGATTGTCTACGGTGGGGCAAAACTGGGCAGCTACCTCTGTCGGCATCCTCGCGTTGAGACGATTCACATTACTGGGTCTGGGCAAACCCACGATGCGATCGTATGGGGCAACCCTGCGGAACAGCCCCGCCGCAAAGCCAGCGCTCACCCTCAACTCGACAAGCCCATCACCTCAGAGCTAGGTTGCGTCACACCGATTCTGATCGTTCCTGGTTACTGGTCAACATCGGCTCTCAAATTTCAGGCGCGGCAGGTGGCGGCTATGGTGGTCAACAATGCCAGCTTTAACTGTGTGGCAGGTCAGGTGCTGGTGACGGCAAAAGGTTGGCAACAACGGGCAGAATTTCTCAGCCAGGTTAAACAAGAACTTGCCAAAATTCCGCCTCGCAAGGCTTACTATCCTGGCACAAAAGAGCGATATCAGGGGTTTCTCGATCGCTACTCCCAGGCAGAAGCCGTAAGCGGCGGAGAAGTGCCCTGGACGGTGATTTGGGACGTTCCGGCACAGGCGGGAGAGTATGCTTTAGAAACCGAAGCCTTTTGTGGAATTCTCGCGGAGGTGAGCCTAGGGGAGACAGAAGCCGATCGCTTCTTGGCGACTGCCGTTGAGTTTGCAAACGCTAAGATTTGGGGCAATTTATCCTGTGTAGTGCTCATCGATCAAGTCACCCAAAAACGGTCAGAAGCCGCCCTAGAACAGGCGATCGCAGATCTGCGCTATGGGGCGATCGGGGTCAACGTGTGGACAGGAACCCTCTACTTTCTGAGCGCCCTAACCTGGGGTGCGTTTCCGGGCAATCGGCTCGAAGACATTCGCTCTGGGCAGGGCATCGTCCACAATGCTTACCTGTTCGACCATCCGCAAAAATCAGTGCTGCGATCGCCCTTTCAGATTCGCCCCACGCCTAGCTGGTTTGCTGACCACAAAAACCTCTTGCCCCTCGCCAAGGAGTTTGCAAAATTTCAGGCACGATCGACCTGGGATAGATTTCTGAGGGTGGTATGGGAGGCTTTGAAGGGATGAAACGTGAGAGACAAACAGAATAGGTTGTTGGGTTTCTCTGGCTCTGCTGGCAACAAGCAGCGTTCTGCAACGTAAGTTCAGTAACCCTTTTGCTGGCAGCAGTCGATTCCCAAGTCGATTCCCAAACCCTTATCTGCTATCCCTCAGAAAGTCACTCAGTAGGAAGGCAGAATGATTGCTCAGACGCATTTCGACTCTGCTCAAGGCTCAAGGTCTCCCCTGGAGGCGGGTTGAGCAGAGTCGAAACCCGGCATCTGGTTTGCCTTAATTTCCCACTACTTAGGAATGTGGATTGATCAATGCCGGAGATCTTCGCCCTCATCCCCTAATCCCTTCTCCCAGCTTGAGAGAAGGGGAACCGGACTCCTGCGCCCTCTCCCAAGTTGGGAGAGGGCTGGGGTGGGGGCAAGACCACCTTGCAGTGGACGGAATGATTGAATCCACGTTCCTTAGTCGATCGAGATTGACTGTGGCCCACCGTTACCGTTGGCGCTGTGGCTTTGGGTAGAGGCAGTGAAAGTCGTCCCCGAATTTTGGTCGAGCCAACTTTTGACGGGATCATCTGCCAGACTCAAGCGCAGCAGTCCCGAAAAAAGTCCCCCAAAAAAAGCAACGGGTTGCTGAGTCATTTCACTAAAAATGGGTGAAAGTTCGTCAAAGAACATCAGGCGATTCCTCATAAAAGTCGGTCTTTCTGGATATTAACAAGAATGACAGAAAGCCGGACTAGAGAATCTCCCTCATCCCTCAAGCCGTCCCCTCTCAAGCTAGAATGATGACGGTCTATCGCGCTGCATGGGACAGGACTTGTGCTCAAAACCCTGATCGCTGACTTCAGAATTATTTTCGATCGCGACCCAGCCGCCCGCAACTGGCTAGAGGTCTTGGTTTGTTACCCAGGTCTGCAAGCGTTGATGTTTCATCGGGGCGCAAACTGGCTCTGGAGGCTCGGTTTACCCTTCATACCACGATTGGTTTCTCATATTGCTCGGTTTTTGACGGGCATCGAAATTCACCCTGGAGCCACGATCGGCAAGGGCGTATTTATCGATCATGGCATGGGCGTTGTGGTAGGTGAGACGGCAATTATTGGCGACTATGCGTTGATCTACCAAGGGGTGACGCTGGGTGGAACTGGCAAAGAATGCGGCAAACGTCACCCCACCCTTGGCGAGAATGTCGTCGTTGGGGCGGGTGCGAAGGTTTTGGGAAATATTCAAATTGGCAACAATGTCAGAATTGGAGCGGGGTCGGTTGTTTTGCGAGATGTGCCCTCAGATTGCACGGTGGTGGGCATTCCGGGTCGCATTGTCTATCGCTCTGGAGAACGGGTCGAACCGTTAGAGCATGGCAGACTGCCCGACTCTGAGGCGCAGGTGATTCGGGCGCTGGTCGATCGCATTGAGACCCTAGAGCAGCAAATTCAATCTCTCCAAACTCGTCAATCGATCGCTGCTTGCTATGCGATGGCAGCCGTTTCTCCAGACAGCGCCCCTAGCCAACCTGTTCTTGAAAGCACAAAGCCTGAGCCTGTTGAGCCTGTGATTCCGAGTTGCCGACTGCGCGATCGCATCATCGACGAGTTTCTAGATGGCTCTGGCATTTGAGCATTTGAACTTGAATTAGATCGCACCCTGATTTGCGTTACGTTTTGCGCGCTGTAGGTTTGCGCTGTAGGTTTGCGCTATGGGTTGAGATCTTGCATTTCCCAGGTGCGATCGTCAGCCAAAAGATAGCGTTGCCGATTTTGGGGATCGCCTCGCAATTCTAAGTGATCTACCTGAGTTGCCGACAGCAGCAGCAAACAGAACTGCGGTAATGGTTTCGTGGCATCGGGGAGAGGTAGAGAAAAGGCGATCGCGTCGGTTCTTGACTGCCCAGGGTGGGGCCAGAGATATTGAACACGGGCACTGTCTGAGAGATCTTGCCAGGCAATCTGGCGGGCTTTTGCCAGAGTCGAGTCGGGGTGGCTTTCTCCTATCAGGGTGAGTGTTCCCAGGAGGCGAAACTGTTCGCGGGTTTTTGGGAAATACCAGCAGGCTTCTGCCCAAGGGTTTTGTTCAATTTGTTCGGCTTTTTCACTGCGCCCATCGACGACAAACTTTAGCTGATTGGTTTCGTCGTCGAAGAAGCCCCTAAAGACAACGGTTCGGTTGGCGGGCCGATGGTTCGATCGCACCGTCGCTAATTGCAAATAACGCGCGTATACCAGAGAACGATTGCGGTGTAGGGCACGGGAGAGGGGCGATCGCCAGGGAGCAAGGGGCATGGAGAAGCACGAGAAGTGAGGATGGGCACTTGGGAAATTTAGGACTCTACACTATTTTGGGTTTTAGAGTTGCGATTTTGGAGGGCGAGACGAAATTAAAGCAAACCAGATGCCGGGTTTCGACTGCGCTCAACCCGCCTCCAGAGGAGATTTCGAGCCGTGAGTGCAGTCGAAATGCATCTGATCCATCATTCCGCCTTCCTACTGAAGTAGGCAATTTCTGATCACAGCGCGACCCATCCCTTTCAGGAGCGTGGCATTGCCGTATCCTGAAGATTCGCGATCGCCCCTAGAGATCGAAATTATTTTCAGGAAAGCGCTATCCTTTTTTCTCAGGCATCATACATTTGTCGCTGTCGCAGCCTGCGGGGCCTTCTGCGACGACTTCGCCAGAGTCATAGTGAGTCAGAGCGGTGTAGAAATCAGTTGTTTTTTGGCGCAAAACCACTTCTGCTCGCAGTTGATGGTAAGTGGCTCGATCGATTTTCTCAAAGGGCAACCGTGGGAAAGGGGCATCAAATCTGGCTAATAATGCCGCGCTGATGTAGCCTTCGTGATGGTCGATCGCTTGATAAATTCGGCTGGCCAGCGCTTCAATTTCGTCTTCGCGTAGCTCGATCGTGGCGCTTGTGTTGTGGGTGGTGTAGTGCTGTTGAACTTGCAGATAGAAATCCATTTGGGCGATCGCTGAGAATTTTTCGATCTCGATTTCATCGGCTCCCGGCAGGGTTGCCCAGGGCACTTCTACGGGAATTTCAACTAGCCACTCAGTGCAACGAGAATCGAAGGGATCGTTTAACAAGTTGCCGTTTTCGTCTTTGTCTGACTGCGATGGCACAATGCTGTAGCCATAATCCAAACAGGCCAGGGCTACGGGGTCATTTTTGCGGAACGTGATGCGCCGAATGAACCGCTGAGCTTTGGGGGGATGCCACCCAGGGCTTGCACCCGTCAGCAATGATTTGGTTCCGGCCGGTTGGACGGTGGTGCAGCGATTGGGACGACGCAGATGATGGCGATCGCAATAGTTTCCGACCACGCGATGCACAATTTCACGCCACCGAGTCAGATAGTCTTGCTCTCGCTGCTTAAACTGTAACCCTTTCACTGTATCGGGCCGACCCGCTTCCCACCAGCGCAACCACTCTACCCCAAAGGCATTAACAAAAAAGTCAAATAGCCCCGTAAAGGAAACCCCCACGATCGGGTCAAGCTCACGGGAATATTGATAGCGTGGCTCATTAAATTTGTGGTTTAACAACGCCGCCACCGAGAGCGCCCCGGCGGTGAATGCCGCTTCTTGCTCCTCAAAGTTGAATGGATCAAGCTGATTGAGGTGTACTTCAGATAGGTTGCAGTGAAAATTTTCGCCCAAGATCTCCCCACAGGGGTTGAGTCCGTAGCGCCCCAGCCGATGCTCTAATTCTAGAGGGGGCATATTGGGGTAGCGTTCTTGCAGCCATTGTCGCCCTTGCCCTGCTTGGTAAGCCTGCAAGAAGGCAGTTTTTAGGTCAAGGGTAGAGAGAATGTCTGCATTAGAGCGGGCGATCGCCTCCGGTGCATATTGAATTGCGCCTTCTCCCGAATAGAATTGCTTACGCACCGCATCGATACATTCTTGCTCGGTGGGTTGATGGTGGTAGACGCGGGTGTGGTTGGCCATGCGAAGGACATCGCGATCGGGGTCAATGCGCCAATTTCCGTCGGCATCTTGTTGCCAGAGGTTATCTTTCGCTCCAGCGAAATCAGGATCATGACTGCTGCCCTGGCGCATCCCTGCTGACCTGCGAATGTTGCCAGCGACCACACAAGCGGCGGCTTCGTCGATGAGCAGGCAGCATTCGACGGAGGTGAGGGGGCGATCGATTGCTCGATCGAGAATCGTAGCGCAGCGCTGATAGAGACCCGGTAGCCGGACGGGGTTTGCGACACCGCCAAATCCTTTGAGGCGTTCTCCGGCAGGGCGAACATGGCTCAGGTCAACGATGACCTCGACGGTTCCATGAAAGCGATCGTCGGTGGAGAGTTCGAGTAGCCCTTGATAGGAGGCGACCCAACCCTGACGGCTATCGCCCACTCGAATGGTGGCTTGCTGCCCGACAATGGTGATCTCGGTTTGGTCTTGGCGTTGACCTACGGGCTGGGAGCCGATCTCACTCACCGATTTGATGGTGAGCCGATTGCGAATCGCGGGGAGTTGGTTGGTATATTTGGGTTCTAAGATTGCGCCAGTTCCTGATCCCATCATGGCTAGATCCATCATCAAGCCAAACGATCGCCAGTCGGTGACGTTGGTGCTGGTGCAATTGTAGGAGCCAGAAAAGTTTTCGGGTTTCTTGATCCAGCCTGTGCCGCCCACCCAGAGCCAGCGACCGGAAGGCAAGCAGCGCATCGACTGCTGCATTTTCTCAATCAAGGCGCGTTCTTCTGCGGTAAACTGCCCTAGTTCGGCGAGTCCTTGAATGGTGCGATCGCTGACTTCTTGCCAAGATTCGCGGCGGTTGTCTCCGACTTTGCGGCTGTAGGTGCGATAGAAAACAGGGTTGGCAGCCGGGGCAGAGGCAGGAAACTGCACGTTTTCATGGGATTGAACCTTTGGACTGGCTGAGTCTGCAATGTTTCTGGATCTGATGCGTTCAATGTCTCGAACCATGAGGGATTCCCTCTCCGCTATTTGTAGTGTTAGATGGGGTAAAAAGTTGTCTTACTACTCTATATGTAGTCAGTAAATCCGGCAATATTTAAATTTGTTGATCCAGTTCAATTCACTCAATTTAGAGTGATATAGTTCGTTTGAACTATAAACCGTCGATCGAGTATAAGCTCATTCTCAAGAATTAGCCCAAACCGACATCTATTGAAACGAACAATGAAATGAACAAAGGTTAGCAGTGACGGTCTCACGCAATCAAACTTAGGAATGAGAATTAAATAAACTGTAAGGCTTTGGATTCGCCTCACCCTCGCCCCTCTCCCAATCTCGGGCGAGGGGAGTTAGGAAAGAGTTCGGTTCCCCTGCCTCACCAT